>CAYING010000012.1:0-5351 GCA_964364715.1 uncultured Planctomycetales bacterium
CCTCAGAAGTAGTTATGCAACCTGCCTGAGGTCAAACTCGCTGAAAAATTCCGGTCGTCAAAACAACGGGCGCATCCCAATTTTGAGAAAGCACCTTTTGCCTTGCCGTCTCTTTATCGGGCGTTAGATTAGAGTGATGCTCCAGTACAATACGACTTTGATACTTGCCTTTCTTGTCCTTTGTTTCTAAAATTTTTCTTATTTCCTCAGCATTCTGGTCAATAATCGTCGTATATGGCAATACGTAAATAATCCTATCCATTTTGTGCTTATCCGCATGAGACAGGGCAAATCGCAAACTGGCAAATGTTTTTCCACCTCCCGTAGGAACAGTCAATTGATAAAGACCCTTGCGCTTACCAGAAAAGTCAAAACAAGCCTGTGAAATTTGCTCACGTACAATATTCATACCTGCGGAAGAATTGAAATCAGCCAGTTTCTTATTCAACCTGTTTATCAAAATAGGCCAACTATCATACTCCCCATAGTTTCGAACTTTTTTTAAGCTTGGCATTTCAAAATCAGCTGTATTCAAACGATCGGCATCAATAAGACAGCTAAAAAGGAACCGCAGTAATAAGCCGCATTTTAAGGATCCCGTTTCTTGAGAGTCAATCGGAGTTTTCAATGCCTTAAAACGATCTGCTGTTTCTTTTAGTAACTTTTCTGATTGCAACAATTTAATTATTTGCGTTTTCGTCGCATCATTGATCTTGGCAAAGACTTCATCAATGTGTGTCTTTTCTTCTTTCTTAATCATGCGCTTCGAGTAGGCATCATTGCCCGCAGGGGCGATACAGTCCATTAATCCCGAATGATGCGAGGCGACACACAGCGACAAAACCTGTGCAACAAACAACTCCTGAACACCTTTGTCCACAAGATTTCGATAAATCAATTGTGCGCCTGCTGTAGAATGATCAATCTTCCCCTTTAATCCTGCAGCATCCACATAATCATCCTCGTCGGAATTGATAAGACCAACAGCAGATTTAATATATTGTTGAAATTCTTGACTTGCTTTCCCAATATCGTGTAAAAGGCCTATTAATTCTCCCTGCTCTTTTAAACCAATCTTTGAAGCAAACTGACCTGTTAATTCCGAAACCTCAGCAAGGTGTTTGGAAAGATTCTGGATTTCTCCATCTTTCTCTCTACGATGAGCGATATAATCCGTATCTCTAAACATTTTAAATCTTACCCCACCCTCTTCGCTCGTCCTGTTTCCAACAATAAATTATTCAGATAAATATCCATAACATCATTGCGCGCGCTCAACGGTTGCCGTCGCTCACTTCCCACGCGCCAGCCCCTCATATTGACTTTTGCTTAACCAATAGCATTAAGGTAGTCAATATTCTTGCCTCTCTCGTCTGTTTCACGGCGGACTCGATAGGCAAGTCGCTTTGTTCTCTTAGAATTTTTCCTATTGGGTGTACAAAGCTCAATAACACCGTTTGATCCGCGGGCCGCATTTGATTTCGGCCGGGTGAATCGGCCGTGCCAGCCGCATGTCTTCCACCGGCCGGCATGGGCGCGCACCCCCGCCCCGGAGCCCCGCTCATTCATAAATGCCCTTTCCCAAACAACATTTTTTATACTTCTTCTTGCTCCCGCAGGGGCAGGGGGCATTGCGGCCGACCTTGAGCGCGGCAGGCCTGGCCGGCGCCGGTTCTTCCTCCGGCTCCTCCTGCGCGGCTTCCTCACGCCATCGCCGCTGCCGGTCTTGTATTTGCCGCTCGTCGTAAAAAGTCAGCCAGTCACGGTCCAGATTTTCCATATCCCGCCACCCTTCCCTGAACACGCGCTCGACATCGTCCTCAAAAAAATCCGCGAGGTAAGAGCGGTCCTCGTCTTTGCGCATTCTCTCTTCCCGTCCGAACGCCAGAAGCGCGTCCTTATACTCCCCGCATTTCAGATCAAGCAGAACATTGCCGGCAGACTGCCTCATTTCTATATCGCTCTGTTCATCCGTAAACATAGAATAAATAAAAGTTGTGATATCTTTTTTGATATCGTCATGGTGCCAGGCGGCCGATGCCAAAGCGCTCATCGCGCCTGACCGGAGAAATTGTCCGTTGGTCTGATCCGCCGCCATCATTTTAAGAAGAGGGACAGCGCCAGGCCCGATCCTGCCGAGCATGGCTGGAATGGCCTCGGTCAGCCAGTCGCAGTCATAGGCATCGGCCCAGCGCAGGGCGCGTAAAAGCGGAATCACCGCAGATTCCCTGCCTATGGCGCCGATAATGAACGCGGCGTGGACCACCGCCCACCACTCCGGCAGGTCACGGGTCCAGGCAAACTGATTGGACACAATTTCCGAAAGCCGCGGCACCATCCGCTCCCCGCGACGGACAAACTCATCCACCGCCGCCCGCGGCAGACGATCCTCTTCGGTGAAAAGAAAATCAGCCAATGCTTCATCGGAAAATTCGTGATAATTTTTGAATCCGTTCTCCCCGCCGCCGCTTTCCCCCTCCGCGCCCATTCTCTGCAGACGACAGCAGACTTCAAAAACCCTCTTTAATTCCGGGGTCTCCCGCAAAAAGATGGACATGCCTTTATTGAATATTTCGATTTCCGTCTTTTTGCCGCCGGCGGTGATTTCCAGCTTCTCGTATTCGGTTGGGTCGCCGCCCTCTTTCATCCCGAACGTACCGCTCAAAGAAAGCAAATCATTGACTTCGATTAACCTGCGGATTTCTTGCGGGATCTCTTTTTCCGTCAATTCAAGAACCTCTAAATTCTCCCGTTCCGACAGCCGCTGAATCATGCCGTGTTTGTAACGAATGCCGTCGATTTTCATTTTACAATCCTCCATTAAATTTCAATTCTGGCTGTCAATAAAAGCGAAATTGTTTCCTGTCTTCTTCATAAATAAATTTTCTAGCAATCCACAAAATTGATTCTTCGGCCAAAGCTGTTACCTTATATTCTTTTATCATCCACAACTTCCTCGTGTAATTCTCCATCGCGCCCGCGCGCGATCGCCTCATAAAACCGTTTGATCCGCGGGTCGCATTTTATTTCCGCCGGATTAATCGGGCGCGCCAGGCTGATGTCCTGCAGCGACCGGCAGCGGCTTAAGGCCACGTAAACCTGCCCCGGCGCGAAAGCCCCGTCATCCAGATCAATGCGGACCTTTTCTAAAGTTTTTCCCTGGCTCTTGTGTATCGTGACCGCCCACGCCAGCATCAAAGGGAACTGGGTATAGGTTCCGATCACGGCCGATTTTATCTTGTCTTTCACGGGATCATATTCATATCTTAATGATTCCCAGCCAACTCTCTGCACGTCATGAACTATTCCTTTCTCACCGGAGATCAGCTCCACCCGGATCGCGTCTTTTTCAAAACCCGCGACCTTGCCCAGCGTTCCGTTGACCCAGCGTTTCAGTTCGTCATTTTTGGTAAACATGACCTGGGCTCCGGGTTTAAGCTGTAAATTCAGCGGCGAAGGAAGTTTTTCCTCCTGCACGGCAAATTTTCCGGAAACTTCTCCCAAGAACGCCTTAACCTCTCCCGGCAGTTCCTGAAGTTTCAGTTGATTGATCTCGTCGGCGGCCGCGTTCTTGCAGGTCAGAGTTATCAGAAAAGGATGTTCATCGGACCGGCCGGCACATTGCCGGTTAACACGCGCCACAACCGGGCCAAGCCCTTCCGCGACGCGTATCCGGTTCAGCATCTCGGCGAATTCAGCGTCCGTCTGCCTGTATATTTTGGTGAGTTCAACCGGTGAGAATTCACGGTCTTGCAGCGCCTTGGCGCTGAAAAAGAACGGGCTTTCATACTGCCTGGCCGCAAGGATCTCTTCTTCCTGCCTTTTGACCACCGGCGGCAATTGGAACAGGTCCCCGACGAATAAAACCTGGATACCGCCGAAAGGCTCACCGGCCTGAGGGCCGTTCAACCGGAGGAATTTATCGATCGCATCAATCAGGTCAGCCCGCACCATAGAAACTTCATCGATGATCAAAAGGCCGATCTTTTCGTAGACCACCCGTTTCCTTACTTCTTTGATGTCGTCATCATTGATGATCCGCGGCGGAAGACGGAAGAACGAATGGATCGTGGATCCTTTGACATTCAACGCCGCCACTCCCGTCGGGGCGACCACGACCACGTTCTTGTTTAATTTTTTCCGAAGATAATGGATCAGGGTCGTTTTCCCCGTGCCCGCCTTGCCGGTCACGAACACCAGGGGACAGCCGTCGTTGAGCAATTTTTCAACACGGCGGTATTCATCGGTGACCTCAATCCCTTCGGCCGGGTCCGGCAAGGGCGCTCTCGGCTCTTTTTCTTGCGGACGGCTCAACACAGCCTTGCGGTTCAGTTTTCCGATAGGAATGGGGATCATTTCACTTCGTTCCATAAGTCACGTGCTCACATAAGTCACGTGCTCATTAGGGAATTTCGCTGATCATTTGTGGTGCTGGAGATTGCGTTCCAAGAGGTCGACTTCCCGCTCGGCTTGATTTAAGTCAAGCCGGTACAGATGGCTGTAGATCCGGACCGCGAGCGGTTTTTCACCTCCGCGAAGGAGTTTTTTGACATCATCAAGGGTGGGTTTATTGGAATTCGGAAGCAGCCCTTTGCGCCGGGCCTGATTGATCATCCAGCTATACGACGTGCGCATGAACAGGAAGAAACAGATATTGAAAATGGCGGCCGCGGCCAATAGGGTAATGAGGTAACGCATAATTTAAATGAGTGAATCGTCCGCGCCTTCTTTTTTCTCGTCGGTTTTGCGGAAACGCTTCAAAACTTCCTGCGCGACTTCAATAACGACTTCCATCCGGAAAGGTTTGGCGATAAAATCCTCAACACCATAAGCCTGGGTAGAGGCTTCGGCGCCGCGCACATCGGGGAGCGCCTCTCGCGCCTTGGCCAGCGGATTGTTCGGGGTCCATTTGAATTCACCGGTCTTTTCCTGAAATAAAAACTCGCCTTTACCGCTTATAATGATGATCGGTGTACGGCGGAATGCGGACGTTTTCTTTTTCAAACTCTTGGCCAGATCCCAGCCGCTTCGCTCCGGCATCACAACATCCAAAAGGATCAAGTCCGGGGTCTCAGCTGCGACCACATCCTCACCGCCTTTAGCGGTCGTCTTAGTGACAACGGTAAATTCGCCCGTTGCCTCGAGTTTCATTTTGACAAGTTCACACAGGTCAGGTTCGTCTTCAAAGTAGAGAATTTTTGCGGCCATGTTATTCCTCCCTGTCCCGCCACAGGCGGGACTTTTGCGCTAATTTTAATTTATATTAGCATAAACAAAAACGCGTTCAATTTTATTTCTTAAAAGAATTCCGTCCCAATTTTCCTCATATAATCTCAAAACCATTGGATGAA
>CAYING010000012.1:5451-16577 GCA_964364715.1 uncultured Planctomycetales bacterium
ATTGGGATAAGTACTTGTTACATCTAAAAATATCCAGAGAAAACAAGTACATCCCAATTTTCCTCATATAATCTCAAAACCATTGGATGAAATTGGGATAAGTACTTGTTACATCTAAAAATATCCAGAGAAAACAAGTACATCCCGCACTGCTTCTCTAAAATCATTCGAAGCATTGCGTGCGGGATTATTTCGTGCAGTGACTTACGTTCACTGCGTTCCGTAAGTCACGCCCTCAATAAAAGAAGACGGCTCCGATTACTCGGAGCCGCCTCAAACCACACGGTCAAGTGCCGCTTTTCGAAGGTTATTTCTTCTCGCTGTGTCTCTGCAGATATTTGACAGCATGATCCTTGCCGCCGAGGCCGAAAGCCAAGGCAAAAGCAAAGATAATACCCGCGAAGATCATCTCGAAGTATTTGCCTTCCAAAAGAGCGCCATAACCGAATTCCTCAAGAGAAACGGTGACGGTGTACAGGATAACAGCCCAACGGCTGACCCGTTCCAAGAATTTCGGGCTAGGCAAACCTGTCGCGTGAGCAGTGGCATGAACGATCTTCGATACCACTTTAGCTAAGATTAAACCTAACACCAAAACAATGACGCCCGAAAAAACTTTCGGGACGTAGGCCATGATCCGATGCATCAGATCCGTCATCATCGTGAGCCCGAATGATTGGACGGTGATAAATATAAACACGACGACCAGGATCAGATACACCAGCGAGGTGATCAGATCACTGAGTTTATATTTCACTCCGCCTTTATGAAGAATATCGGACAAACCAAGCCAATCGGCAATTTTGTCCAATCGTATTTCTTTCAGCACTTTGCTCACCAAATCCTTGACGAACTTGGCGACAAAGATACCCACGACCAAAAGAAATAACGCGCTGACCAAAGTGGGGATAAAACCGGTGACTTGGCCCAACATCTCTCTTAACGGAATAATGATGAGTGTATTTAGAGTCTCCATTTTTAGTCCCCTCCTTTCCACAGCCCATTTATCCAGTGCTCATGAAGAGCACTGGATAGTTTAAAAATCTTTTTGATCCGAAAGCAAAAATCCAGACTTAAGCCGTGAAGCTCGTTGCCTGTACCGTGTTACCTGAATTCTTATCAGAAGAACACGGTACAAGTGCTGCGTTCCTCTAATAAATAAAAAAAATCCAGGTAACGCAGTACTGGAAGTATCATTTCGCCTTTCTAATCAAACTATAGCACACCACAACATCCTTACAAGGCACCCTAACCGGTTGAAAGAGAACGTTTTCTTATGCCGGGAATCAGCATTCCCCAATGCTCCCGTCTGCCGGCTTTGGAAGGCTTTACTTCTTGTGTTGAGCATCAACAGCGGTGTCCGTCTTTTTGGCGCGTTCTTTGTACATCAACTTCCAGGGGTTCAGTTTCAGGTCGTAGCTCATCTCATCGAAGTTCCTGGTCGCTGAGTTCACGCGTATGATCGTATCATCGATAAGATGCTTATTGACCGCCAGGCGTTCATCCACATTCTCGGTGATCGACGCTAAATTTTTGGAGACGACGCGCAAATCAGCCAGGATCACATCGATATTCTCCCGGTTCTTTTTTAAATGCTCATTGATCCGCGCGGACATCTCTTTCAAATTCTCCGCCAGCACCTGTCCGTCACCCATCATTTTTTCAAAATTCCCGGGCTCTTCCCCGGTGATCACCGCGCCTGAGGCGAGATATTCCCGTCCCGCATCGCCGATCGTGAGGCCGATATATTTTTCCCCGAAAAGCCCCATGTTCTTTACAAAGGCCTTGGAACCTTCGCGAATCTTGGTCCCCTCATCGATCGACAGGGTCAGCTCCATTTTTTCATCATCACCGTACAAAACTTTGATAGTTTTTACTTTCCCGATCTCCAGGCCGTTCAGGCGCACCGGCGCGTTCTGATCGACCCCGTCGATGTTATAAAAGTGGGCCTTGAGATCATATCCGTCCGGCGAGAAATCATAATCGCCGGTCTTGATCGTTAAATAAGCCAAGGCAGTGAGGACAAGGACGACCATGATGCCGATTTTGATTTCGTTGCTGAATTTCATAAGTATCTCCTGTTTGAAGTTAAAAGTGAAAAGTGAAAAGTGAAAAGTTCAAGGCAAAGGTAAAAACTTTTAACTTTTGACTTGTGACTTGTGACTTGTGACTTGTGACTTTTGACTTTTAACATTTGACTTATTCCAGATCCACATAATTAATCGGGCCTTCGATTTCACCCTTAATAAATTGCTGAACAATGTCATTCCTGGAATTTCGGATCTCCTCAGGTGTCCCGACCTCGATCAATTTCCCTTTATGCAGCATCGCCACCCGGTCGGCGATCCGGTACACGCTTTCCATATTATGCGTCACAACGACCGAGGTCAAAAGAAGTTTGCGGCTTAGGTCAACGATCAGTTTGTCGACGACGGCGCACACGACCGGGTCCAGGCCCGCGGTCGGCTCGTCAAAAAAGACAACTTCGGGGTCCATCGCGATCGCCCGGGCCAGGCCCACGCGTTTTTTCATCCCTCCGGAAAGCATATTCGGCAGCAGATGTTCAAAACCGTGCAGGCCGACCAGGTTCAATTTCATCTTAACGATCACACTGATAATCTTCGGGTCCAAATTGGTATGTTCCCTCAAGGGCAGGCTGACATTGTCCTCGACGTTCAGATAATCCAAAAGCGCCGATGATTGAAACGACATCCCGAACCGGCGTTTGGTTTTTTCCTGCTCCTCTTCATTTAAAGACGCTAAATTCTTACCGGAAAATAAAGCCTTTCCTGAATCCGGTGTGATGGCCCCGGTCATATGCCGCAAAAGCGTGCTTTTCCCGCACCCCGAACCGCCGAGGATCACAAAGATCTCTCCCTGATATATATCAAAACTGATCCCGTCCAGGACCCGGCGGCCGTCGAATGATTTCACCAGGTTCTGAACGGAAATAACGACTTTTTTCTCTTGGTCAGCCATTTTAGAGATTCGAAAAATAGTAAATGCCGGTCATAATAGCATCGGCAATGATGATCAATATAAAACTGGTCACGACGCTGATCGTGGTCGCGCGCCCCACCCCGACAGCCCCGCCGGAAGTCTTTAAGCCCTGGTAACAGCCCACGAGCGCGATGATCATCGCGAAGACTAATGATTTGGAAAGCCCGGTGTAAATATCTTTGTGGGTCAGGAATTTATACGCCGTCTGTATAAAAAGCGCGGAATTTATTCTTAGGCTGTAAACCCCGACGACATACCCGCCCACCATCCCGGCGATATCACCGATCACGGTCAGGCACGGCATCATAAAAAAAAGCGCCAGGAATTTTGGAACGACCAGAAAACGGACCGGATTGATCCCCATCGTCTCCAAGGCCTCGATCTGCTCGTTGACCTTCATCGAACCGACCTCGGCGGTGATCGCGGCCCCGATGCGGCCGGCGATGACCAGCGCCGTCAAGACCGGCCCGAGTTCCCGGCAGATCGAAACGCTCACCAAACTCGCCACATAAAGGGTCGCTCCCATTTTCTCAAGCTGATACGCCGACTGCATCGCCAGGACGATCCCGGTAAAAAAAGTGACAAAAAATACGATGATGATCGACTTCGCGCCCATAAAGACCATCTGCTCGAACACCGGCGGGCTTTTGACCGGTTTTTTCTTAGCCGCGCCGAAAATAACCCAATACAAAGTGTTCCCGAACAATTGCAGGAATTCGGAAAGAATGGTGTACCAATTTTTCAGGGAGGTGCCGACGGCTTCAAGGATCTTCAGAATGGGGATAACTTGATCGGTCATGGCTGGTCAAAACTCTATTTGGGAACACCTAACAAATCGCGCACCGTCTTAAGCAATTCATCGATATTGAACGGTTTCGTGATATAGGCATCCGCGCCGACCTCTTTGCCGATCTTGCGGTCTTCCTCCGCGCCCCGGGACGTTAAAAGAATGATCGGGATATGCCGGCAGGATTCCTGCGACTTGATCAGGCGGCAGAAATTATAGCCGTTCACGACCGGCATCATCACGTCGAGGATGATCATATCGGGTTTGAATTTCATGGCCTTTTCCAGGCCTTCGGGGGCGTCGGCGGAAATATGGATCTCGTAACCGTTGGCCGTGAGCCGGCTTTCGGTCAGCTTGAGCGACGTTGGGTCATCGTCTATGATGAGGATCTTTTTCATTCCAATTTTCCTTAATATTCCCAATTTATGCCTAGATGAAATTGGGATAAGTACTTGTTCCCTCTATGCTATTTTAAGGAAAACAAGTACATGAAAATATTGTATCCTTCCGGCGATGGGAAGACAAGGACAACGATATTTTTTAATTTTTAAGGCCGACACCCTTTTTCAGCAGATATAAATTCGCGGCGGCCAGGATCACAATGAACCCGATCAGAACCGCCAAACTCACTCCCAGGGAAACATCCGAAACGCCCAAGAAGCCGTAGCGGAAGCCGTTGATCATATAAAGGATCGGATTGGCCTTGGAAACATTCTGCCAAAATTCCGGGAGGCTGGTGATCGAGTAGAAAACCCCGCCCAAATACGTCAGCGGCGTCAAGATAAACGTCGGGAAGATCGCGATATCGTCGAATTTTTTAGCAAAAAGAGCGTTTAAAAAACCGCCCAGCGAAAATACCGTCGCCGTCAAAAAAACAAAAAGAAGGGCCCAGCCGAGATTCGTGACCTGCGGATGAGTAAAAAAAACCGAAACGCCGAACACCAGCCCGGCGACAATGATCCCGCGCAAAACCCCGCCGAAAACGTACCCGCCGACGATCACCCAATCCGCCGCCGGAGAGACCAAAAGCTCCTCGACATTACGCTGGAATTTTGAACCAAAGAACGAACTGACCACATTGGCGTAAGAATTATTGATGACCGACATCATCACGAGCCCCGGCACGATAAAATCCAGATAGCTCACATTATGGATATCCCCGACCTGTGCGCCGATGAATTTTCCGAAAATAATAAAATACAAACTCTGCGTCACGACCGACGGTAAAAGGGTCTGCGGCCAGATCCGAGTGAAGCGGACCACCTCTTTACGCACGATCGTTTTAAACGCCACACGGTTGATCCGAGAAATCATATTATTCTTTCAAAATATTCAAAAACAATTTTTCCAGCCGGTGCCCTTGCGGACGGATATCCGTGACGACAAGGCCGGCGCGGGTCAGCTGTCCCATCAGGTCATTCAAGGTCTGCTGCTGGGTCATCTCGACCTCCAAAGTCATATCATCGATAAAGTTCACTGCAAACCCCTGAACCCCTTCAATGGCTTTCCGTTCCTTGACCGTCACCAAAAAAATCTCTTTGTCCAAGACACGGATAAGATTTTTCACCTTATCATTACGGACAACCTCGCCGTTCTTGATGATCGCGGCGTTGCGGCACATCTGTTCGACTTCTTCCAGATAATGCGTGGTCAAAAGGATTGTTGTCCCCCGGCGGTTCAAATCCCGCAGATATTCCCACATCTCATGCCGCAATTCGACATCGACGCCCGCGGTCGGCTCATCGAGAATAAGCAGTTTAGGTTTGTGCACCAGCGCCCGGGCGATCATCAAACGCCGCTTCATCCCGCCGGAGAGCATCCGGGACGGGACAAAACGTTTTTCCCACAGCCCCAGCCTTTTCAAAAGCTCCTCGGATTCCCGCTCCGCATCGTTCAATTCAATGCCGAAATAACCGGCCTGCGTGCAGACGATGTCCTCAACCTTTTCGAACATATTAAAATTGAATTCCTGCGGAACAACGCCGATGAACTTCTTCGCTTCCGTATGGCGGGTATCGATATCGCGTCCGAAGATACTGGCCTTACCGGCCGTTTTGTTGACCAAACCAATCAAAATATTGATCAAAGTTGTTTTCCCTGCCCCGTTAGCCCCGAGCAAGGCAAAAAAATCTCCATCCTCAATGGCGAGATCGACCTGTTTCAAGGCCTGGGTCCCGTTACGGTAAACTTTTGAAAGATTTTTTATTAAGATCGCGGACAAAAAAATTTCCTCATATATTTTCAATGATCCTTATGAATTTCACTCTTCTTCGGATATTCGCAGATTCCGGCCGGTATACATGATCCCGCGGCTGGATTTGCGGATCAAAAGGTCCAGCTGATCGGCAAGCTGTGCGTCAAACACGCGCACCTTTGCGGCCTGCTTCCGGGCGGCATTAAAATCCTTCATATCCGCATAGGCGATGGCCAGGTCCCAATAATTCACCGGATTCTCGGGTTCCAGGGCGATCAGTTTGTTGTACATCTCCACAGCCTTGGCATATTCGCCCTTATTGTGATAATCGTAGGCCTTTTCAGAAAAGACAGCCGCCTTCGCCCGGCCGCAGGATACAAAAATAGACCCCGCAAAAAGACAGAGCAAAACGGTCAACGCGATCTTAATTTTTTGCAGCCTCATATCCTTACCATCCCAATTTTCCTTTATACATCCCAATTAATATAAGATGAAATTGGGATAAGTACTTGTTACATCTAAAATTAATCATGGAGAACAAGTACATCTTATCCTTTCAGTGTGCCCAATAAAAGAACAAACTATCTTTTCTGCGAAAGCCACCGCTCATTCCGGACAAAAGCCCCGATATAATATTCGGTCACCGGCCGCAGGTCCTGATTGATCGGATAGTTCTGCGTAATCTTTAAGATCAACGGCTTCACCACCCACATCGACGTCGATGAGTTGATAATCCCCTGTTGCGATACAGGATCGAACCGCGCCAAAACCCGGCGCAGGGTCTTGTCATCCGGCGTCAAGCGCCGATTGGAAGCGATACAAAACCCGCCGTCATTACGCAAATAGAGACGCGCATCTTCAAAAACAGTCGCCGCTGTTTTGGAAACGATCATGATCTCATCCATCCATACCATAAAAACACCGCCGAGAGACAGATGGGCCCGGACGATCTCAAAAAACTCTTTGGAAAAAAGATTATTACTGTATCCCTGGACCGTGCGGAACGGATCGATCAGGACCAGGTCGAACTTTTCCCCGGAGCGAAGCAAGTACCTGCGGCCATCCTCGATGACCACTGTGAGCCTCGGGTCTTTCAACATCCCGGCAAAGAACGGGATCTTCTTCAAATTCGTGATCAATGTGCCGTTCAACTCAACCAGTACGATCTCCTCGAGGGTATCCATTTTCAATACTGTTTCCAGCGTCGAACCGGTGCCGTATCCGATCACCAATGCCCTTTTAGCATGCGGAGCAAAACCGATCGCCTCAAGAGCTTGTGCCTGAAAACGATAACCCGGCCGGCCTCCGTGGCTCGAGCCGTTGATATAATTGATGACCCTTTCCCCGCCGTCGTGATACGTAGCGATAACCCCCTCCAGGCCTTCTTCCAATTCCAGCTTCAATGAGCCTTCCCGCACATCATTGTGCATAAGAGTGTATAACTCGCCCCGTTTTGGGAAAGCGATGACGGCTAGGCCGATGATCAGAAATACCGTCACTGCCTTGACCGCTTTTCGGAGCAACGAATGGCCGCGTTCGATCAAGCACAAGCCAAATAATAAACCGGCGGCAACAAAACCCAGAACCGTCGATTCACTGCCAAAATGCACGAGCAGCACAAAACCGGTGACAACACCTCCCAAAACATTGCCCAAGATATTAAAAAAATACACGCGGGCGACCGTTCTTCCCTCTTCGTTCTTTTTGACCAGCGCCAAGGAACTGATCAGCGGAAAGCTTGCCCCCATAAAGAACGTCGGGATCAAAACAAACAGCAACGGCCAAAAAAGAATATCCAGAAGAGAATACCAGGCCAAGGATAAATATTTCGGATCAGCCGCCCAAGGTAACGTAAAAACACGGATATAGGGATGCGGGTCAATGCGGAAGGATTCCCTCGTCAGACAGGAAAAATCCGTATACTTGGTCGCAAAAAAATACGCCAGGAATATGGCCAAGACCGAGAACGCCGCGCAGAACTGGATTTGAAAAAAAAACCGGCGCCGGTCGATCCGCTCATTTTTGTTCAGCCAGACCTTCATACCGAAACTTCCCAGCGCGATCCCCAAAAGATAAATTGCCAGGATGCTCGGAAAAACGTACGCGGAATTTTTGAGCAGGATGCCGAGGATGCGGAACCATACGATCTCATAGCCGATCGCCAAAAAACCTGTAAACATCACAAGTACATAGACGATCACCACCGGCAGACCGGCGGAAGAAGTGAGCTGTTGGTGATCAGACAGCTCAACGCAGGGCTTTACTTTCTGCAGAAAAAAAATCAGGAAGACTAACAGAAAATTGATCCCGGCAGCGCTGTAGACCGCCCGGTCAAGACCAAAAAATGAGATCAAAACAAAACTGGACACCAATGCCCCGACCGACGCGCCCAGCGTGTTGATAAAATACAAAGAACTGACCGTATCAAAAAAATTTCTCACAAAGCTGTTGAAAATTTTAGTCAAAAGCGGCAGAGTTATTCCCATCAAGACCGTCGGGAACATCAAAAACACCGACATATAAACAGCCGACAGCCAATAATCGCCGCCGGCGGTCTTTTGCCCCCAAAATCTTAAAAAACTGATGCTCAAAAGTCCGAAACATCCGATCAGGAATTCAATGAAAAAATAAACACGGATCTTGTTTTTGATGCGCTCGGCCAGGAAACCGCCCAGCAAGGATCCAAGCCCTAATCCGGCCATATAAATGCTCACGATCAAAACGATCGAAACCGCCCCGACACCGTAATACAGCGTGAGCAGCCTTTGCCAGACGACCTGATAAATTAACGCGGAAACTCCGGAAAGAAAAAAAACAAGAGATAACCAGGAGGTAATGTTCATTCTAGGGGAAGTACGACCTGACCAGATCAACTAAAGATACTTTTGTATGACATTCAGAAATTGAGTTTCTTCAAAGCCGCCCATGGATTCACTGGCCCCGGCTAAAAGACAGGCTTTCTTGCTGTTCTCACTGTCCAATGCTCTTTGGCTTAAAGAAACACCTCGTAAATTATCTTTATCGATAAAACTGAAAAGCAGGATCGGTTTTGCTTTCAATTTAGGATAATTCTTGATCTTGGCGACCAGATCCGCTGCCGGACGATCATTTAAGAGTGTCTCAACGATAAAAACATCCGGATCAAAAACAAGCGCCCTGTCCACCGCTTGGGATTCCTTTAAAACCGTTTGCAGTGTGGAATTTTCCTTCGGCATCAAAGCGGTGATCTTGTTCACAACACTTTCCGAAGTACCGATCAGAAGGAATTTCTTGATACGTTTTTGCGTTATAGCCGCCGCGGGCTTCGCGGATTGCGGCGGGGCTGATGCTGCCGGCTTGTCAGAAGCAGCGATGAACCCCAGCCGGGATCCGATCTTATCCAAGAGCTGCTGAGAATCAAAAGGCTTAACGATAAAATCTTCGACCCCAAAAGCGCGGAACGTGTCTTCCATCCTCGCCCGGACGGTCAAAACAAAGACCGGAATATTCGAGGTATCTTTTTCCTTTTTTAATTCTTTATAGAACATAAAACCATCCATCTCCGGCATCAAGATATCCGCGATAATGAGATGCGGGCGGTCGCTTTTCACTTTCTTCAAGCCCTCATTTCCATTCGCCGCGGTAACGACCGTATACCCTTTTCCCGTCAGGACCGCTTCAATCAGCGCTAGCGTCTCCGGGGCATCATCGACAACAAGAATCTTTGCGGGCATCCCAATTTTCCTTAATCAGTACTTTGTTAAAAAAATATTTTTTGACACATAAATTCAAAAATTTCTCGACGCTGTGAAGCGTTGCAATGCGCTGCGTGCAGTTCTAATCAACGCTTTAAGGCATGTTAACCATCTGGGATTCAATGGGTTACGTTATGAAAAGAGCTGAATTTTAACAAACTACTGATATAATTTAGGTAACACGGTACTAGGGCGTTTGGGGCAGCTGGTTATTAAAGAATTGCTGCGGCTCTTGGCCGTTCACCGTATTCATCTGTATCCCGATCACATTGACTTGATTGTTCAGCACAAAGAGTTCAAATTTGAGATTGACCAATTCTCCCGTCTCAATATCGCTGAAATCCGCGTCCATCGAATAACCGCGCGCGCCCTTCTCCATCGTGCCATTGACCCGGATCAAGACGAGCTTACGCACCTTGCCGGCGCTTTGGTCCTGAAAATTAAAAGTTCCTCCTGATTGCGAGGCATCAGCGGCATATTTCTGTATCGCATAACGGAAATCTGAGATTGAAGGTTCCTGAACCGCCGGAACCGGTTGTAAAGAAGGGCCTGTTTCTTGCGGCTCGCCTTGCGGCGCGGCATTTGATCCCGGATTAACTATGGAAGAATTCGCATTGTTCCCGGGCGGAGACGCTGCGGGATCAGCCGAAGCGCCAGAAGCATCCTGAATAACGGTATTGACCGGAGGCGTCTGCCCCGCGGAAGAATTTGATCCACCCGGGGCCGGGGCCTGCCTGATGTCACCCAACATCACGGAATTGAGGATGCGCACCCCTTCCTCATCCAGGACACTGCCGAATTCAATGGCGAAAGCCGGAACAGCGGCCGTTAAAAGCAGTAAAATAAAAAATCTTGTATAAAGTTTCATAAGTTTCCTACTTTGCGGAAAGGATCGCTTCATAATCATCCGGCAGATAATGCTGGACATCTTTAACAACACCTGCTTCATTTACAAAAAAGAAGGTCGGGACACCGATGATCCCGAATTGTTCGCTGAGGGTTTCCTCTTCATCCAGGAAAACTTCCAGACCGATTTTATTTTTATTCACGTAGGATTTCACATCGCGGGCGGATTCCCCGACGTCGACAATAACAAGCTTGATCCCTTTTTGAGCGATCGCTTCACGGTCGCGGTTCAATTCCTTTAAAGCGGCCCGGCAGTGCGGGCACCAGGTCGCCCAGAAAAAAATGATCGCTTTTTTCCCTTCCCTAAAATCGCTCAAGGCTGTCTCGGCGCCGCTTAAAATTTTGACTTTAAATTCCGGAACAGGCTTGCCGATATGCGGATTTTTCATCATCAATAACTGCGCCTGAGCCGTCGAAGCCGCCCAAACGATCAACCCGGCAAGAACGAACCACTTTAAATATTTCATCCCAATTTTCCTTTATATAATCCCAATTAGCGATAGAT
>CAYING010000012.1:16677-35116 GCA_964364715.1 uncultured Planctomycetales bacterium
GAAATTGGGATAAGTACTTGTTACATCTAAATTTAATTAAGGAAAACAAGTACATCCCAATTTTCCTTTATATAATCCCAATTAGCGATAGATGAAATTGGGATAAGTACTTGTTACATCTAAATTTAATTAAGGAAAACAAGTACATATCATCAAACTCCCTGCTTTAATTAAAAAATATTCGGCAATAATTAACATTACTAAGCCGCTGACTTGCTTGATTCGTACCAGCCAATTCCCGGATCTCGGCAAGCGGCCCAAAAGCCCGCTGAACGTTCCCAGCAATATCAACGACGTTCCCACTCCGTAAGAAAACACGAACAAAAGGCTCGTGCCGTGAACAATATTTTGCTTTGAGGCGACATACAAGAGAAGCGTTCCCAAGACCGGAGCCGTGCACGGCCCCACCACCAGCCCCGACGCCATTCCGACCAGCATCACCGCCCAAAGATTCTTAGGCCGGTCGTGATTGACCACCCTCCCCAGATTCGGCATCGGGATAACATCCAGCATCGCCAGGGCAAAAATGATCAAAACATTCGCGACAACGATATAAACCCATGGACTGTTCTGAATCTGACCGAAGATCTTTCCCGTGACAGCGGCAAAGACCGCCAAGGCGCAATACGTTAACGCTAAACCAAAGACATACACCAGAGAGATAAAAAACCCCATCCAGCGGGTGCCCTTAGTATTGACCCCGGCAATGAAACTGGCCGTGATCGGCATCACCGGATAAACACACGGGGTAAAACTGACCAGCACCCCGGCCCAATAAACGATAAAGTAATCAAAAATGTTTCCGGATAAATTCATTTAAGGTCAAATGGTCAAAATGTCAAAAGGTCAAAAGACATTACCAATTTTTACGTTTAACCATATGGCTTTTTGACCTCATAACTATCCAATTTTTTTGCTATTCTACACCAACGGAACCTATTCAACAAGACAAAATCTCACTTTAGAAGTGTTTGACATTTACCCCTGTTTCCTCTATCGTTATCCATTATGTACTTGTTTTCTCTAAAAAATAATACAGATGAAACAAGTACTTATCCCAATTTCATCTTATGATTAATGGGGATAATAAAGGAAAATTGGGATGAAAAATTCAGTTTTAAATCATCCTTTAGCCAAAATCTTACAGGAATGGATCCTGATCCTCGACGGCGCTATGGGTACTATGATCCAGCGGCATAAGCTGGATGAAAAAGCGTACCGTGGCAAAGAATTTGCCGGACACCCCTCTGACCTGAAGGGCAATAATGAGCTTTTGTCCCTCACCCAGCCGCATATTATAGAGGAAATCCATAACGCGTATCTGGCCGCCGGCGCGGATATTATCGAGACCAACACCTTTAACGCCAACGCGGTCAGCCAGGCGGATTACAATCTGCAAGCCCAAGTCTATGCCATGAATGTGGCGTCAGCGAAAATTGCCAGAAAGGCCGCGGATGCTTTCACTAAGAAAACTCCCGATAAACCGCGCTTTGTGGCCGGCGCGTTGGGACCTTGCAACAAGACCGCATCTCTTTCCCCGGATGTCAATGACCCATCCTTCCGCTCCATTACCTTTGATGAACTGGTCACGGCTTATCTGGAACAGCTCCGCGGGCTTGTGGACGGCGGGATCGACCTGATCTTGATTGAAACGATCTTTGACACATTAAATTCCAAAGCCGCTATCTTTGCCTGCGAAACTTTCTTCGAACAAACAAAAAAACGGCTTCCGGTCATCATCTCCGGAACGATCACCGACGCGAGCGGCCGAACCCTTTCGGGCCAAACCACTGAAGCCTTTTACATTTCGATCAAACACGCGAATCCTTTGGCCGTCGGATTGAATTGCGCCCTCGGCGCCAAAGATATGCGCCCCTACATTGAAGAAATATCACGCATCGCGAATTGTTACGTGAGCTGTTATCCCAACGCCGGGCTTCCCAACGAATTCGGCCAATACGACCAATCTGCCCGCGAGATGGCTGAGCTCGTCGAGGAATTCGCCAAAAGCGGATTTATCAATATCCTGGGCGGCTGCTGCGGGACAACGCCGGAACATATTAAAGCGATCGCCGACGCTGTCAAAAATATTGCGCCGCGAAAGTTGCCCGGCCTTCCTCCGCAAAGTTCCTACAGCGGACTTGAGCCGCTCAACATTAGGCCTGACACTGGTCCCGCGCGTGAGCTCGGGATGACCTCTTCGACTAATCTGGATAACACCTTTCAAGGTAGTCGAAGGGCCAATTTCATCAATATCGGCGAACGCACGAACGTCACCGGATCCAAACAATTCGCCCGTCTGATCCTCGCCGGCAATTACGACGAAGCTATTTCCGTCACCCGTCAGCAGGTCGAGGCCGGCGCGCAGGCGATCGACGTCAACATGGACGAGGCGATGCTCGATTCACAGGCCGCGATGACAAAATTTTTAAACCTGATCGCGTCGGAGCCGGACATTTCCCGCGTTCCCATTATGATCGACTCCTCCAAATGGTCGGTGATCGAAGCAGGCCTGAAGTGCGCCCAGGGAAAATGCATCGTCAATTCGATCAGTATGAAAGAAGGTGAAAAGGCGTTTAAAGAGCAGGCCGCTAAAGTGCGCAAGTACGGCGCGGCCGCGGTCGTGATGGCTTTTGATGAACAGGGGCAGGCCGATACGGTTGAACGTAAAGTTTCCATTTGCACCCGCGCGTATAGAATTCTAACGGAAGATGTCGGTTTTCCGCCGGAAGATATTATCTTTGACCCGAATATCTTTGCGGTCGCGACGGGCATCGAAGAACACAACGATTACGCGAAAAATTTCCTTGAAGCCACACGGATCATCAAACAAACCCTTCCCCACTGCCGGATCAGCGGCGGGGTGAGCAATGTTTCCTTCTCGTTCCGCGGCAACGACCACGTCCGCGAAGCCATGCACTCGGCGTTTTTGTATCACGCCATCAAGGCCGGAATGGATATGGGCATCGTCAACGCCGGGATGATCGCGGTGTATGATGAAATCCCAAAAGAACTTTTGGAATTAGTGGAAGACGTTTTATTGAACCGCAGGCCGGATTCGACCGAGCGGCTCATTTCCTGCGCCGAGAGAGTCAAATCGCAGGGAAAAAAAGTTGCGGAAGATTTGGAATGGCGCAAAGTTCCGGTGAGAGAGCGGCTTTCGCACGCTTTGGTCAAAGGCATTGTGGAATTCATCGACCAGGACGTCGAAGAAGCCCGTCATATAGTGAAACATCCGCTGGAAGTCATCGAAGGCCCGTTGATGGACGGGATGAACATCGTCGGCGACTTGTTCGGCGCCGGAAAAATGTTCTTACCCCAGGTCGTTAAAAGCGCGCGTGTGATGAAAAAAGCGGTCGCTTACCTTTCGCCTTACATCGAAAAAGAAAAAAGCGCCGGCGCCAGCAAAACTTTAGGCACGATCATTATGGCGACGGTGAAAGGCGACGTCCACGATATCGGAAAGAACATTGTCGGTGTCGTTCTCGCCTGCAACAATTTCAAGATCATTGATCTGGGCGTCATGGTCTCGTGCGAAAAGATCCTCGAGGCTGCCCAACGAGAAAAAGCCGACATGATCGGTTTGAGCGGCCTCATCACGCCTTCGCTCGATGAAATGGTGCACGTCGCGTCGGAAATGAAACGGGAAGGTTTTCAGATCCCGCTTCTTATCGGCGGAGCTACGACCTCGATCAACCACACCGCCGTCAAGATCGCTCCGGCGTATAACGGATTTACGACGTACGTCAAAGACGCCTCGCGCAGTGTGGGGGTGTGCCGCAGTCTGCTGGATGCAAAAGCAAAAGATGCGTTCATCGCTAAAACACGTCAAGACTATGACGCGGTCCGTCAGGATCACGCCAACCGCTACGGCCAGAAGAAGTTTTTGTCAATTTCGTCCGCGCGGACGAATTCTTTCAAAACCGATTGGGCCAAGGCCAAGATCACCAAGCCGGCTTTCTTAGGCACAAAAGTTTTAAAGAATTTTAACCTCAATGAAATTAAAAAACACATCGACTGGACGCCGCTGTTCATTGCCTGGGAACTGAAAGGCAAGTATCCGAAAATCCTGAAAGATTCTAAATACGGGACCGAAGCGACAAAGTTGTTTGACGAAGCTCAGACGATGCTGGATGACATTATTAAAAAGAAACTTTTGACCGCTGACGGCGTGGTGGGCCTCTTCCCTGCCGACTCAACCGGCGATGATATTGAAATTTACAGCGATGACAAACGCGCCAAGGTGCAGGCCGTTTTTCATACGCTCCGCCAACAGCGGGAAAAGACCGACGGCGAACCGTATTACGCGCTTTCCGATTTCATTGCGCCCAAGGATTCCAACGTCAAAGACTACATCGGCGCCTTTGCGGTCGCGATCCACGGCGCGGAAGAATTAGCCAAAAAATTTGAACAAGACCACGACGATTATAAAAGCATTATGGTGAAGGCTTTGGCGGACCGGCTGGCGGAAGCTTTTGCGGAAACTCTGCACGAGTTGGTGCGCAAAGACTATTGGGGTTACGCCAAAGAAGAAAATTTGACCAACGAAGAATTAATCGAAGGCAAATACCAGGGCATCCGCCCGGCGCCGGGCTACCCTGCCCAGCCCGACCATACGGAGAAACCTGAACTTTTAAAACTTCTCAATGCCGAAAAAGCCGCAGGTATCAAACTCACCGAAACCTACGCGATGACGCCGCCCTCGTCGGTCTGCGGCATTTATTTCGCCCATCCGAAATCCAAATACTTCGCGATCACCAAGATCGCCAAGGACCAAGTCAAAGACTACGCCGATCGCAAGAAGATGAACCTTAAAACCGTCGAGCGCTGGCTGGGGCCTCATTTAGGGTATGAATGAAATAATCGCTGCCTTTCGATTATTTCATCCCAGCCTGCCGCAGGTAGCCGCGGGATTTCCACAATTCCATGAAAAATAAAATCTTTATTATCCTCATTGCTATTGCCATCCTTCTCAAATTATCACTGTTCATTTTCGCCGAACTGCATGCCCCGCAGGCCAAATTTCTGATCGATACAAAATGGTATCTTGACTCCGCTGAAGGTTTAGCTGATTACGGAGCCTTTGCCCGTCTGGAAAACAGCGAATTGCAATATGAATTCTACCGCACTCCCGGCTATCCTTTTTTTCTGTATCTTTTCCATTTTCTCTTTAAAGTTCCGCTGGCCGGGATTATTTTTCTGCAAATTATTTTAAGCGTCGCCGGCGCGTACTTTGTCTACCGAACGGCCGCGCTCATTGACCCGCGGCTATCCAAACTCAGCGCGCTAATCATTCTTTTCGATCCGGCGATCACCATTCATTCTCTCCTGTTGCTTTCCGAAACACTTTTTTTATTCTTTATCTCGCTTGGCGCGTGGCTGTTTATTAAATATTTGAAAGAAAACCAACTCTCGGCACTGCTCTGGACCGCGCTCGCGCTTGTTGCGGCAACGTATGTCAAGCCTATCAGTTATTACCTCGGCTTTTTCTTGGCACTCTTTATGTTTGTCAAGCTCAGCCGAACAAACCTTAAAAAATTTCTGGGGCATACACTTTTCTTTCTTCTCATCGTTTATGTATGCTTGGGGATCTGGCAGTACCGCAACTACACACATTTCAAAAGACCTCTTTTCTGCTCTGCAAATTCACCGTCAGATGTTAAAAGTTACGGTCTTGCCGGAAAATATGCCCGTGAAGGAAACATACAAGGCACTTTACCGTTACACTATTATTCTCAAGAAACCGCCCGCTGCCTGCTGGAGCTTTTGACCAATCCAGGAAGTTTCAAGTACTTCAATTCGGATCCGCTGAAGAAATTGGGGAAGGTTATCGGTTACCCGTGGATCATTCTGGTGATGATCGGATTTGTGGCGGGATTAACAAAAATAAAGCGAGAAACTGCTTTGCAATTTCTCGCCCTGATCGCGTTCTATTTTATCACAACATCCATCCTCGCCGCGCCGGAAGACATCGACAGCCGCTTCCGTATTCCGATGATGCCGTTTGCGGCTGGCCTTTCGGCTTACGGTTGGATAAAAATTCTCCAAAATAACAAGGGACAGGCTAATTTCTAACCTGCCCCTTGTTTTCCTTTATTATTAAAACTTCTCTACTGAACCTGCACCTTAAAGGTCCCGATCGCGTAATTGCTGCCGTTGATGTCCTCGGCATAGAGCGGAATATCGTGAGCACCGATCTGATACTGGCTCGGCACCCAGTTGATCTGTCCCATAATGAGACCGGGCAACTGTGCCACGATGTTCATCTGCGCACCCCACGGAAGATTGGCATCCAGGTCCAGGGTATCTCCATCAAGATCATACGCGATGAAATTCAATGTCACGGGCTGATTGGCCGTAACAGTTTGATGGGTTATGCCCCAAAAAATAGTGGGCAAATTAGAAGGTCCATACAGCGGATCCAGGTACATCGGCAATTGAACCGTTGTCTGGCTTCCGCTGGAATCGAGAACGGTGTAGCTGACGTTATTAAACCCTGCCGGAGGAGGATTAATCTGCAGGATACCCTCGATACGTCCAGGGACATTGCGGATGACCGTAAAATTCTGGATGGCTGCCCCGTTAGCAAGGAGCATCATCTGATCACCTTCCGCGTCGGTCGCACCGATGTTCACAGAAATCGAACCA
The DNA here is from genome assembly GCA_964364715.1 of uncultured Planctomycetales bacterium. Taxonomy (GTDB): domain Bacteria; phylum Omnitrophota; class Gorgyraeia; order Zapsychrales; family GWA2-47-8; genus CAYING01. Next base: position 23,326 of record CAYING010000012.1, read on the forward strand.
GACATCGCAGTTAACCGATTGGTATGAACCGGGTCCAGTGTTGGAGCTGAATTGGAATTAACCGGATCTACGACAACCCGCACGGTCGCAACGGCAGAGTTCATTCTTCCAATGCCGGTGTCATCCGCAAAAATGAGGATGTCATGCACACCCACCTGAGATGCATTCGGAATAAAAAAGATCTGTCCGGAAACATACCCTGGTTTGGACTGGGTGACCTGGAAGTACCCATTATTAGGTAAAGCAGGGGTCATTCTTAAGGATTCAGCATCATCATCCCTAATAATGAGATTGATCTGTTTAATTTCCCCAACTTTCATTTTCTCATGGCTGATCGGCCCGAAAAGGATCGGGCTATTGAAAACCATGTTAGGCACGGTCAGGACCGGAACAATGGCTTGACTCATACCACCATTCGTATCCTGAACCGTATACGTCACAAAACTAATGAAAGAAGCAGATGGCGCTAATTCAACGATTGCTTCTATACGGCCAGGAAAATTATGCACAACAGTTGAACTCACAACATTAGGGCCAAGTACTGAGAGATTCAGAGAAGACCCTTCCTTATCAGTCGCTCCGATCGTCACAAAGGCGTTTGATCCACCCGGTGAATACAGATGAATACTGCTGAGGGGATCGAAAATAGGCGGAGTGTTTGGGACACCTCCGGGAAGCAATGATGCTCCACCGGATGAGACTGATGATGTAATTTGGACTTTTGGATCTGATGGAGCTTTTGCAACAGCAGCTGCGAACGAATTCTGAAGACTAAACACGACAATACATACGACAGACAAAAAGATTGCTTTTTTCATTTTGACCCTCCAATGAAAATTTTTTGTTACTCGAAATTTTTAGTTTGAATATAGATAAAAATAGTCCTCCACTCTTGGGGAAGCGGATTCTTGAAGGCACACGAACAGCCTTGGACTACTTCTATCTATATAAGACCGGATACCCGATACGGTACATGCGCTCTGCTCTATTGTCATAGTGCGGTGTTCGATACAGCCGAAGAGCAAAGTGTTGTACCAATGGTACGGTTGAAAGGCTAATTTACAAAACTGACAGTGATCAAAATAATAATTAAAACAACATTCATCATCCCGAAACAGGCCCAGAAGACCTTGTCCGGGTAAATATTCTGCTGTTCTTTGAATGTTGCGTACTGCATTTTTGGCCCTCCGTTGTGCCTCGTTTACCCACGGGGGACGATGCAATTGTGTCCCCCCATTCTTACTTCAACCATTCCGCTCGGATCAAAGTAAGCATAGTACCGCTGCTATAGCTTATTGTTTTTAACAATTGGGACTGCCATGCGCCGACTGTCCCTGTATGAACTTGTATATTCGCAGTTCCATTGGTTATATTATAAAAATTAGTAACCATTGCAAACGGTACATTCGCCCCCGTTTCCTTAGGCATATCTAACCCCGAATAATAACCAGTAGCCCAACCTCCTGGTTGAATAGCCACTAAATCGGAACTCCAATTAATAAAATCAGTAGACCAATAGAATAAAATTCGAGTATTGGGAATAAAAGAGAACCCGCCTTCCAATACAGATAATGCTGCAAATACAGGAGGTGAATCAACCGGTATTGTCTGTAAATCACAAGCATTCCCTGCAAGAGAAACAAGCACTGGCGTATTCCAACCCTGTAAAGGATTTGCAAAGTTATTATGCCGACCAACATAAATTCCGTTAGTGAATCCCCCGGAATTCCATGCGGCGATCGATGGTCTTAAGCTATACGCCTGTCCAGAAAAAGGACTTGGAAAATGATTTCCAAAAACAGTACCATTATCTATATTCTGAACCATCAGCAAGTTGCCTGATTGATCCAGGATGAGTTCTTGAAGACTCGCAGGAGTCCCAAAAAACTGCAGTGGATTATATGAAATATGAAACGTGTTTGTAGTGCTGTTGTGAGCGATCTCAACCCCGCCTCCCATATTTCCTCCCACTACAGTGTATGGATTTGTGAATGTAAAAACTGACTGCCCAGCCGACTTTCTCCCAAAGGCTATGTCCAAATGTGGAGTATTCTCTTCCGTTGCCGCTAAATATGTTTCACCTGTTTGTACGTCAATATCTAAATCAAAATCAACCATGGCCGGAGGACTTAGAATGTTAGGCCCAACCATAGCGCCTAGATTGTTACGTGGAATGAATATGTGGTATAAAGTTTGACTCTGGTTTGTTCCCGCGGGCCCCTGCAGATAAACGATATCAATGTCATTGACGCTGTTAATCGTCATATCCAACTTCTTTACATCTTCAAAATTTGGGATCCGCGTTACCACAGACTCGATCGGACTCCCCCCTAGAGTTGAGTATTCAATTATCTTTATTGTTTGGCTGGGCCAAGTTTTCTCAACAAACACAACTGCTAAATCTGGCTTAACATATTGCTGATACTGCGGCTTTGCGGCAAGACTCGCTGAACAAATAATACAATTTAAAATTAGTCCAAATATTAAAGACGTGAATAAACTTAATGCTTTTCTCATCTTTGACCCTCCCTGACCCGCCAGAGGCGGGGCGTTAATTTGGGGGACAGTCGTGTGTCCCCCAACCCTAGTTTCATTTTTACCTTAATACTCGAATCTGTATCGGGCCACTACAAGTTCTCGATCCCGAAAGGCAACTTTCGACAATATGAGAATTTAAAACATTCCCAACCGGATCAATTTCATTATAAATAATCTCTCCTAATGGAGAAAAACTTATCGGCCTCATAAATGATATCGCTATAGTATTCATACCTTGATCGATTGCTGCGTTAAAAAAACTTGTATATAGCGAAACTGAACGCAGAACATTTCGTGCCAGTGTATTGATTCCATCATGCAAATAATAAACCAACTCTCTTAGTCCATTATTTTCTTCTTCAACCACATTAAAGGTTAGAGTGGAGTTACCACCTACGGATGCGGTACTTCCTGATCTTCCATTAACTGCTAAGAGCTGGGGAGGAGAATTTAATTGAAAATTTTTAAGATAAAAACCCGAGATGCCTGCATTTCCAATAAAATTCTCAATATTAAAACTTGAAACTAGAGGCGTACTATTATTTTGTCCTAAAAAGGGACCAAAATGGGACGGCCCAATGCTTGTATTGAAACTACTAAAAACGGTTTGAGACGTAAAAACTGGCCATCCAGGTTGTGAAAAATTTACATCCAGCCTTACATACTCACAAGTCGATGATCCATTAGAAACGCTACGTATATAATCGATATGAATTAATTCTGTCGTAGAATTAACATATTCGTAACTAAGTTCAAGATACTTTGGGGAAGTCATAGCTGTCGTCGGGCCTAACGGCACTACTTGAAAAGTCCAGCTTCCATTACTTTGACGCTCAGCTAAATAATAATTAAACAAATTCGTCTCATACGCCAATAAACCCATGATTACCCTGCCTCCAGTTGACGGATCAGTTAAAATGATATCGGTATCAATAAAGTAATCATTATTTAATGTAGAAGGATAAGGGATTGTTTCAAAAATAAAATTATTACTCCCCATTTGTTTGTGTACATAAATAGCTGTGCCTGGTGCATTAGCTGATGTGCGCTTTGGATAAACCATATGAATCTCATTGGTCCATGGGGAAAGCACCATATCTGACGCCCCCAGAAATAGGTTATTAGATGTCCCCCAAGTCAAAGAGTCGATCGTGTGTTTACGGATCACCCCTGATTGATTATTAATATCTGCTAAATATAAACTAGCAACATTTGTTGAGAGATCAAACGTTGTATAACTTACGACCGCTTCAACCGGGGGAGGATAAGCAGCCGTAACTAGCAAACCCGGCTGTGGATTATTGACTGGACCGGGAGCTTGGGAGACTTGACGCGCAGAAGCTGGGCCGACAAAAAAACTAATACTTAACACAAAACTCAATATCAGACTTCTGGCTAAGAGATTAAAATTTTTCATCTTCGACCCTCCCTGACCCGCCAGAGGCGGGGCGTTATTTTGGGGGACAATCATGTCCCCCATTCATTAATGGCTATGCCACTAAATTTTCAACCATTCCGCACGAATGCAGGAAAAGCCCCCACCAATGCCATGATCATCTTTTATCGTGGTCGTTCTCCAACCAGCTGGTGTTGAAATATGAACGTCGGCCTTCATACTCCCGCTCCCGCTCGAAAGGGAGTAATAATAGGTCGTGGCTACAGCAAATGAATATTGACTGTTGGTTGCATTGTTGGGATTGATGACCTTGGGCATAGCGACTTCGACGTAGTTGCCTGTAGGCTGTGTAGCGATTAGACTTGGAGTCCAAGTTACAAAATCGCCACTGAAATAAACATTGACTGTTCGATTTGAAATCCCTTCTAAAGCAGCCAAAACTCCTGCAGCCGGCGGTCCATCGGGTGGAATGGTCATAAGATCCGCCGCTTTTCCTGTCGGGGATACGAGCACGGGATTAGCATCCCAACCCAACTGCGGATTAGAAAAATTTTGATGTTTATTGACATAAATACCTTGGCAGACATTTCCTAGCTGCTGACAAAAAAGCGCAACGGAAGGCTTTAAGTTATAGGCCTTTCCCCAAGCGGGAGTAAAAAACTGGCGACCAACAGGAACCGGGCCATTGATCTGTTGCGGAACGGATACATTATTCGATGGATCAATGATAATCTCCTTAAAATTGCCGGGGCTCGAAAAACCCTGAGCATCGTTAAAACTGATATGAATATTTCCCGTCGTATTATTATGCGCTACCTCGAGTCCACCTCCCCGAAAAAAGACTAATGGGGTCGAATAGGGATTGGTCATGGTAAAAGCTACACCCCCGGCCGCTTTCCTGCCCAAATATATATTCCAATCACCGAGATCGTGCCTGACTAAGTAAACTTCTCCGTTACCTTCATCAATGTCTAAATCAAAATCTATGTAACCTGCAGTAACCGGTGTGATAGCTACAGGCCCAATTTGTGCGGCAAGATTATTTTGAGGAATATGGATATGATACAAAATACTCGACAATGTGCCGGTTGATACCAGATAGACTATGTCAATGTCATTGTTGGGACCGATCACCATGTCCGTTTTTCGAATTGTGTTTGACCATCCTACTGGAGGAGACGTGACAGTAGCTAAAATATTTTCCTGCGTTAGGCCGGTCTGCGGATCGTAATACACAAGTTTAAGGTCCTGATTTAAAAATGAGGACCGCTCAACAAAAAGAACGGCGAGTTCTTTTTGCATGTTTGGCTGCGCTAAATTCACTGGGCCGGGGGACTGGGATACTTGACGCGCAGAAGCTGCGCCGGCAAAAAAAACCATACCCACCACAAAACTTAATAACAGACTTCTGGATAATAGTTTAAAGTTTTTCATCTTGACCCTCCGTTAATTGGGGACAGTCGTGTGTCCCCATTTCCGCTCAAAATATTAGTCAGGAATTCGACTGCCGATAGGCTCCCCCTCACATACCTGACGCACCCTTGTATCCTTATCCCCCCAAATCGGCCGCTCGCCGTAAGGCCCTAGATAGTATTCCTCAATAACCGGAATTGACCCGTGGTAGTCAAATTGAACTTTAAACGCCTCATCGCATTCTTTGGAAAAATTAAGCTCGTTTACATGCCGGGCGTTTCCGCTCACCTCATATTCTTGATGAACCCCCTGAAGGGCTAAATAATTGCCGCTAGCGGGACCTCCCCCTCCCAAAAGAGTGGCCACAAATAATTGTTCTGCAATATTTATCCCCATGGAAGCCCGCCTATTCGTTGCTGAAGGCGGAAACCCTATACGAAATTTCCTATTGGGCGAAACAGTTACTTCCTCAAAAGAATTTGGAACAGAAAACGTTGCGAAAACATTATTCGCAACCACATTACTATCTAGAGGATGATACATGAACATTCTTTGCGGCGTGTTTACGCTGGCCTTAGGGTCAGGAGCTGCCGCCCGAAAAATAACCGGATCAAAGTATTTAGTATAATGATTTGTGCTGGATTGGAAATATCCCGGGGTGGATGTCCCCGGCCCGAGATACCCTAAATTAAGATTAAATAAATCCATATCCTGCAGATCAATGAACAGATCCCTTCCTTCACTTTCTTGATAAAGTTGATTGGCTTGTTCTAAGATGTATTTAATCCCACCCCGACTACCAACATTGGCATCAACCCCTACCATAAATTCCGAAGGCGCGTTCAAAGCCCGCGTAAAACCCATGCCAAGCGTATTCAAAAGTAAAACCTTCACATCCTGCTCGGTAAGAACACCCTCCGGATCAGGCACAAATCCATGAATTGTCAATTGATGCTCATCCGGTACCAGTTTGCTATAAAATTTGCTGGGGCCAAGGACACCAGTTGTTTCATCGTCCTTTTTATACATGCTGGCAATCATTACCGGTGTGTGAAATTCAATAAGCAAGGGATGATTGTAAGTGTAGGGATTTCCGTTTCTGGTAAAATTATAGTTAAAATTAATATTAACAAAATATAAAACCTCTCCGATATTATCGTTAGGGTCAACTTGCGCAAATGGCGTGAATATCGGCTGGTGAACAGTATTGACTCCATTGATCGTAAAATTGACATAATCCGGATGGCCTAGAGGAATTGTCCTAAAACTAACATCGCGTAAAAGAGGGTTATATGGCGCGTGAAAAGCGCCTGAGGCGTACATTTGCCGCAGCAAATTATTGTAAAAATGCTCGCCGACATAAACGGATGTATCCCCCAGATTAGGCGAGGAATAAACAAATGGGCTAGAAACCGGAAGCTGGCTGGTCATCCTGGAAATATTATTTCGATAAAGCGGTTCAGGCGTTCTTTCTAAATATTTTGACTGACTGATCCTGCCTTGATGGTTAAAATCCCGCGGGCTCGAAAGCCCGGGCTTGGGCGAGGCGACTGGCTCCAGCCGGGAGAAAAAATATTCTGTTGCCGATTGATTCCCCTGATCGGCAAAAAGTGTTTTATTAAAAACTTTTTCGATCATATCGCTGATATCAGCATGAACTCCCGGATAAAGCATTTGGACATTATCTAGGATATCAAATTCGCCAAAGTCTTCGATCTGCCTGACAATCCAGTTGGAAACCCAATTCGGCAGGCTGTTCACCACACCAAATGCCCACACCCGATTGGCCGGCTCTACAATTCTCGAATCTTGAATCTCATACCGGCCATTCTCTAACTTAAAATAGATCTCTTGCTGAGCCGGCGCGGCATTTTCGCCGTAACTAAAATTTATGGTTAAACCTATACCAATGCCGATAAAGCAGGTCAACCACGTGTAATAATCTCCTCTCACATATCCCCGGACCACCGGCCGGTAACTCATCATCACCTTAACTCTATTTTCCGGTTCTAAGATCTGCGCCGTCGCGGTAAAATTTTCCAAAGAATACGTAAAGCGCGGCCTCGATAACTCTACTTTTATCTCATCCCAGGCTGAGGCGATGGCACATCGCCCAAAGGTTCCGCTTTCATTAATTTTCCCGGTTGTTCTTGGTGTCGTGTTAAAACGGCTCACGGCGCTTTGCCAAACAATCCCTCCGGCCTGATCCTGCCGCCATTCCTGAAACCCCTTGGTTAATCCCGGCGCGACGTCGGGCGCTTGATCATTCACCATTGTCTCAAGCGCGCTTTGGGCGTTGACCAACCCATGCCCAAAAACACTGTCCGGGCCGGGAGCTCCTAGATCAGTAGCTGTGTTTTCGATTAAATTTTTAAAATATTCAACTTTTTCAGCTTGGGATAAATTTCGAATTCTCGGGAAATTGCGGGGTGTTTCTAAATATTCCGACCAAAGCAAACCCAAAACCGACGAGACGAGCGCCGTGGAAGATCCTGTCCCATCTTTAAGTTCATACGTGGCATTACCATTTCCGGTAAAAGCGGTTGGAACATAAATTTGTGTTCCCGGCGCGACCACATCCGGGTTATCATTTGTGTAATCGGCAATGGCCAATGGATTAATGGTCGTCCCTGTGATAGCTCCGGTCGCCCCCACTCCGATGACCCTTTCATCTGCAGCCGGGTACCACTCAGGGCCTGGCCCCCCGCTGGAAATGGTTGGATCCATACCCGCGGAGGCAACGATGTTAGCGCGTTGAGACAGCGAATCAATATATTCCTCCAAATATTCTCGTATTTGCGGAAGATCCGGGACCCCTAAACCGATATTAACAACCTGGGAGGTACTATTTGCTGCCAGGTCTTCCATGGTAGCTAACAGGTCGGTCAAAAATATAATTGGATTTTGTGACGTCACATTAAAAAGATATCGCTCAAAATTGCAATCCGGGCAACCCCCTATTCCATAAACGCCCATTCTGCTGAGAAGCCAGCAGCGAGTAAGACATACTTCCGTGGGGGGCCAAATTAATCCCGGTTCCATAAATATTCTCAGATACAGGAGATTTAAATTCATTCCCGATAAAATCCCCCTCCCCAGCCGTCGGCCCGGTATCAAACAGCGCGATGCGTGCCTGACCAAATCCTTGCGTAAAATTAGTAAAAGCTTCCGGTAAGCCAATGGAGTCATAAACATAGGTCATGGCCATGGCTAATGGCTCGGTGTTAAATGGGTTGGTGGATGGTGTTGTATAGACAGGCTGAGGAGTGACCACATTGCCCCCTGCGCCACTACCGCTTAATCCTAAGTCCCCTCCCTGCCCACTCTGTAGGACGATAGGATCAAGACTCGCTTGGATATTAGGCAATTGATTTTGAACAGCTCTCACAAAACTTCTTAATTGCAAATATTGATCAGCCGTAACACTTAGGACTCGGGGTGTCACCGACCGGAGATGAACGTTAGGAAATTGGGATTTAGTATTTTGAATGGCAGAAAGTTCACTGGCCGAGAAAGGCTGATGGTCGAATTTGCTAAGAATACGGCGGGTAAAGTACGGGCCGTTATGCTCTCCAATGATAGGGGCTGGGGCAACACTGTTTTGATTAATAGCATCCTCTTGGGCAAAGACAGGAACAGCATGAGAAGATAAAAAAATATATAAAATGACAAGGGAATTAACCGAAATGAGACTACGAATCATGGAGACATGTGTAGCCATCGCTTGACCCTCCGTTATGCCCCGAGTTAAACTTCCCCCGGGGGTGGTTCGACGCCATTACCCCGTGGCGCATAACAACATCGAACCACACTAAAAACTATTAGGTAGTCCCGCGCTCTCGTTCCTCGATGAAAATAATCCCGCGGTCGCTGCACTCCCTGGGATGTTCTTTGCCCAAATCCAATAAAACCGCTTTATAAGGAACGGGCAAAACACAAAAAATTTAGCCGGACTGCCTTTTGATCGGCAGCCCGGCTGTCATAGAAATTTTCTCTTTAGACCCGCAGCTTTGTGTCCCCGTCTTTCGACGTCCGCCACACTCCATAGCGGATCAGCCAAGTATTATGGCTGAGGTTTACGATGGACGACGTACTTAAACCATACAATGGGATTTGGGATAAAACAAGATGGGAAAGGCTAAAACGGGAAAGCGTTTGCTAAACAGCGGGATTTACTTTTTTTTTGGAAGGACGCTTGTTGCTCTTTTCAACTAAACGAACGAACTCATTCGCCTCTTCCAGCCAACGCAGACGGTCGGCGTAGGTGGTATGCTCAAGAGTAAACGCCAGATGTTCGTGGATTTCGGAATTCTTAGAAGCTTTTGAACTTTTTTTGATCATTGCTCGACAACCTCTTTATTTCGTTTAGTTGAATTATATCATTTTTGTCCCGATCTCGGCCAGCCTGTTTCTTTAAACGTATCAAATGCTTAACTGAGATCACCGGAATGCTGATACTGCCAACTTTAACTATTGCCTTTTCCTTATAAATTTCCTCAAATTTAATAGGTTCGTCAACAAACATATCAATCAGCTTAAACGGCGGGTCATTCTCACAAAACGAGAATACGATCATCCCTTTTTCTTTCTTCCATTTTTCTCTTTGCTTATTATCCATGAATTGATCTTTGGTCGCAGGGGCTTTGGGAGAGTAGCCGGCGGACCTCAACGCTTCAAAAAATCGCTCTAAATTCTTCGTCTCCAAGAGGACATAGAGGTCAAGGTCATCCGTGTGCCGACGATAACCATGCATAACAACCGCCACCCCGCCGGCAACGACATACTTAACTTTGGCTTTGTTGAGCGCTTTAAATACTTCACCATAGAACATATTGACTCCTCATTAACGAATGCAAAGGCATTATAACCCGGATCTCACATGACGGCAAATAAAGGGAATCAAAAGAACGTCATCTGCTTATCTTCTTTCTTCTCTTTCCGTCGGGGGATTGACTTTTCGTAGGCCTTAAGCTCCTCTTCAATATCCGCTAAAAAAGGCGACGGGGCGTTCTGATAGAATTTACCGAAGAGAAGACGTTTATTCGCTCGGACCAAAAACAACTCATCCTTCGCCCGGGTCATCCCGACGTAAAACAGCCGGCGCTCTTCCTGGGGATCGCTGGTCATTCCCTCTAAATGAAGCGGCAAAATGTTTTCTTCACAGCCGACGATAAAGACGACCGGGAATTCCAGCCCCTTGGCCGCGTGCAGCGTCATCAGCGACACGCGCTCGCTCCGCTCGACGTATTTTTCATCCTCTGTCGATAAAAGTTCATCTTCTAACGCCTTTTCCCCGGCGATCTCATATGGAATCCCGCTGCGTTCCAAGGCTGTTTTAAGCGCCCGCGATTGGCTGTTCAAACGGTACAAAACCGCAATATCGCCGAAGGAACGCTCGGCCCCGGCGTGGCGAACCACCCGCCCGGAGTCCTGGGAAAACATACTCGTCCCGCCAACCATTTTTTCGATCTGATGGACGACGTATTCCGCTTCAGCACTGTCGGTCGGCGCTTCATAGATCGTCAACCGGCCGGCCTCCGCGATCTTTGCCGTCAACGGTGAAACACATTTAAAACGGCTTTTAGCGACGACCTGGCTTGAGGCGGCCAGAAGGTTTTGCGCTGAGCGGTAATTCTCCTCTAATGATAAAGTCTGCGCGCCCGGAAAATCTTTTTCAAAAGATTCAAAAAACTTTACCTCGCTCCCGCGGAAACCGTAAATCGCTTGGTTGGGATCTCCGATCGCGGTAAGAACCCCACCCCCGGGGTGAACCAACAGTTTAAGCAAAGCGTGCTGGGCCGGATTAATATCCTGATATTCATCAACACAAACATATCGATAAATCTTCCTGATCTCCTTGAGCAAGGATAAATTCTTTTTAAGAAGCTTAACGGCTTCCAGCAAAAGATCATCGAAATCCAGCAGGTTCTTCTCGCGCAGGTATTGATCATAGATCTTCACATCTTCAGGAATAGCATCTTCAAACTGTGTTGCCTTCCACTGTGAGATCTCCTGGAGCAAACTTTTTCGTGTCCCGGCCGAAAGGTCAGGCCAGATGCTTTTACAGAATTTCTCGATCTCCTCCGGCAGGGCGACGAAGAAATCCTTCGGCCCTCCGAATTTATTCCAATATGTCTTTAAAAGCTGCAGGCAAAAACTGTGGAACGTTCCGATAAAAACAGCGTCGCGTTCCCCCGCCAAAGTCGAAAGCCGGTGCTCCAACTCTAGCGCGGCTTTATTGGTAAACGTGATGGCTAAAACTTTTTCCGATGGATTTAGAAATGTAATGGACCGGGCAATGCGGTGTGTGAGGATGTGGGTTTTGCCGGTCCCGGGACCGGCGACGCTCAATAAATGGCCGTCATTATATTCGACGGCTTTCTGTTGTGACAAATTTAGAATAGATGGTCAACTCATAAATTCCTAAATTCTAAACTCTAAATA
>CAYING010000013.1:0-31799 GCA_964364715.1 uncultured Planctomycetales bacterium
ATCCCCTTCCAAATTGTGGCTAATTATATCCCAGGTAGAGAAATATTGCAACGACGGGAACCGACCAGGAACGGGTTTGAATTGTCGGTGGCCAGCGACAATTAGATTGTGGGCGGCCGCCCACAATTCGCAGAATTGCATTTGCTTTATCGGCAGGACATCCCTGAAGGGACTTCTTTCGGTCGCACGACTTTTCGCTTCAATTACCCCGCCACAAAATACGCGACCGGCCTGCTGAGGGCCGCCGCGATCTTTTCAATAGTTTCAAGCGACGGATAATGATTCCCTGCCTCGATCCGCGCGATGTTCGCTCTCTGGATATCTGTCTTGTCGGCCAGGTCCTGCTGGGTCAGCTTGGCGGCCGAGCGCAGTTCTTTGATCCTCTTCCCTATCTCTTTCGCGGAAATATTTTTACTTTCCTTGGCTTTATGAAATTGGTATTGCTCATCACAATGGTATTTCACAAAATCCCACGGGACCACCGATTTTTCTCCAGAAGCGTATTCAACGGTAAAATGATACCCCAAGTCATCGACAACGATCCGGCCGATCTTTGCGTCAACATTATCGGGAACATCGCTTCGTTTAAGAAAAAACTTTTTCATATCCTTGAATGTGCACGCAAAAACTTTTTCGGTTTCCATATAGTCGACTTTTTCGATCTTTTTATCCATATCTAATTCAAATAAATTATTCAGATCCTCCAGGATCTCTTTAATTTCCTCAATGTTGTCCGGGTGTTTTATGTAGCCATATACCGATAAATTCCGCATCGCTTCACTTTCCAAGAGTATGGAATGACTGGTACAGAGCAATACAACCGGCATCTCCTTTTTGTATTGCTTAATATAAAAAATGACCCGGTTAATTTCTTCTTCTTTAAATGTTAAGTCTAAAAAGGCAACCTCGATATTTTTGCCATTTTTCTTAAAGATGTTGTTGATCTGAGACGGGGCATTAATTTCATGAATTCGATTTGAAAATTGTTTTAATTCACTCTTAATGGTTTTATTTTTGGTTAATAGTAGAATGCCGGGTTTCATAGGTATCCTAACTTTTTCAGGGCCTTGCGTAAGGTTCCGCCGATCTTAAGCTTTGCATCCATCGGGCGTCGATTTACTATATCAAATCTGCCTAACTCTTTGCCGTCTTTTAATACATGAATGTGGTAAGGCTGGTGGTCGTTTTTGTACGACCGAAATATAAAACCTAAACATTTTTTGTCGCTCATTATCCGCCGCTGCCTGTGCTGTCTGATTAAAATGTATCATGTATGATACATTTGTCAAGTGTTTTAATTTGTTCCTACAGTACCACACATTTGAGTGGATGTCAAGCATCTTGCGGACTTGAATTGTCGCCGGACGGCGACAATTGAGATTGTGGGCGGCTGCCCACAATTGCTCCGGAGATTAGTGCCCGCGGGCACCAATTGGCAGGCGATCATTTCTTAGGCTTCCACTGAAAAATGGTGGAGCTGACTCTGTTTGTCGGCGAAAGGCCGCTCGCTGATCTCCCCTTGGGCATTAATCACCTGCTGCCAGGGAACGCTGGAATCTTCTTTCAAGGCGCTTAAGGGCATAGCCGACCCGCCGGCCGTCTTTGGGGATACCGGCGAGCTGCGCGATCTGTCCGTAGGTCGCGACCCGCCCTGCCGGGATCTTTTTGACTGCGGAATAGATCTTGGCGTAGGTGCTTGTCACTCATAAACGCCACGGTAATTTAATGCGGAATTATAATTTCACTTTATCAGGGGAAACCTGGGCGACTTTGCCCTTTTTCCACACGACGAGCGGCCGGCCGGTTTTGCGGTGGGCGGCTACGACTTTGCGGACAGCTTGGCGCATGGCTTTGATGGCCTGCTTGTGAACTGTTCGTGGTTTGATTATGATCAGATTCCTTTTTACTATCGGTAAATTTGATGCGTTCCAACATCGTAGTAGATGACTTCATGGTCGTTGATGAAGCGGAATAATATTCGATACTGCGGATTTATGGAATACGCCCAATAATCGTTGAGCGGGCCTTTGAGTTTATGAGTGTGTAAGGACGGCGTAAAGGCATTTTGGCGGAATGCCCGGTCTTTTTTGACGGATAAGTCTTGAATGCGCTTCGGAAGTTTTGCGAAGGATTTTTCAAAATCAGATGTAACGTGGACAATGCGGATGATACGGGCTGTCATTCTCAGCTGAGTTCCTGCAGGGATTTGACGATCTTGGTTTTTCCGTTCTTCAGTTCGGTTTCGCCGCGTTTGATCTTTCCGATCGTGTCTTTCAATTCAATCAAATGCTGCTGAAGTGTTTCATAATCGGATTTGCGGATAACGACGAGGTCTTCACCATGCGTTAATCCTTTGGGGATGTTGATGATGGCCTTCATGGAATATTGCCTTTCGTTAAAATTGAATTCGATGTATTTGATAAAAGTATAACACGTAAGTTTATTAAATTATATTATTTTTCCTTTGCGGTAATCATTGAGAGTCTTTTCTGCTACACGGTCCAATTTTCCGGTGACAGCGTCATTTTCAAATTGTTTGTCCCAGCGGACAGCGTCAAATTTGTGGAACCAGGCGCGGAACTCGGCGAGGTCATTGGGGGGCAGATTGGAGACGGCTTTTTCCAGATCACGGATCTTGATCATAATTTTTCCGAGTCGACTTTTACGATCTTTTTATCCATAATCAACTCGCCACCAATGCACTGGTGGTCGCCACGGTTTCGTGCTCCGATTTCGGCTTGATGATGATCTCCACGTCTTTTTCAAGCGCGTTGAGCAATTGGAATAGATGCTCCAGGGAGAACATGCTGAGTTTGCCGTTGATCAGGTTGGAAACTTTGGGCTGTGTCAGTTTAAGTATCTTTGCGGCCTGTGATTGGGTCAATCCGCGTTCTTCGATAATTCCGGTGATGAATGACATGATCTTGGCGCGGATGAGTGTGCGTTCCGGGTCGGAAACGCTGATGTCTTTGAACACATTGCCGCTTCCTCTGGTTATTTTTTCGCTCATTTTATCCTCCCTGCCTGCCGTCAGGCAGGCCTCCTGTAATGCGCGGCATGGTCCGCTTTTGCCGCTTTCAAACGCCGCTCGATCAATTCAATGTCCTGCTTCGGCGTTCCGCTCCCATTTTTCGATTTCTTTTGAAAACAATGCAATACGTAAACGACCTCGGCGAACTTCACCGTATAAACGGCCTGGTAGGTGTCGGTGCGGTAATCTTCGATGATCTCCAGGACGCCTGCGCCCTTAAATCCTTTGAGCGGCTTGGCCGAAGCCGGTTTCTTTCCCTGCTGGACTTCGCGCAGGGCGAAGCCGATGTCGTCCTTCACGTCTTCCGGAAACTCGCGCAATCTTTCGAGTGAATCACCAATCCAGTCCAGCTGTTTATCGTTTCTCGCGGCCATTTAAAGTATACCAAATGTGGTATAATATGCAAGTTAAATTTTGGAATGTGCGGGGAAAGTTTCTCCTCGGCACACTTATTAATTTTTTGCATACTACCACACATTTGGGTGGATAGCAAGAGAAATGTTCATTACTCCTGATAAATTTCAGCTAAGCCTTTGTCGAGCAAGATTTGATTCAAATATTGATCTCCGTCGTACCAAACATCGACAAGATACCGGTCCCACTTATCCGTCTTGTGAGTTTTGATGACGAGCGGCTTTCCTTTGAGCGTCGCTTCGACGAACGCTTTGACTTCCTGCCCTTTCGCGGTCGACAACTCCGGACAATCAATGCCGCGGAGCCGGAGTTTCTGGGAGATGTAGAGGCCGAAGCCCAGTTCGATGAAGCATTTGAGGGTGTCGCCGTCGACGATCCGGTCCAGGCGCGCGTGGTAGGTGTAGAGGTCCGCGGGCTTTGCGGCGGATTCTTTGAGCCCGGAGGCGGTCAACTCGACGAGCATTCCGGCGGTAACTTTTTTAAGCCCCTTAGTCCCTCGCTGCGGCCTATTTGGGCCTTGCGCGGGATTTCGTCCCACGGCCCTCTGGCCGAGGGACTCCATCGCTGTGGAAACACTGAAGCCCAAGTCGACACAATATTCGCCCCCGCCTTTGGCGGGGCCGGGCAAGCCCAAAAGATCGGCCGGAATGAATTCGAGGCGGTAGGTGTGGACGACACCGGGAGCGGCTTTTAATTTTGGGACCGCCGGCTCCGGAGCCGGAAGCAGGGCAGGTTCTTCTTTTGTGATCTCAATTTTCTGCTCGCGGATCGCGGCTTTGAGCTCGCGCACGCTCCAATGGCTTTTGGCGGCTTTTTTCGTGAGCGCCAGGCGGACTGTTTTGTCTTTGACGGTGGATAAAACCTGGTAGGCGCTCCAGGCCAATTCAACAGACGTCTGGTGAATTGAGGGGAACGCCAGGTAAAATTGGCGCATATTTTGGAGGTTGGTCACGGAAAACCCGCTGCCGTATTTGGCGGTAAGGTCGTTAGAAATGTTCTGAATGAGCTCCCGGCCGTATTCGGCGCGGAGGCTGTTGGCCTGTTCGACCTTAACGAGGTGGCGGCCGATCTCCCAGTACGCGGCGTTGCGCAGTTTGTTGAGCGCGGCGTCGGCCTGCGCGCGGGAGCGGGTGTAAATTCCGGATATTTCGTTTAAAAGGGCATGGTAGGCGGACTTGGTTAGCGACTCAGGCATGACTTTTTATAACTGAGAATTACAGGGGTGTCAAATAAAAATGTCAGGATATCGTGCGATTTATTTATCTTTTCAATATCCCGATTACGTGCGGGAGGATGGAGACGACCCAGGAGGCGTAGACGTTTCCCGACGGGTGCAGGCCGTCGCCGGCGTACAGGGTCGGCCCGCTGCCGCTGCGGGTGAGTTCGGTGATATCGAGGTATTCAATATTATTTTTATTCGCAAGTTCTGCGATGACGGCGTTGTAGCGGTCAATATCTTGGCTGATCGCCTCGGTGTCCTGTCCCCGGGCGGATGGCGACCTTCCCCAATCCGGAATGGACAGGATCAAAATTTTTGACGGGTCTCCTCCGGTCAGAGCGACGGCCAGTTTGATCAACTGCGATATGTCGGTGCGGAAAAAATCCGTATTGCGGTTTTGGAACTGGTCGTTGGCGCCGATCATCACGGTTACAAGGTCGAATGGTTCTTTAAAATTTTTACGCTCAACCTGAAAGAGAAGGTTGCCGGATGTCCATCCGGACTGCGCGATGAGGACAGGGTCGGCGACATCGATCCCCTGGCTGCGCAGGGCCTGGGCCAATTGTTCGGCCCAGCGTTCGTCCTTGTCCACTCCCTGCCCGATCGTGTAGGAATCCCCGAGGGCCAGGATACGCAGCTCTCGGGCGTCGGCCGGTGTTGTGAGCGTCAACAGTATGATGAGCAGAGTAAAAAATTTGAACATTATTTCGGCTCTGGATCGAGCCAGGGCGGGAGGAGCTTGGTGAAAACGTACAGGATGCCAAACGGCAGCACGAGTAAAAAGATACACATTAAGAGGCCTTCCACTCCGAAGACCTGCATTTTATAGATGGTCAGCCCGCGCAAGCTTTTCGAGAAGAGCTGCCCTCCGACCACGACGTTCCAGCGGGTGCTGAAAATACCGACCTGGACCAAAAGCGTTGAAACAAAATAGATCATCCGGCGCATTTCATCCGGCAGATTGCCGAATCTGGCGATCGTGATCCCGATGATGGGCGTAAGCGTGCCGAAAATGATCTGCGTAATGATCAAACTCAGGAAAAGCCGGTTCGCGATCAGATCGGAGAGGATATGGATCGATTCCTCGGATTCATAAAGCCGGTGGATAAAGTCCAGCGTCTCAAGCGAAAAATCGATCAGCATCGCATAAAGCAAAAATTCCGCCAATTTATTGATGCACGGCATGTTCGGTTTTTTCCAGCGGAACATGTCGGTGATCATATGGAGTAAAAAGACCATCGCGATCCCGGAGACAATCGCCGAGAAGAGAAACACAATGGGCATCAGGACCGAACTCCACCACGGGTTCGCTTTAATGGAACCGAAAATAAACCCGACGTACCCGTGCAGTAAAAAGGCCGACGGGATCCCGACGATCGTGATGATCTTCCCTGCCCGGTCGTCAAAGCGCACGGCCTCCTCGGAAATATCGGTTGCCCCCAAGGTCAGCACTTTATAAAGGTATTTGACCGCCCCCTTTTTTTCCCGCGACCAAATGACAATATCTTTCCGGTAATCAAACCAGATCTCGAGCAAAAGGACCACCAGTAAATACCACGCGTACACAAACCCGAACATGGCCATGGCCGATCCGATGTGAGGGGTCCACAGCATTTCCAGGGAGCGCTCCGGATGTCCCAGGTGAGAAAAAAGCGGCAAGGGCGCGACGATAAGAAAAGCCAGAGCCGTTAACAGCGCCAGCCGGTACACGGGTTCAAGCACTTTGACGTTAAAGGTCCGATTCAGCGACGCGAGAATAAAAGCCCCGGCGACCAGGCCGGTCAAATAAGGATAGATGACGATCAGCAATCCCCAGTGGAGCTCAAATTCATTAGGATAGATGTATCCGCTGAATGAGGGATGCATATTACCTCACCTCTCCGTCCGCGCCGGCGTAGAAAACTTTTGGTTTGGTATTTAATTCCGCTTTTAAAGTCCTTATGTCATTGAAGCGGATGAAACGCAGGATCGGGCTGCTTTGCTGGCCAAGTTCTCCAAAAATTCTCGCCTTCGTCGGACAAACTTCAACACAGGCCGGGAGCTTGCCCTTCGTGATCCGGTGATAGCACAGCGTGCATTTGTCCGCAACGTGCTTCTCCGGATGCATATAGCGCGCCCCGTACGGACAGGCCTGGATACAGTAGCGGCAGCCGACGCAATATTTTTCATCAACCAGCACGACGCCGTCCCGGCTTTTAAATGTTGCGCCCACGGGGCACACCTGAACGCAAGGCGGATTTTCGCAATGGTTGCACATCTTCGGCACAAAAAATGATTTTAAGATATTTTCGTTTTTATTGAGGTCGGGGAAGCCGTCGATCCCGCCGTTCGGGCTGTCGACCTTGGTCTCTCCGTCGGTCGTGGTCACATACCGCTCGACCCAAGTTCGGAAACAGTTGTGTTCCTGGGGAACGTCATTTTCCTGCTTGCACGCGGCCGCGCATTGCCCGCAGCCGATGCATTTGTTAATATCGATCCCGATCGCATAATTGTGTTTGGTGGGGTCATAATTATCGAGGTCCAGGCTGAGCAGTTCATCGATCCAAAAGCCGGAAAAGAAAATGAACAGCGGGAAGGTCTTCGCGCAATATTTTAGAAACTCTCTCCGGCTCATAGAAGTTTTTATAGAAGTATTTTCGGTGATCATCGATTCGCCTCCGGATTATGGGGGTAATGACAATCCCAGCACAAATAACGTCCCCCGTGCGTATTAAGATCGATCCGCGGGATCTCCGGAGGACTAACAGCGTCGGGGGCATGGCACTTGCCGCAGAATTCTTTGTTCTCAGGTTTTTTGACTTCGTAATCACGAGGGCTGGTTAAATGCTCGGGAGGAGCCTCATGACACGTTGTGCATTCCAAGGAGGCGTGATGGGAAACTATTTTTTGGCTGGAGATCGCGCGATGGCAGGCGCTGCAATCCTCAGGGGTATGGGGCAGCATTGGATTATGAGCTTGATGGCACGTTGTGCAGAATTTTCCGGGATTGTGCTGATTGGCAATGATCTGCGGAAAACCAGTAGGACGGGCCGGGGTGTAATCGTGGCAGATGGTGCATTTGCCGCGGTCACGCGGGATCTCCGGCTTGACTTCCGTCGGGTCCTGGATATGTCCTTCGGCCGGTCCGTGACAAACTTCGCAGGCGACATTTTTGTGGTACGACTTTGCCTTAAGATTATAGACATCATCGTGGCACTCGATACAGGCTTCCGACCCTGCGTACTTCGTCCCTTTTTCCTTGATTTCGTCGACCGCTTTCGCACGGTAATGTCCGTACAGGCCAAAGGTGGGAGGTATGAAAGATCGACGGGCAATGATGAAAACAGTCAGAACGATCGAGAACAGAATGCAGAGGCTGATGACCTGTTGTGGGATTCTCGGAAATTTCAACTAAAACTCCAATTATCGAAGTTGTATGCCGTAATAATATTTTCTTATGATTTATTTTAAATACAAACAGATAGTTTTGTCAAACTATTTACAGTTTTTTTGCAGTTTGTTATTCCAACGGCGGTTTATTTATGGCGGAACGTGATGCGGCCTTTGCCCAGGTCGTACGGGGACAGGGCGACGGTGACGGAATCGCCGGGCAGGATCTTGATGAAATGGCGGCGCATTTTGCCGGCGGGATACGCGACGATCATATGGCCGGTCTCGGTCTTGACGCTGAATTTTGAATTGGACAATGCTTTTTCAACGACCCCCTGAACTTCGATGGCATCTTCTTTGGGCATCAGGCTTTCCCTCCGCTGCCTTGGACCTTCCCGTTAATCTTGCAGACGACCAGGCCTTGCGCGATCTCTTCCAGGGCGGCGATCGTAGATTTTTCGGACGGGATGCCGCTGATCAGTCTGGGTTTGCCGTCGGCGATTTCCAGTGCCCGGACCGTGGCCAAGCGGATCAAACGGAACACGCTTCCGCCGGAAGCCGGGAGAAGTTTTTCTAATGACGTGGTCAGTGTTAATTTCGTGATGATCTTGCTTTTGTCGATTATTTTGATAGGTGCCCCCTGGTTTGTCTTATGCGGTCCGTACGTTGACGGCCCAATTTTTGTTCAAATTCTTTTCGATCTCGTATTCGACAGCTTGGTCCCGGTGGAGGATTTCGCCTTTGAGCAGTTTGATGTAATTCGCGTAAACAGTGAGCCGCTGGCCGGACTCGGCGTCGATAATGACACCGCATCCCCGGTCAGGGTCGTACTCTTTGACTTTTCCTTTGGACATGGAACTCCCATGCGTTGAATGACAATGAAAATGCTGAGCGTAAGACAGATGAATAGAAGACCAATCTGGCAGATCCCGGAAAGAAACGCGAGCAATCTGTTCTGGAAGGAGTTATCTATTTAAATCATCTGACGCAAGTATACCGCACTTCGGGAGGAAACACAACGATTTTCCGAACACGCGCCGCATTTGTGTTCAACAGCGGAAATCAGCCGGCGTTTTCCAATTTTAATAATTTTTTTTTGCGGTTTGGATCCCAGCGGTAGCCGCCGACACCGCCGGATTTCGGGATAATCCGGTGACAAGGAATCACGAGGGCAACGGGATTGGCCGCGCAGGCGCGCGCGACCGCCCGGGCCGCGCTCGGACGGCCGATCGCTTTAGCGGCAGCGGAATAATTATACGTTGTGCCCGACGGAATGGTGCGTAAGAATTCCCAGACGCGGCGTTGGAACGCGGTCGCTTTGACATCGTAGGGCAGAACCGGCCAGGGCTTGTGCCCGGCGAGATAATCGATCAGCGCCGGCAGCCATTGTTTTAAATTTTTATCCGTCTTAACCAAGCGCGCGGCGTTGAATTTTTTTTTAAGTTCCTTCTGGAGCGCGTTTTTATTTTTTCCGAGGCGGGCCGAACAGATCCCTTTTTCGGTCGCCGCCGTTAATAAATAACCTAACGGCGAATTTGCGATCAAATAAGAGATCATTCCCTTCCCGCCCTTTTTTTGAGTGTTCTCTGACAAAATATAACGCGATGGCCGTCCCGAATCCAATGAGCCAGGCTGTTGTCCTTGCGGTTTTCTCATTAAATTTCGTATTCGCTGTAGGTAATATTTTTCGGGGTCAAATAGACTTCATTGCCTTTCGAAAGTTTTAAGCCCTTATATTCATCCTGGGACAGCTCGATCTGGTAGATATTCCCGTCATTTGATTTAGCGTCGATCTTGACGATCGAACCGGCCGGGTTGATGAACGCGATCGTGACCTTGACCGAATCCGCGGACGCCGGCGCTTTAGTCACGCTCAGCTGGTGCGGCCGGACGTACAATTTTTTTGCTTCGCCTCGGCCGTGAAAAATATTGACGTTGCCCAAGAAATTCAGGACGAACGCGGACACCGGGGTGTGATAAACCTCTTCCGGTGTTCCCACCTGTTCGATCTTGCCGGAATTCATTACCACAATTTTATCCGCGACTTCAAGGGCTTCGTCCTGGTCGTGCGTGACGAATACCGTTGTGATATGCAGGTCATCGTGAAAGCGGCGCAGCCATCGGCGGAGTTCTTTGCGGACCTTCGCGTCGAGCGAGCCGAACGGCTCATCAAGCAATAATACTTTGGGTTCGATCGCGAGCGCCCGCGCCAGAGCGATGCGCTGCCGCTGCCCGCCGGAAAGCTGAGACGGAAAACGCGGCGCGACCCATTCCAGCTGGACGAGTTTTAAAAGTTCGTGGACCTTGGCTTTGATCTGTTCCTCGCTCAGGCGGACGGCTTTCGGTTTCACCCGCAGGCCGAAGGCGATATTTTCGAAAACGGTCATATGGCGGAAGAGCGCGTAATGCTGGAACACGAAGCCGACATTCCGGTCCTTGGTGCGTTTTTCACGGGCGTCTTCTCCGTAAAAATGGATGTCACCGGAGTCCGCGGTTTCCAAACCCGCGATGATGCGGAGTAACGTTGTCTTCCCGGAACCCGACGGGCCCAGAAGCGCGATCAATTCTCCGGTCTCCACTTTCAGGCTGACGTCGTTCAGGGCATTGAAGGTGCCGAACGTTTTGGTGACATTTTTCACCTCAATGCTCATCAATGCGTCTCCGTTGTGCGGGCGGCCTGTCCACCTAAGGCGCCCGCTTGCCGGACGGCCAAGGATCCGCCTCTGGCGGAAAGTTCCGCCCGGTATTTGAATTCGATAATGGATTTTAAGACGAGGGTCACAAGAGCCAACATCGCTAAGAGTGAGGCAACGGCAAAAGCGGCGGTGAACTGGTATTCGTTGTATAAAATTTCAATGTGCAGCGGCAAGGTATTTGTTTGTCCGCGGATATGGCCGGAGACGACAGACACCGCGCCGAATTCTCCCATCGCGCGGGCATTCGCCAGGATCACGCCGTACAACAAACCCCATTTGATATTCGGTAACGTGACGCGCCGGAAGGTTTGCCAGCCGCTCGCGCCCAAGGTAATGGCCGCTTCTTCCTCTTCATTCCCCTGCGCTTTCATCACCGGGATCAATTCCCGCGCGATCATCGGGAACGTGACAAAAATCGTTGCCAGGATAATGGCCGGCGGCGCGAAAATAATTTTAATGCCGCGCTCCATCAGCCACGGGCCGAAGGCTCCCTGTGCCCCGAACAATAACACAAAGATTAATCCGGAAATGACCGGCGAGACCGACAGCGGCAGGTCGATCAGGGTGATCAAAAGATTTTTACCGTGAAAATCAAATTTGGCGATCGCCCACGAAGCCGCAACCCCGAAGACCAGGTTGAGCGGTACGGCAATGGCCGCGGTCAGCATGGTCAATTGGATCGCAGAGAGCGCGTTCGGATCGCTTAAGGATTTAAAATAGACACCCAGGCCCTTGCTTAGTCCATTAAAGAAAACAGTGAATAATGGCAGAAAAATAAACAGCGCCATAAACGCTAAGGCGATACCGATCAATGTCCGGCGGATCAATGGGGATTCCGTGCGTATCGACATATCAGTTCATTCCGATCCGTTTGGCAAAAACCCATTGGAGAAAATTTGTGAACGCCAAAAGCGCGAACGATACCAACAGCATTACGACCGCGATCGCGGTTGCGCCGGAGTAATCGTATTGTTCCAATTTGGTCATAATAAGAAGCGGCGCGATCTCGGTTTTTCCCGGCATATTCCCGGCGATAAAAATGACCGAGCCGTATTCACCGATCGCCCGGGCAAAGGCCAGCGTGAACCCGGTGATTACAGCGGGAATGAGATTCGGGAAAAGGATTTTGGAAAAGGTCTGCCAGCGGTCAGCGCCCAAACTGGCGGCTGCGTCTTCCAACTCCGCGTCCAATTCCTGCAAAACCGGTTCGACCGTTCTGACAACAAACGGCAGTCCGATAAAAATAAGAGCGATCGTAATACCGAACGGGCTGTACGCGGATTCGATGCCTATACTGTAAAGAAATTTTCCCACCCACCCGTTCTGCGAATAGAGCGCAGTCAAGGCGATGCCGGTCACCGCGGTCGGAAGCGCGAAAGGAAAATCCACCAAGGCATCGACTAATTTTTTCCCGGGGAAAGTGTAGCGGGCCAGCACCCAGGCGATGAGAAAACCGAACACCGTATTTACCAGCCCGGCGACAAAACTGGCGCCGAAACTTAAGCGGTAGGCGGCCAGCGTCCGGGGGCTCGTGATGACTTCCATGATCTCCCTGAATCCCAAAGCCGATGTTTTGATAAAAAGCATCGACAATGGGATCAGGACGATCAAACTTAAATAAAAGACCGTATACCCGAGCGAGAGCGGAAACCCAGGGAGGGTTGATCTTTGTTTTAGGATTTTTAGGTTTGCGATGGTCATTGAGTGATCTGGTCGAAGATCCCTTTATCGGCAAAATGCGTTTTTTGTGCGTTGGCCCAGCCGCCAAACACCTCGTCGATCGTAAAAAGTTTGATCGCCGGGAATTTGTCGGCGTACTTTTTGGCGACGCTGTCGAGCCGCGGACGGTAATAATGTTTTGCCGCGATCTCCTGGCCTTCGCTAGTATAGAGGAAGTTCAAATATTCTTCATCAATTTTTCGTGTTTTACGCCGATCCGCGTTGCGGTCCACGACCGTAACCGGCGGTTCCGCCAAAATACTGACCGACGGGACAATGATCTCGAATTTTTCCGGGCCTAATTCATTTACGGCCAGGTACGCCTCATTTTCCCAGGAGATCAGGACATCGCCGATCTCCCGTTCCACGAACGTAGTCGTGGAGCCGCGCGCGCCGGAATCCAGCACCGGAACATTTTTGAAAATCGCTTTGAGAAATTCTTTTGCCTTTGCTTCGTCATTGTTCCATTTTTTAAGGCCGTAACCCCAGGCCGCAAGATAATTCCACCGTGCGCCGCCGGATGTTTTGGGATTAGGGGTAATAACGGAAATGCCTTCCCGCGCCAGGTCATCCCAATCCTTAATATTCTTGGGATTCCCTTTACGGACGAGAAATACGATCGTTGAGGTGTACGGCGCGCTGTTGTTGGGCAAACGGCTTTGCCAATTCTTGGGGATCAGGGAAGATCTTTCCGCGATCGCGTCAATGTCATAAGCCAGGGCGAGCGTGACCACATCCGCTTCCAGTCCGTCAATGACCGAGCGGGCCTGTTTTCCGCTGCCGCCGTGCGATTGGTTAATGACTACCTCTTCCCCGGTTTTGTCTTTCCAACGTTGCGCGAAGACTTTGTTGTAATCTTCATACAGTTCGCGCGTGGGATCGTAGGAAACATTTAACAGGGTTATTGTTTTTGCTGCCGAAGCGTTCGTTGTTAAAAAAAGGCTCAACAGTATTGGAAATAATTTATGGCGTTTCATAGTTTTAATTCTCCTTATGATTAATAGCTCAATTGGAATCGGCTTAAAATGACATTTTCGTTTCTGCGATCTTCTTCACCCGGTGCGCCTCCGCCGAACACGGTCTGTTCAAAATCCAGCGAGAGACGGGCATTCTTGTGCGGATACCAGTTTAACCCAACTCCCCACGCGTCAGCTTCGGAGACGCTGGTGCCGGGGCTCGCGAATCCGTTGGTGAACAGGCTGTCGTCGATATCTAAACGGCCGTAACGTCCGGCTGCTTCGAATGCGCCCCAGGTCCCTTTGGACAGGTCAAAATTTGTCCGCGGTGTTATTCCCTTGAACGACGCAAGCTCGCCGGTCAGGACATAATTCCCGGTGATCTGCCAGGCGGAATTATCGATCGTGTCGCGCAGGACAGTTGAGCCGGTCCCGCGGCGTGAAATTTTCTGCTCTGAAAGAGCGTATTCGGCGATTAGGCCGAGCGAACCTTTAT
Organism: uncultured Planctomycetales bacterium; assembly: GCA_964364715.1. GTDB lineage: Bacteria > Omnitrophota > Gorgyraeia > Zapsychrales > GWA2-47-8 > CAYING01. The sequence continues at coordinate 13,901 of CAYING010000013.1, forward strand.
AAAAATATGCCTGCGGGCTGACCCGGACATTCTCACCATCAGCGATCGCATTCATATAAGAGAAGATGCTCGCTTGGCCTGTGGAACGGTACGTCGGCAAGGTGCTTCCTTCCCGGTGACCGTAAGATCCCCCGACACCAAACCCGAAACCTTTCAACGATTCAGGCCCGAAATTCCTGAAAGGATGCGCAAAGACGCGTGCGACAAGATCTTTGTCATTATTTGTGTCAGCGTCTAAGCTGCCGTTATCCGCGCCGCCGTTAAAAACACCGATCGAATAATTAACGGATTCCTTAAGAACATCCCCGCTTAATTGAAACCCGACGTCGCGGTTCGGTAATAAATTCGCCGGCAAACCGATCTCGACAAAATTTCCGACCGCGTCGGACAGGAGGCGTTCCAAGCCGATCGGAACTTTAAATTTTCCGCCGCGCAGTTTAAACGCGGGAGAAATTTTAAATTCACCGTAGGCATCGACCAGTTGGTTCGTGCCGCTGCCGAAATCCGGCATCAAGTAAAAGTCAAAGATCTTGCCGACTGTCCCTTCAAAGATCGGCCGGGCCCGGCGGACGAGATAGCTGTCGGTCGTACCAGTATCTTTTTGGTTGTCTGTAAAATAACGTCCGTCTGCCTGAATGAGCCCGCGGATCTTTAATTTAAAATTATCGTCGGCGCTTTTGATGCTGAATCCGTCTTTGGCTGACGCCGAAATGATCGGGATTTCTGCTGCCTTTTTGTCGTTATCTTCCTTCTCTAATTCCAGCTGGCGTTTTAAAACCGCCACTTCCTGTTCCAGTGCATTGAGCCGTTCTTCGAGCGGGCTGTCGGCTGCCCACCCCGGGCTCAGCGGCCCGGTTGTTAAAATGACTGCACTGACCAAAATTAAACCGAATGTCTTCATCGCATTTCCTCCGCGAAGACCTCCGGTTGTCCGGTCAGTGCCTCGAAATTTAATTGTCAAATAAAGGGATTACAGATGTCTGCTGTCCCGTTTCACATACTAGTCCGCAGGTTTATCGAACCGCCGCTTATTGGTGGATTCGATCTGGACAACCTGGGAATCCTGGATAACGATCAGGACTGTTCCATATTTTATAGTCTGGACTGCTTGTAAGATCTCTTTATCTTTAGCTGTTAGTACTGAATCTTCTTGCCTTTTCATAATCTATATACTCTATGTTTTTAGTAGACTTTAAGTTAAAAAATTATATTTGGAAGTTGGCTGTAATATCTGATTTAATCGCTTTTACTTTGGAAACCATATCCGCCAGGCTGGTTTTATCTAAAATATTTGAGATCGCCTCGCGTACGTCCTTCATGATTAATCTGATCCCGCAATGGTGTTCGTCTTTACATTCTTTACATCGCTTATACGCAGTCTGGCTGACGCAGGAAACCGGGGCCAGCGGGCCGTCCAGAATTCGCACGACGTATCCGAGCTTTATCTCGGCCGGGTGCCTGGCCAGCTGGTAGCCGCCGCCCTTCCCTTTTTTGCTTTACAGGATTCCGTTTCTTTTTAGGTCCAGCAAAATGGCTTCCAGAAACTTTTTAGGGATCCCTTCTTCCTGGGCAATATCCGTGATCAGGACCGGTCCGCTGTTGTATTTTTTGCTTAAGTGGACAAGCGCGTTAAGGCCGTATTTTGTTTTGTTGGACAGCACGCTAGTCTATATCCCTATCGTTTTAGTAGAGAATATACGATGGGGGAAATATTGTCAAGGATTTTTTTATATTTTCCAGTAAGGGGAAAGATTACGCAGAAGATTGCTCATGCGGAGTTCAAATTCATCGATAATATGAATATCCGAATCGGTGGCGCGCTCGTCATAGACGATCTTCTCATTATTGATGCCGGCCAAAAAATTATTTAAACAACGCGGGAGTTCTTCGGTATTATATCCACCCTCAAGTGTCGCGAAGATGTGTTTGAAATTTTGCCGGAGGGTCTGTCCGGTTTTAAAAAAGGCGGTCGCGCTCAGCCGCAGGTCAAGCAAAAGATCATGCTGGTGGGAGTCAAACCCGGCGGAAACCGCAACAACATCCGGCGCAAATTGTTTGAGGACTGGAAGAATATAGTGCAGTGCGTTCAGGTAAATATCGTCGCCGCTTCCCGGCGGCAGAGGGACGTTGATCGTAAACCCTTTCCCCTTCCCTTCTCCGATCTGGTATTCACTGCCCCAATGCGGGAATGCCGGGAACTGATGGATCGAACAGTACATCACTTGGTCAGAGTTGTAGAAAATTTTTTCCGTACCGTCTCCGAGGTGCCCGTCGAAATCAAAGATCATGACCTTTTTCCCCTGCTTGGCTAAATGCTCAGCGGCAATAGCGACATTATTAAATAAACAGAACCCGCTGGAATGCGCCGGATGCGCGTGGTGGCCCGGCGGACGGACGAGGGCGAAATCTCCGGATCCCGACGCCATAATGGTCGCCCCCACCGCGCTTACGGCTGCGTCGTAGCTCTTGGCGCTCACCACCGTGTCGGCGTCCAAATTCCCGCCGCCTTTTTTGCAGAGCGCGTGAACATGTTTAATATATGCGTCCGTGTGGATAAGGGAAAGGAATTTGGTGCCGTCAATGATATTTTGTGAGGGAATTTTTCCGAGGGATTTTAGGCGTTTGGCATTTTCCGGATGCATCCCGGTTTCATGCGCCAGGAAAATTTCATTGGTGATCAGCTTCATACCTGTGCAGGCTGCGTCATAAGATCGAGGTAGAGATAATATCCTTGCACTTCCTTGCTTTCTTCGATCGCGAAATTGAATTTCTTAAAGATCTTCAGCATAGCGTCGTTAGAATACGCAACATAGGCGAACAACCGCTTGATCTCGTGCATTCGGGCGGATTCGATGAGATGTTCGCACATAAAACTGCCGATCCCGATCCCTTGATAATTCTCTTTGACCACGAGCCCGATCTCGGCCTCGTCCTTTTCGCTGCGGATATACCGGCCGAGGCAGACCATTTGCGCGTACGGTGACCAGTCGTCAAAACCGGCGATGGCCATATCTTTGTTGTAGTCGACGGAAACACGCGTCTGCGCTTCGTTGTGCGGAAGGGCTTCCACGTTGGTCAGATACCGTTGATAGATCGTTTCCGGACGGTGGCTGTAAAAGAAATCCTGGATCGACTTTTCATCCGACGGCCTTAATGGCCGGAAATAAACCGTTTTGTCTTTAAAGATTTTTGAGTCAGGAATATTTTTCTTGATCAGGCTGTCATCATCTTTGATGGATTTTTGGTCGTGATACACGTATTGTTTGCCCTTGAGGTACGTGAGTAATTCGTCGCGGAATTGGGGATGCGCGATCTGGACCAGCGCGAGGCCGCGCTCGCGGATGTTTTTTCCGTGCAGGTAGGCAACGCCGTATTCGGTCACGACATAATGAACGTCCGCGCGCGAGGTCACGACTCCGGCGCCGGGCGACAGCGTTGTGACGATCCGTGAAACTTCGCCTTCGCGCGCGGTTGATGGGATCGCGATAAATGACCGGCCCCCTTCCGAGCGTTTGGTCCCGCGGACAAAATCGACCTGGCCTCCGAACCCGCTGTAGAAACGTGATCCGATGCTGTCCGAACAGACCTGGCCGGTCAGATCGAGCTGGATCGCGGAATTGATCGAGACCATATTCGGGTTCTGCGCGATGACGAACGGGTCGTTGGTGTATTCCGACGGGTAAAATTGAAAATCTTTATTTTTATGCAGGACATCGAACAGCTTTTTAGTCCCGAGCACGAAGCTGACGATGGAATGCCCTTTGTTGATCGCTTTCCTTTTATTGGTGACGTTGCCGTTTTTGTAAAGCTCAAGGATCCCGTCGGAGACCATTTCCGAATGGATCCCCAGGTCATTTTTATTTTTCAGATTCAGCAAAACCGCGTCAGGGATATTGCCGATCCCCAATTGAAGCGTGTCTCCGTCGCGGATAAATTTGCTTAAGAACTTTCCGATCTTCATCGAGGTCTCATCCGGATCGCCCTGCGGGAATTCGATGAGCGGCTCATCCTGAGCGACGAGATAATCGATACAGTTCATCGGGATTTTCGCTACCCCGGAGGTTTCCGGCATGTTGCGGTTGACCTGGGCGATGACGATGTCGGCGTTCTGGATGGCGGCCGGAAGAATATCCACGCTGATGCCCAGCGAGACCATCTTGCTTTTATTCGGCGGCGACACCTGGATGAGCGCGGCATGGATCGGCATCTGTTTGGTCTTGAACAGTCTCGGGATCTCGGAGAGGAAAATGGGCATATAGTCGCAATACCCCTTCGCGACCGAGTCGCGGATATTTTTTCCGATGAAAAAGGCGTTGTGCCGGAAATTGGCGGCGTATTGCGGGTCGGCGTACGGCGCGATCCCGACGGTCAGGATATGCACGACCTCATTATCGCGGAACCGGCCGGCATTACGGACCAAGGCTTGGACCAGAAACTGCGGTTCGGCGCAGCCGGAACCGATGAGGATCCGCTTTCCTTTTTTGATGCTGCGGATGGCGGTGTCGGCATCGGTCCAAATAGGCTTCTTTTTTTTGTAAGTATATTTTTCGTATAAAAGCATAGCGTCGTCCTTTTTAGTTTTTAAAGTTACGGTGCGAAAACAGCCCCGGTCGAGATCATAAAGTTTCTCGAACCGGCATTGCTGTTGACGGGTGTCGCGAGGATTTTATACGTATAGTCGGCTACGCTGGGGGTATAGGTATAACCATAATAGACCCCGTTAAAGTAATCCCGCAGAATATAGCTGGGGTTGCTGGTCACGAGGACGCTGGGGTCGCTGGGGTATAGGTTATAATCGTTGGCGTAATTTTCCAGGCCCACCGCGATGGTCTTCAAGGTGGCTTGCGCGGCGGTCTCGTTGGCAAGCAGTTTGACCCGCATCACGTTCGGGATCGCGATCGTGGCCAAAAGGCCGATGACCGCGACAACGATCATAATCTCAACTAAGGTAAAACCGGATGATTGGCGCTTCATGGATACTACAATATCACGAAATTTTTATCGTTGGAAAGGATTTACAAAATCTTTGCCAGGAGGGGTTTTCCTAATTTTTCGGGGATTCTTTCCCCTGCGCGAGGGCAAATATCCGGCTGGGATCAAATTCGGTGATCACTTCATCCCCAACGATCGCGACAGGGATCGCGGCGGTTTTTAATTCGGCATACCGTTCTTTGCCGTCCGGGGTATTGATGTCCACGGTTATGACGTTAATGCCCTCTTTTCTAAGGAGCATCCCCAGGACAAGACATTTCGGACAATCCTGGGTTATGAACAGTGTGACCGGCAAAGTCTCTTTTGGGGCAGGCTGCGCGGGTTCGGCGGGCATAGGCGCCGCCGCAGGAACCGGCATCATGGGCACGGCCGGCGTTTTTTTCTCTTCTAACGCTTTTAATTGCGCCTCGACCTGATGACGGTATTGTTCGGGGACAGTCGAATAATCGGTGTTGACGTAATGCGGTTTGCCGAATTCGTCCACATAGCGGACCATTTCAGCGGAAAGATGAGCGGCTGCGGAAAAGATGAGGACGGCAGTCAGGATGATCAATCGGTTCATAGAAAATATATAACACATTTTTTTCCGGCTGTCGATACTTACTCTATTTACCCCACTCCCGGGGTAGAATTGAATTATAAATCAAACCCGTCCGCCGCTAAGATCACCAGTGTCCGGGAATTTTGCAAAAATCCGACCAGCGATGCATTTTTGAGGTCGACTTCCTTCGGGATCACGAGGACGAAAGTCCCCTGGAAATTTTTTAAACTTTTCGATTCAAATTTGCGGACGGTATTCTCATGCCGCAGTCGCAGTCCGGCATTCTCGCCTTTGGTGACGTCGCTGACCAATCCCCTTTCGACAATAGCGATCTTCAGATCCGCGTCCGTGATATTCCCGGAGGCAAGGTAAGAAATGCTTAACCGGCGTTTTTTCTCGTCGTAGTCCAGCCGGGATAATTTTATTTCGGCGCCGGGCGCAGCGCCCAGCGCCAGGTTGACGGCCTTTTGCGCGAGGTCAAAATTGTTCCCGGAGAACGCGTTTTGCCCGTTGACGACCATCTGCGGGGTATAAACGGCTTTTCCTTAATTGATATTCGCGTAGGCGCGCTGGCGGTCGCTGAAGGCCTCCCGGCTGAAAGGGTCCGCCCAGTTCAGATCGTTCCGATATCCGACATGAAATCCGAGGGTGTAAATTTTTATTCCATCCTCGCGGGCCTGCGCGGTCAATTCGTTGAAAAAGGCATCGGCCGACGGACAGCTGGCACAGCCCTCGGAAGTGAATAATTCCACCACGGCGAACGGCTGAGCGGCTTGAGCGGTTACGGAAGACATAATCAGGAAAATTAGAATTAAGGATCTAAATAAGTTCGCCATAAACAGTATTCTCTCGTATGCCCAGGAGTTTAACCGGACGGATCTGATTTTTAAGATTAAAGCCGGATGCCGTATACACGCGGATATAATTGTCCGTTAATCCGGTCCAATATCCCTTTTTTTCATTCTCAAAAAGCACAGCGGCTGTTTTCCCCAGGGCGTTTTCATTGAGAACACGGCGTTTCCGCCGGCTCAGTTCTCTTAATATTTCGCTGCGCTGTTCGATGACCTTCTGCGGAATTGCATCCGGAAGGTCTTTGCTTTTCGCCATGGTCCGCTTGGAATAACTGAATACGTGGAAATAATCGATAGGAAGTTCCCGCAAAAGATCGAAAGTTTCCTGAAAGTGCTCTTCCCTTTCTCCCGGAAACCCGACGATCACGTCCGTTCCGATGCAGATGCCGGCAACGCGGCTGCGGGCGTTTGTGATGAATCGGGTGAATTCCTCCGCGGTGTATTTGCGCCGCATCTTGGCCAAGATCTCATTGCTGCCGCTTTGCAGTGGAATGTGCAGATACCGGCAGAGTTTGGAACCGGCCGCCATTTTTTCTAAAATGATATCCGGAATAGTGGTCGGCTCGATCGAGGAAATGCGGATGCGTTTTAAACCTTCGATATTTTCAAGCGCGGCGATGACGTCGCTGATCTTTTTCTCATCGGCCTGATAGGTGCCGATGTTGATGCCGGTCAGGATGATCTCCTGATGCCCCGCGTCGACGAGCGATCGGACTTCATCGAGGATGTTGCTGAATATTCGGCTGCGGGCCCGGCCCCGGGCGTACGGGATTTCACAAAAGGTGCAGAAAAAATCGCAGCCGTCCTGGATTTTAATATTCGCCCGGGTGCGGCCGCGGTCAATGCCGGCGGCCGGGATTTCAAAAGCATTGCGGGAAATGGCCGGCGTGATCACTTGGGGAAAATTTTCCACCCCCGGGGTGGAAAAGATTTTCGCCAGTTCAAACTTTTTCGCGTTGCCGATGACCCAGCCGATGTTGGGGAGTTCAGCTAATTTTTCTTTTTGCATTTGGGCCTGACAGCCGACGAGCGCGATCTTCGCGTTCGGCTGGGTGCGGACAATTTTATTGACCAGGCGGCGGGTGTCCGCGTCGCCGTTCTCGGTCACGGTACAGGTGTTCACTACGACAATATCCGCTTCCTGCCCGAAGTTGACGACCGCATAGCCGCTCTGCAGAAGACTATTTTGAATAACTGCAGTTTCCGACTGGTTCAAGCGGCAGCCGAAGGTATAAAAGGAAATTTTATTTTTGAGGGTCTGTTGGATCATTTGATGTTCAGAAATAAAATTAACCACGCGGCCAGAAACGATAGCCCGCCCAGCGGCGTGATCGCACCCAGCCATTTAATGCCGGTGACGGATAAAACATACAAACTTCCGGAAAAAAGAACGATCCCTGCGAGCATAAAGATTCCGGCTATTCCTATCTTCGGATTTTGTGTCGCTGTGATCAGCCACGCGACCACAAAAAGCCCGAGCGCGTGGATGAAATGATACAGCGCCGCGGTTTTATAAACTTCGAGATAATAGTCGCTGATCTTGCCGCGCAGCGCGTGCGAACCAAAGGCGCCCAAGGCGACGGCGATGAACATTAGAACACTAGCGATTTTGGCCCAGATCACTTTAATTCCCTTTCCACCCATTCGAGCGCGATCTTTAAGCCGGCGCAGCTCAAACGGGCGCGTTCGTTGAAATAGTTATTTGACGTTTTTCCTTTTTGATCGAATTCCCGGATGAGCCGGGCATTGTCTGCGGCTGTCGGATTTTCTAGTTTTTCTTCGAAGGGTATGTCCGTTTTTAAATGATCCGCCGGATCAAAAGTGAGCTCTTCCCTTTTATAACTACCGTCGGCTTGTCGGGCGGAGCACAAAATTTTGACCGGACGCTTAAGCGGGAAAGCCAGGCTGCCTTCTAAACCGTTTCGGACCACAATGCTTCCCGGGAATCCGGCGCGTTCGGCGATGGTAGCCATTTTTTCGCTGTACGGCGGATGGTAGGCAGAGGTGAGGCTGATCCGCGCCTTGGCCGGATTTAAAAATTTTTCCAGAGTCGCAAAAAAGGGGCGCTTGACAGTTTGCCGCCGCAATTCCACCCAGCGGTCGAGCGGTTTGGAAAGGTCTTCCTGGTCGATGAAAAAGCCATAAGGCGGTTTCGGCTGGGACAAATCCTGATTGCCGTGAATGCAAGTGAGATTTATTTCCTTGATCACATCCAGCAGGTTAAAGCATAATTTCGGCCCGCTGCTGCGGCCGACCAGGTGGATCACGCGGTAATTTAAGGTCTGCAAAAATTTTCCCAGAAGCGGCGTGAGCATATAGGACTGATCAACTCCATCGAACGGTTCGGCGATTTGAATGATGGGCTCGCCGGCCGGGGCAGAAGTCCTAAACGGCGGTTCGATCGTTTCTTCCGCGGCTTTTAAGAGCGCCTCATATTCGTCCATGGTTTCGTAGCGGACACGTAAAATGCTCACAACCAAGCCGCGGGCCCCGTCACCGGGAAGTCCGGAAAGCATAAATTTTCCAAGGCGGGTGGCGGTGCCTTTGTCGAGCTCTTTTTTTTCCAAAAGATGTACGCAGATGGCCTGAATATCCTCCGGCGCATCGCCGGCAATATAGGACACAAGGTCGGCCGGGTGCTGCAAGACTCCGGGGACTAAGGCATCCTCCAAGCCGAGTTCATCGGCGGTCAAACCTTTCATCATCAGGCTGCCGAAAAATGCGCCCTGAGTGACTGGGGGAATCTGACCGGTCTTGAGATCATAAATGATCTCATCGATGATATTTCTCGGCACAGGCTGGCTTCCCTTTTTGCCGATTCCGGTGAGCTTTATGCCGCGGACAACGGCGGTATCTGTGGGTTTAAACGTGATGGCCATCAAGTTTCTTTGGTTGCGTGGTTTAAGATTAACTAGTATACTTTCTCTCATCTTGGAATGCAATCCCTCTTCTCCTCAAATATTAAATCTTATCATCAGAGGAAAGAGGGATTAGCTCTGATTTCCTCAACTATAATTAAGGAAAAATCAGGCAACTTGATTAACCCACCCCGGGACCTGCCTGCCGGCAGGCAGGGTGGATAACCTGTGGATAAGGGAAAGCGATGTTGGGAATAATCTTATTAGCGATAATTTCAATGTGGATTTGGATCGGTAACGGCCGAGGCGCACTCATAAAAATTTTATTGTCGGTAGTGATTCTTGGTGCTTATGTAGTCTTTCTGCAGAGCCAAGGGGCGAGTCGAGATGAAATTTGGGAAATTTTATTTTCGTTTGATTTCTAAATTTGGAAAAATATTATGTACTTGTTTTCCTAAATAACTTTTAGAGGAAACAAGTACTATCCCAATTTCCTCTAACAATAATTGGGATTATGGAGCCCCGCGGGCTTTAGCCCGCGGTTACTTTCTACCTGCCCCTCGCGGGGCGGAATCCCGCCGCTTTCCCATCCGCGGGCTGAAGCCTGGGGTGTTATGGGAAGGCGGGATAAAAGGAAAATTGGGATGGAAATCGGACCGATCAATATTGAACAGCCGTTGTGCTTAGCGCCGATGGAAGATGTTACCGACGCGCCGTTCCGTTTGGTCTGCAAAAGGCTGGGCGCGGACATTCTCTACACGGAATTTACCAGCAGCGAGGCGCTGATCCGCGACGCGAAAAAGGCTTTGAATAAGATCAAAGTCACGGATGCGGAACGGCCGGTGGCGATCCAGATCTTCGGCGGGATTGAAACGTCGATGGAAGGCGCGGCCAAGGTCGCGGAAAGTTTTAAACCGGATTTTATCGATATTAATTGCGGCTGCTGGGTGAAAGATGTGGCGATGCGCGGCGAGGGCGCCGGCTTACTGCGAGATCTTCCCCGTTTCGAGGGAATCGTGAAAGCAACAGTGCGCGGCACGAAATTACCGGTCACGGTCAAAACCCGTCTAGGCTGGGATGATAAAAGTATTGTGATCGTTGACGTTGCCAAAATGCTCGAACAATCCGGCGTTCAGGCCTTAACGATCCATTGCCGGACCCGCAGCCAGGGTCATGCGGGGAACGCGGATTGGACGTGGCTCGAGAAAGTTAAAAATGCGGTTAAAATTCCGATCATCGGTAACGGCGATATCAATACTCCGGAAGACGCCAAGCGGATGTTTGAAACCGGCTGCGACGGGGTCATGATCGGCCGCGGCGCGATCGCGAACCCCTGGATCTTTGCTCAGATCAAACATTATTTAAAAACCGGCGGACATCTTCCCTTTCCGTCTTTGGCCGAACGTGTGGAAGTGTGCATCGAACACCTGAAACTTTCCGTCGAGCATAACGGTATGCTCAATGGTGTTCTTCCCTTTCGTAAACATTATGCCGGCTATCTGCGCGGTGTTCCGCACATCGCAGCGCTTCGCGCGGAGCTTATGACCTTTGTCGAACTTGATCCGATCGTTGCGCGGCTGCGGCGGTTCGTGGAAGAAAATTCATCTTTGAGCCTTTCTCCAAATTAATCCCCAGAATTTTTATTAAAGGTTTTAAAGTATTCGCCTGTCCCAAGAAAATATCTTCCGCAATAATCTGAAGATCAGAATAAACCTCGCTGATTTTGATATCCAATGCCCACTTGATGAGTTTCAGTTCGTCGCGAGGCAGGCTTTTAATAATTTTTGTAACTTCAATCAAAAAATTTCAGGAATTTATCCTGCAGGGGATAGAGCTGCTGAAGATAGTGCGTATGGTATTCCATGGAAGACTTTTTGAGCGTAAATAAATTTTTCTTTAATGTCTTTGATCTGCATAGAATTGATGGCTTGATCGGTCAGGATTTCCTTGAGGCCGGCTGTGCCCAGGCAGTCCAATAATCTGTACCACGGTGTACTCAGCAGTAATCGCGCGTAAAGTTTTTTCTGGTTAAGAGAAAATGTTGAAATTTTTCCTTCAAAAATAGCCAGCAAGGCCTCTTCATCGACCGAATAATCCCACATGATACGATTAAGCTCATTTTTTAATTCAGCCGTTATCTTCATCTTAATTTCCCTTCTCACCTGCACGGTCAGTATAACATCGGCGCCGATTATTACAAAATAAAACTCCAAGGCTTTCGACGCAAGTTGAGTTCAAATTTCCAAAAATGGATCTATCCATTTTCTAAAGAGCGTAAGACACTCTGCCGGGACCACGATGGGAAAATTAACCAGAGGTTGGACGCCATGGGCCATAAAATCACGGGTATTCCATGTAACAAACGCCGCGACGCTTGCCGCATGGGCAGAGCAAAGAATGGATGCGTCACCTTTCGGCAATTTTTGTACAAATGGTTTTATCTGACTCGGGGTAGGACAGGGGGCCATTTCAGGTTCCAGATGTTTCCAGAGCCTGCGGCTTTCCTGAATTAATTCCGGAAATTTTTGGGCTAAAACTCTATCCGATTCAATAATCACTTCCCGGGAAACAACCATTCGGACGGCGCCAGCTTCAGCTAAACGTATAATTTCCCCGGCAGCGCCGTCGGGCGAAAGCAAAGCAGCAATATAAACGCTGGTATCAAAAAAAACTCTATATGGAACAACCGGCATCCCAATTTTCCTCTATAAAATCCCACTTAACATTCGATGAAATTGGGATAAGTACTTGTTACATCTAAAAATATCCGGGGAAAACAAGTACATCTAGGCTCCCTTCTGATGACGGGCTTTTTTTAAATCCCTGAGAAGGCTCCCGAGTGTAATACCTTTTTTCTCAGCAGCCTTTGAGAATTTCCCTGAAATTTCTTCAAAAGCGGAAAGCTTAGGAGTTAAAAGAATGCCGTTACCCACTCTGGAAACCGATAACACAGAATGTCTCGATAAATGCAAGGATTCTCGAATATGTGCCGGAATTGTCACTTGACCTTTTTCTCTCATCCGTGTAACCATGGATCCCTCCATTCCTGCCCGCAGGCGTATTTCCTACTATTTCCTATTTTCCGATAAAAGAATACCATAACCTGGGACGCCTTGCAATAGTCTTTCTGCCGCTTTCTGCCCCCTGGATCATTTTGCCAAACTCAGCTCCGGCGATGCTATTGTATCCGATGGATGACTGCCGAGGAGTGCAGGGAGATTCGTAATCGGAACGACCTGAATGATGATCGGCGTGAAGCCGTTAATGTTCATATTTTCAAGGGCATTAAGATCAATTGCCGGGACGCTGATTTTAATGTCATTACCCTGTTCCTGGATATTCAACTCCGCGGGATTAAAGTCGATACCGCCGACGTCTTGAGGAGATTCAGTTTTTCCCAGCATCGCCTGATCGACAAAATATACATAATTTTTATTCCCTTCTTCAAGAACGCGTTTAATGGTGAATACACTACCTTGAATATCGACCACAACCGTGTCCTCATCGTTCAAAGATATTTGACATTCAGTTGATACATCAAAACGCCAATTGAATTTTGTGACAAAGTTAAACGGAAGTTGAACATTCAAAAATTTTTCGTCTACACCATCTTTCTTCCTATAATAAACTCCCCAGCGGGTCGTCTCTGTGTCTATCTTTACGGTAAAACGATCTAAATCATTTTTCCCTTTTCCCTGAAAATACTTCACCGCGCCTTGAATAATCTCAAAGGCGTGGTGGGCTTGCTTATGGGTCACAAGCAAGCCCTTTTCTAGAGGAGGATTAATCACAGGGGATTTATTAGCCGGAACAGCCACTAACCGAATCGTCACGGCCTTAGAATCCCACTGATCAAAAAACACTTGGAATTTAGATTGAGGATCAAAATATCTTGATTGCAAATGAACTGATAATTTGGGCCCTAAAGTTTTTTGTAAATACAAAAGAATATCCTGTCCGGCGAGGGAACTCAGAGGGATTTCATCAATCACAGTTTCCTGAGCTTCTGCCGTAAAATTCTCAACGACCGTTCTTATGGAAAGATGCGTGGCGTTTTGACCTAAAGCTTGTTGGGCAACTTGATAAAATATATTGCCTAATCCATTCCAGGCTTGTTGAACAGTGTCGTAATTTTCAACGGGGTGTTGAATGGCTACGATATTCGCAGCTTGAGGGTCTCTCAGCCAAGCCTCATAAACCTTTTCCCACGCCAGGCCCAATTGCGGGTTGACGTGCGCGGCTCGGGTCATATGCGCGTTGAGAACAGGTTTCCACGCGGCTGGAATATCAATAAATGCAGGGGCCAATTGTGATTGTGGGTCACTGGGGTCTTGAGGAACATAACGTAAAATTTTTCCATCCGGGTTTATGATGGATTTAGGAAAATTCCCAAATGCCGGGATATGGATCATCCAGTGTTCGCTCATTATTTTATGCTGGCTCTCCGGTGGATCGGTGGCAACTAATCCTACCGTCGCCGCTGAAATAGCTTGGGGGAATTCTTTCAAACCTTGAAATCCATATTTTTTTGCATCGTCATCGGACAATGACAACATCGCGAAATCTTTAATCCCATCGACGGAATAAATTTTAGGGAGCTGCCCTTTCAAGGCACCGTTGAAAGGATTGAGCGGTGAAAATTCAATACCCGTTAAAATATCCGTATTGGCTAACATAGCCATATCAAAATCCGCGGGATTTAAGTCGATACCGCCGACGTCGGTCATCATCGCTTTATCTTTTGCACCTTCCAGCATTTTAACGGCTTGCTGTAATTGGACACGTTCCTTGTTCAATTGGTCGATAAGCCTACGGACCACGCGGAGGCCCAGTTCCGTTTTTTCTCGGGAATCCTGGGGGACAGCTTGAACCCCATATTTACTTCTGAAAGCATCATCAATCGTACCTGTGTCTAATTTTTTAATATCTTCCAAGGCCTCAACGGCATAAATAGAAGGATATTTAGCATACGCAATATTTTCTAAATCTCCGGGCACAACAAGACGCTTCATGGTCATATATTCATTTAACTTGGCAATAATTTTATCCAAATTTTCCAACGCAAAGAATTGTCTGATGATGCGAATTTCGTTTAAGCGTTTAGAGTTTTCCGCTGGGCCTTTGGGAACTTGAGCCGTTGCTGCTTCCTGCTTTTTCAATTCCGCTAAAATCCATTCTGCCTGCAGTCGAGAACTCATATAGCCTCTAACGAAATCCTCTATCGTTTTTTCTCCCCCTGGAATAAGACCCTTGGTCTTTTGTATAATTTCAATAGCATCTTTTATCGCTCTCTGTATCGATGCAGACGATAATATAGGATACTTTGTTGTCAAATCCGCAACACTTGACTTCTTAATTTCTTCAATTTCTAGTTTTAAAGCCTCTTTTGCTTTTTCAAACCAGTCATGACCCAACATGCCCCCACCAATCTCCACCGCAGGGGCTAAGGCAAAAATGCGAAAATCATCTGGATCAGGTTCCGCGCGTAAGTATTTATCAATGTTTTGAATTAATTCTTTAAAATTTTTCTCATCTCTCTGTTTTTGTCTATATTCAGCCCCCAACAGGCGTAATTCTTCAAGCGTCCAAGGTAAATGATCAGGGGAAACCGTAATCGCCGGAAATTTTTTCCCTACCATGCCCATATATTTAAGACGCTGTAATCCAATGGCCATATGAGTAAAAACCGCCCGGCCTGTGATCTTGTGACGTTTTTTTGTGAATTCTTCCAGCCAAACATGCAGAGCCTCTGCCTCTGCTCTCATTTTTCTTAATTCCTCATCCGGTTTATATCCAGGCGGCAGCGGCTTAAGTCCTTCTAATTTAATATCCGGCGTAATCTCAAAAGAAAAATACATGATCCCTTCTTCGTCTTTGTAAACATAATCGGTAACTTCGATAAAAAGTGGAAGAGTCTGCTCACCGGCATGAACATTGAAGGCAGTCTTCCATCCTCTCAGATTTGCAAATTGGCTTATACTGGGAACGCTGCTAAAGCTAAGGTAAAGATTTTCACGCATAAACCTGTATACGACGGAGCCGGGAATCACAGAACCCTGAGGATCTAATTCGATATGTAATTGTTCAGGATCTTGGGGACTAAAAATAAGTTGTTTGTCCGGGCTGATCAATCCTATAAACGGATATCTTGCATCGGGTACTTGAATATCTCCAACTTGAAGTTCCACTTTGGAAAAATATTGTTCATTGATTTGTTGAATAGCTTCAGCCCGTGTCTTGTTATCCTCCTGGGCTACGGCCTGACCGTATTTTTGCACTAAATCGATTAATCCTTGATCGATACCATCGCCAAATTTTTTTATAAAATTTTTGACATCTAATAATATTTTTTCTTTGGAGGCTAGGTTGATAATCTCAATCAAATGATCGGCAAAATAGACCAAATTCATGGCCTCAATTAATTTCTGTTCTGTTTGTTCAGTTTGGTGCGTCATCACCTGTGAACTGGGCATTTCTCCCGGCTCAAGAGAACGACAGGCAGCACCGCATAACGAAAGCGCGACCGCCAGAGCGAGACGCTTTCCCTTATAATCGACCCATTTCCCGTCTGAATTTTGAATGGCAGCCATCATCGCTTGGTCGGGTTTTGGGCCAGCGTTGCTCCCGGCAGAATCTTTCTGCGGAGCTAGATCTGCAGTCACCAGGACGGCATGCTCGACTTTGACTTCTTTCGAACGACCGTCTTCATGATACGCGGCGAGCATGGCTTTATCCCCGACAAAGGTCATGCCGCCGGAAAAATACTTGCGCGGGATCGTTTCTTGGGTTGCGGGGTCGTAATCTTCTTTGATGTAGTTGTAGACGCCCTTTTTGTAGGCCTCGAGATACTGATCGTAAATCTTTTGTTTTTCGTCCTTGTCCTCAATGTCTACACCATTGACTTTGTTTTGGCCGACGTAAACTTTGCCGAGCAAACTTTCTTTCAAATTCCGCTTGAACCAGATGGCGAGGATCAGGGAATTGTAAATCTGCCGAAGCTGAATGAAATTTTTTCCTTCGTTTACTTCTTTCTCGATCTCGGGGATGATGAGGGCGCGGAGGATTGAGGTCACCACGTCACCCGTCACCAGGTCACCCGTAACTACTGGTGACTTGGTGTCCTGGTGTCCTGGTGGCTTTTGTAAAGCTACGTAATCCTCTTCCAGCATCACCTTCAGATGCGCCTGCGTGACAAAGGCCGAAGTTCCGTTTTTGTAAACACTGGCCTTTTCCGGAACAACCCAGACTTTGTTAAAAGTATTTACTGGAATTTCAGTCGTACCATATTGCTCGCGTGCTTTTTTATAAATACGGTCCCAAAATTTTTTACCGAGATCATTTTCGGGATAAATCAGCGAGGCGGTCAATTGTTTCAGAATATAATCTTGGGCAAGCAAGTCGCGGCCCATTTCGGTCGTGCCAAATTCATCTGGAATAATGCGGTCTTTTTCATACGGCGAAAGGTTCACCCAGAGGTCTTCTTCCGGGACAGTGAGTGAGGCTAAAAAGTATTTGATCAGTTTGTTCGATTCTTCTTTAAGCGCCGCGTCCTTCAAATCGGCATCTCCGGTATCAATTATGAAGTCAAAGCGCAGCGGATTATCCGGATAAATTTTTACACCTTTGAGGATGACTGGGGCAAAGGCCGGGCTTAATGGAACCATAGCGCCGGGGGCTGGCAAAAGAAGCGTCTGGGCATAGGCCGGCGGGAGAATGGTGGTCAGAGTAAACACCACAATGACTGCCCAGGCTATCGGTCGGATAACGCTCCTCTGGAGCGAATATTTTTTAGCAATATTATATGCCATAATATACCTACTTTTACTTGTATAAAGTATATACGGCGCTGTGGGTTTTAACCAGTTTTTGTCGGTTTTCGGCGAATTCTCGCCAAGTGGCATAAATTGAGATTCTGGCCGAACGGCAAGAATTAGGATTAAAGATAAGTCGTGTCTACGACTCGTTCTTTATCATTGAAGCAGATTCGAAAGCGGTTGAAGAAATCAACGCGCCCGAGAAGGTTGAACCCAACGCCGAGGCTTTCGGAAAATCCAATCACCGCGGTAAATTTGTAGCCAGAAAATTGGATCGGAAGTTTGTGTAGATACACTGGAATAAGTTTTCCATCTCCGACCCGAATCATGGTTTTGCGTCCGTTCCGATACGAAAGCCCCAGGATGGTAGCAACATCGGTATGAAAAATACTGAACGTTGCGCCGGAATCGATGTAGGCGTCCAACTCGACCCACCTTCCCCCTGTCCAAATTTCAAGGTTGACGATAGGCGCGAAAAATCCCTTGAAAACTTCACGGTATGGATGCATCATAACGCTGTTAAGATTTCATCTTTGGCTGGCATGTAATAGATGGCAACTTTTTTATTACGGGGGATGTTTTTGACGGCTTTTTTGTAGACTTCGAGGCGGTTTTTTCCGACGGCAACGACTTTATTGTCGACAACAGCGACATGCTTGCCCGTGTATTTTCTGGAAAATTCGGCAGAGTGAATGAGTGTGTGGGCTGCTTTCTTGATCATAATGATTGAATTATACCTGTTCGGGAATTTAAATGCAACCTTTTGTTGCCACCGAAGGCACTTTTTGTGTAACCCCAAAATGGTAATGTCCTAATTGACCAAAATGAAAATGTCCTAGTCTG
>CAYING010000014.1:0-30639 GCA_964364715.1 uncultured Planctomycetales bacterium
TATCCGGAGAAAACAAGTACATCCCAATTTTCCTCTATAAAATCCCAATTATCATTAGATGAAATTGGGATAAGTACTTGTTACATCTAAGAATATTCATGGAAAACAAGTACATCTTTAGATCAGGTAGCGGGCAGCCTCTAAGACAGTATCACTGTCATTGAGACGATTTGTTTTAATTTTATTTCTGGCCATGGCATAGACCGTTTGCGCGATCTCTTTAGCTTGAACTGAAACAATATAGCCCTGCGAATTGAGATTTTCAATAAAACGATCGTGCTTTAATACACGTTGCAAAACTTTATCCCGGTGGGCGACCGGAAAAACGATCGTATTCTTCCCGGAACTGGCAGCTTCCGACACCATGGAAATGCTGTCCCCTGAAACCACGATGATATCGGACAACCCCAGGATCCCTCCCACCGCTTCCGGAACGTCCTGACGGTTCGGAGATATCAAAAGCGGACACCGGGGATGTTTCTTTAATTCTCGGAATATAAAGTTTTCAACGCAAGCGGGCGTACGGCGGGACGTGGTCACCAGGATCTCGGCGTTGAGCTGTTCGGCAGCTTCTTTCAATTGGTTCACGACCCGCTTGATCTGCTGTTCGGTCAGCACATACTCCTCGGTATTCCCGCCGACCAAAAGGCCGATCCGTGTGCGCTGCGAAAATTTCAGGTGCGAAAAATGTTTCATAAGCAGTTCTGACTGCTCGTCCAGATATCCCGGGGTGATCAGGTTGATCGCTCCCTTTGTCAGAATGACATTATCCGGTTTCTTTTTCGGTTCATCATGCTGCGGCAGGATCACCAGATCAAATTTTTGAGTGCCGAGGATACCCGGCCTCTGGATCGCCACACTCTTCGCCTTCTGATCATCGGACAATAAATAATTCAAACCGGCCGTTGAAGAGCCGCAGGAAACAATATAATCCGCTTTGAGGGACACGACTTCTTTAAAAGATTCGGGAGTCAAGAATATTTTCAAAACCTCCAATCGCCCCTGAAAAACAAAGGCATTAACGATATTGCTCAAGACCGCCATGAGCGAAGAATGGAATTTGCTTTTAAATCGAATATGAATCACTGCTGTTTCCGACTGGATCTGCTGCGCGGAATCGGCAAGGGTCCGCCGGATCATTGCAGCGGCCGCCTGGGATTGGCGCAGATGGCCGGTCCGGCCGTCATCCAGAATAACAATATTGGACTCTCTCGAGTATTTCCAGATCTTGTAAAACCACATATATTCCGCCGGATATTTCCGGATATACTCTTCCATAATCTTGACAATTTCATTGAGATTGGCCGCAACATCCTGGTCGACATTGCCGGTGTTGATCAACTTCAAAGGAGGATGAATGATCAGGCGATGATTGGCCCCTCCTTTGTCCCGGACGATGATAGAAAAACAGATCGGGACATCAAATTTCAAGCCAAGACGGATCGCGCCGCTTGACATCGACGCCTGCCGTTCAAAAAACGGCACCAGGACACCGTCCCTCCCGCCCTGATCGGCAACAAGCCCGATGAGTTCATTGTTCTGCAGGCTCTTGATCATTTCTCTCGTCCCCAACCCCCGGGATAAAACAACATTCCCGCCGCAGGAACGGT
This sequence comes from uncultured Planctomycetales bacterium, assembly GCA_964364715.1. Lineage (GTDB taxonomy): Bacteria > Omnitrophota > Gorgyraeia > Zapsychrales > GWA2-47-8 > CAYING01. The sequence continues at coordinate 1,611 of CAYING010000014.1, forward strand.
AACTGTTCAAAAGATCATCCAGTTTCGAATAACGTTTTTGCGGATTCACAATGACTTTGTAGGGATGTTCCATCATAGCTGAAGACAAACTCGCCATCTCCCAGCTGCCGAAATGCATCGCCAAAAGGATCACGCCTTTTTTCTTCGCGAGGGCTTCGGTGATATTCTCGCGTCCTTCCATCTTGATGTAACGATCAAAATTTTCGCGGTTCATCAATGGCAGGCGGAAGACTTCGATCAGGTTCAGCCCGTAATTCACAAAGAATTGCTTCGTAATCTTTTTGATCTCGGCTGGCGTCTTTATTTTAGCGAACGCGACTTTTAAATTTGCCGAGGCGATACTCCGGTGCTTGATATCAAAAAAATAAACAAGGATACCGAGAAGCCGCCCCAGATGCATCGCGAGCGGGGCCGGCAAAAACCGGACAAAAATTCCGAACGTCTTCAACGCTATGTAATAAAAATTTTCCATTATTTTCGCACCGCAGCCCTTAATTTGGCATGCAGTTCCTTTTCCCCTCGCGTGACCTTGATCGCGATCTTGACACAGATGATATTGACCTTAAAATCAAAGACATCCAGGTAATCCATGACCTTCACAGCGTCTTTCTGTGTCGTCATAACGGTCTCAATATTGCTCTCCCGGCAAAACTGCGCGATATTTTCCATATCCTCCCGGCTGTAGCGGTGGTGGTCCATAAATTCAAATGTCTTCAAAGACTTGATCGAATACGCGCGCAATGTTTTCAAGAATGACGCCGGGTCGCCGATACTGCAGAATACACACGCTTCCCGGCCGGCAAAAGGGAACAGATCACTTTCCTGCGCAGGCTTCCTGAGGTCGTACGCGGCAAACGGCTGGTGGATCGTTTCAACGATCGGCGCCAACGGATTGATCTTCTTGAGCTGCATCCGAAGGTATGGAACATTTTCCTCGCCGATATTGGTTTTGGTCAGGACAAAAAGATCAGCTCGTTGCAATGCGTTGAGCGGTTCCCGTAAAATCCCCCGCGGCAAAACATAATTGTTCCCAAAAGGATTGACGGCATCGATCACCACGATATCCAGATTTCGGTTCAAACTCCAGTGCTGAAACCCGTCGTCCAAAATAAAAACATCCAGCTTCTCTTCCTCCGGAACGCTAAGGGCATTCCTGAGCCTATTCCGTCCGACGAGAATGGAAACTCCCGGAAGATTCTGCTTCAGTAACTCAGCCTCATCGCTCTCCTCCGTAAGGAAAGAATCCCGCTTGAGTTCTCCCATATAGCCACGGATGAGGACCGTCGACCTGATCCTCTCGTTCTTCAAAAATTTTACCACATATTCGACCAAAGGCGTTTTCCCCACACCGCCGACCGTGATATTACCGATACTGACGACCGGCTGTTTCAACATATAGGCGGTTAAAATATTTTTCTGATGACACCAATAAACGAATTGCGTGAGCAGTCCGTAAAAGAACGACAGGACCCCGAAGACCGCCTTCACAGCCTCGGCCGACCCGCCGCTCACCTTATCCGTCATGATATTATGAAAATATTTCTGCAGGATCATAAGGTTCATAATCAACCAATGACCTTTTGGATCAATTGTAAAGTTTTTTCCGTAACACCGCGGTTATCGTGCACGACAGTTTTCGCGGCTTCCCCTAAACGTTCGCGCTCCTTTGGATCCGCCAAAAGCCGCCGGATCTCCTGCCCGAACGACTCCGCCGAAAAAACCTGCACGACCGCGTTACGTTTAAGGAATATCGCGATAATATCTTTAAAATTCTCCACATACGGGCCAACAATAACGGACTTTCCCCAAAACGCCGGCTCAATGATATTCTGCCCGCCGTGGGCGGTTAAACTTTTTCCGACGAAAACCAGCGTCGCGATACTGTACAAAGATTTTAAATGTCCGATCGTGTCCACCACAACGACGGTATGAGCGTCCTGCCGCGCTCCTTCAATCGCTGAAAACCTCAGCGCCCGGAATCCGCGGGCGCGCACCATCTCCATAACCTGAAACGAACGCTCGATATGCCGCGGGGCAATAATCAGACGGAAATTCGCGTTCTCCTTAGCAATCTCTGACGCGATATCCAGGATAATCTCCTCCTCACCCGGATGCGTGCTTCCGGCGATAAAGATCAGATCATCCTCCGTGTATCCGAAGGACGAACGCGCCCAGCCTGGGACATCCACAGCACCGTCAAATTTCATATTCCCCATCACCAAGGCCCGGTCTTTGGGAACACCCAGGGCCGCGATGCGGTCCGCGTCTTCCTGCGTCTGCATCCCGGCCCAAAGCACATCAGCCAAAACTTCCTTAAGCAAAAGATTTATCCTCTGATATCGCTTGAACGATCCATCCGAGATGCGGCCGTTGATCAGCACGATCGGGATTTTCTTTTTGGACAGCGCGTAAAACAAATTCGGCCAGATCTCTGTTTCGGCGGCGATATAAATTTTCGGCTTAATGAAATGGATGTAACGAAAAACCACCGCGCGAAAATCCAGCGGCGCATAGACAACGATGTCATCGGGAAATTTGCTGCAGGCCAGCTGGTAGCCCGTCTTCGTGACCGACGAAATAACGATCCGGTATTCCGGCCAAAGTTTTTTGACGCCTAAGATCACGCCCTGAACAGCCAGAACCTCCCCTACGCTCACGGCATGGACCCAAATATTCTTTTTTTCTTTAAGGGCTTGGATCTGCCAATGCGGCCACAGGCTGAACCGCATAGCAAAATGCTCATGCCATTTGCCTTTCAGAAAAAGAATAGGCAGGTAACAAATAAAACCGATGATATAAATTATTTCGTAGAGGATGAACATAATTTATTTGTCAAACGGTCAAATGGTCAAAAAGTCAAATGTTTAACTTTTGACCTTTTGACGTGTGACATTCTGACATTTTACGCCCTCGGATGGGCCTTGTTATAAACGCTTTTTAACCGCTCGGTCGTTACGTGCGTATAGATCTGTGTCGTTGAGAGATTCACATGCCCCAACAATTCCTGCACGGAACGCAGGTCCGCCCCGCGGTTCAACAGGTGCGTCGCGAACGAATGCCGCAGGACATGCGGCGAAATGCTTTTATGGGCGCTCGTCAAGTTGATGCATTTATGGACGATATTGCCTACGCTTCGGGCGGTCAGCCGCGTGCCATTCTTATTTAAAAAAAGGATGTTCGACTTCTTTTTCCGGCGGTCCAGATAATCTTTCAACGACTTTAACGCGACGTCGCCGATGGGGACGATCCGTTCTTTCTTCCCCTTTCCCATGACCTTTACAACATTGCCGAAGAAGTCTACATTCTCAATGTTTAAGCCCACCAGCTCGCTCACCCGCAGACCGGCGCTGTAAAGTGTTTCCAAAATAGCCTTATCTCGGAACCCCGCCTCTTTATCAAGCACAGGCGCTTCGATCAAAAGGGTCATCTCGTTCTCAGTCAGGAAATTCGGAAGTTTTTTATCTAATTTCGGCGTGCTCAGAAGGACCGCGGGGTTTTCCTTGATATGGCCCTCTCTTTGCAAAAATTTAAAAAAACTGCGGATGGCCGAAATCTTGCGGGCCACAGTGCGCGGCCTAAAGTTTCTCGTTTTAATCTGTGCCAGATACCGGCGGAGATGAAGGTATTCAATTTTTTCGATCGCGACGTCCGCCATAGCCCGACAAAACTCATCCAGATCGATCCGGTAATTCAAAATGGTGTGGCTGGAATAATTCTTCTCGATCTCAAGATAGGATAAAAATTTGTCGAGATAACGATTGATCATCCCGCTGTTTCGGTTGCCGTGGTTTCGCCGGTGGTTTGCGGTTTCTCATTATTGTCCGGCAATTTTGTCGTGATGTGCCGGCACGCCGGATATTTGCTGCACCCGTAAAACGCGCCGCGCCGCGAACGGCGCTGGACCAGTTCTCCTTCGCAGCCAGGCTCGGGACATTTTACCCCGGAACCGAACGCCTCCGCAAATTTACATTTCGGGAACGTCGAACAGCTCAAAAACTTACCCTTCCGTCCCCATTTGATCACCATCTGTGATCCGCAATCCGGGCAGACCTTGTCGATAAAGGTCTGGGTCTTTTCCATATGCTGCATCGCGTGATCCAGCTCAATCTTGAACGGATCATAAAATTCCTGTAAAAGCTGGACGTATTTAAGGTCGCCTTCTTCTACCAAGTCCAGATGCTCTTCCATCCTGGCAGTGAACCCGACATCCATGATCTTTGGAAAGAATTCGACCAAAAGGTCGCATACCTTGATCCCGAGCTCGGTCGCCATAAAATACCCGCGCTCCCGCAACGCGTAATTGCGCTGGACCAATGTATAAATAATCGCCGCATAAGTGCTCGGCCGTCCGATCCCTTCCTCTTCGAGCGTGCGGACCAGTGTCGCTTCGGAATATCTCGCCGGCGGTTTGGTGAAATGCTGCGTCGGTTTGACCTCGACAAGATTCAGATCATCCTTTGTATTATAATGGGAAAGATCCATCGGCGCCTCGACCGGGTCATCTTCCAGATAAAGTTTACGATAACCGTCAAAGAGCAAGGTCGATCCCGAAGCCCCGAACTGGTAAATACCGGCGGTGACCTCGATCTTTCGCTGCTGATAAACGGCCTGGGTCATCTGGCAGGCGACAAAACGGTTCCAAATAAGCTCATATAACTTGGCTTGGTCTTCATTTAAAAACTGCCGGATGTCGGCAAGTTTGCGTGAAATATCGGCTGGGCGGATCGCCTCGTGCGCTTCCTGCGCGCTCTTTTTGGATTTGTATTTATTCGGTTCATCCGGAAGATATTTTTTGCCGAATTCTTTTTCGATCATACCGCGCACCTTGGACAGCGCTTCTTGCGAGATATTGACCGAATCGGTACGCATGTAGGTGATCAAACCGGTTGTTTCGCCGTCGCCCAAGTCGATCCCTTCATAAAGCTGCTGCGCGATCAACATGGTCTTGTTGGCGTTGAAGCCGAGTTTATTGAAAGCTTCCTGCTGGAGCGTACTGGTGATGAACGGCGCGGCCGGGTTGCGGCGGACATCCTTTTGCGTGATATCGGTGACGTTGAAATTTTCTTTATTGATCTGGTCAACGTGTTTCTGCGATTCCGCATTATCTTTCAGCTCAAATTTTTCTCCGCTGATCCGTTCAAGGCCGGCGGTCAAAACATCCGGCACGCCTTTTTTCTGCAGGTCGACAGCGATCTGCCAATATTCCTGAGGAATAAAACTCTTGATGGCGCTTTCACGCTCAACGACCAGCCTGAGCGCCACCGACTGCACGCGCCCGGCGCTTAAACGCGACCCGACTTTTTTCCAGAGAATCGGGCTGATCTGATAACCGACGATGCGGTCCAGGATGCGGCGGGCGACCTGCGCGTCTATTTTTTTGATATCAAACTCACGCGGATGGGAAAATGCCTTCAAGACCGCCTCTTTGGTGATTTCCTGAAATGTGACGCGGTAATATTTTTTATCATCACCCAAATGCTGCGCCAAGTTCCAACCGATCGCTTCCCCTTCCCGGTCCGGATCGGTCGCGATGTAAATTTCCGTTTTGGCCTTGGCTTCTTTTTTAAGCTGAGTGAGCATCTTTTGCTTGGCGCGGACCACCACGAATTTCGGCGCAAAATTATTTTCAATATCAACGCCCAAGGTGGACCGGGGCAGGTCGATCAAATGCCCCATAGAAGAAAGAACTTTATATTTATCACCCAGAATTTTATTGATGGTTTTGACTTTGGCGGGAGACTCAACGATGACTAAAGGTTTTACCATGATGTATTCCTTATACGTTCGTAGTTAATATAAAAAATTTACCCGGCAGCTGTTTGACGATGCCCTTCAATTCCAGGCTCAAGAGTTTTGAACCGAGCCAGTCCATTGATCGCCCGCAGTGGTGCGCAATCTGGTCGATATGCGAGGGCTGTTTACCTAAACAAAGCGAAACTTCCCTCTCTTCTTCCGTAAGATTTTTAACCGCCGCGGGTGTTTGTGTTTCCGCCGGCACTGGATTCAGCGTGTACGGCTTCAACTGTACGATCAGCTCTTCCAGAACATCCTCAACGCTCATAATCAGTTTAGCGCCCTGTTTAATTAAATTATTCACGCCGGCGGCGTTGGGGTTATCGACCTTGCCCGGAACCGCAAAAACTTCCCGCCCCTGTTCAAGAGCAAAACGGCTGGTGATCAGCGCCCCGCTTTTGTGCGATGCCTCGGCGATAATGACACCGAGCGACAGGCCGCTGATGATGCGGTTCCTTTGCGGAAAATTATATTTGATCGGCGGCATGGTCATCGGAAATTCCGAAACGACCGCGCCGTTTCTGACGATCTCCCGGGAAAGTTTTTCATTTTCCGCCGGGTACATCTCGGCCAATCCGCAGCCCAAAACCGCGATCGTTTTGCCTTTAGCTTTCAATGCCCCGCGGTGCGCGGAAGTATCCACTCCCTTGGCTAATCCCGAGACAATGGTGATCCCTGATTCCGCGAGCTGGGAAGAAAATTTTTCGGCGACCGATAACCCGTACAACGAAGCCAGCCGCGGACCGACGACCGCGATACACGGACTGTTTAAAACATCTATATCTCCGCGGGCATACAGAACGACCGGCGCGTCCGGGATCTCTTTTAAAAGTTTCGGATAATCGTCATCGGCTAACGTCAGAACAATGACCTGAAATTTCTTCAAGAGTTCTCTTTCAGTTTTTAAGAATTCATCGCGCGAAAAATTTACCAGCCGGGAGACTATTTCCGAAGAAAGGATCTGGCTGGCGGCAAGTTCTTTTTCTGCGGCTTGAAGGGCATTGGCCGCGGATCCGAAATGTTCGGTCAGCCGGCTGACACGCTGCTGCCCCAGATGGCCGACCGCGTTTAAGACCAGTAAAGCCTCTCTCTCACTCACGGGATAACAATCGTTCGATTTCATCGCATACCTCTTGATTGGTTTTGCCGGTTGTGTCGAGCCAATGGTGAGCCTGACGGTAAAACGGTTCCCGCACAACAAGCAGTTCTTTAATTTTTTTCAAGGGGTCCGGGACGTTCAGGAGAGGCCTGATTTTGGTGCGCCGGGTGCGCTCTAAGAGACATTCCGGGGTGGCAGTTAAACAAATTACGCTACCGCTTTTCTTCAAATGGCGAATGTTATCATCGCTGGTGAACACGCCGCCGCCGCAATCAATGATCAGGTTTTCTTTTTCCGCCAATTCCGCCACAACGTCTTTTTCCAGCTGCCGAAAATGCTTTTCGCCGGAATTTTGGAAAATGTCCGCTATGGGGCGCTTTTCGCTCTTCTCAACCGCTTTGTCGGTAGAAACAGCTTCGCGCTTCAGTCTGCGCGCTAACTCCTTGGCGGCCACAGACTTGCCTGCTCCCATAAATCCGATCAGAACGATATTCTTGCTCATTGGTAAGGACAGAAAATTTTTTCACGACAATAAAATATCACGCGGATTCTAACACATCGGGGAAGTACTGTCAAACTAAAGGAAAGCGAACTACAGTGGAATAAGACTATTAGTATATATTATACCGTAACCGCCCAAAACCCAAGCCAGGATGGCTTCGCCGAACAAAAGGCTGATCAATGCCCCCAACGACAGGAACGGGCCGTAGGCGATCGCGCTGTCTTTAGTGCGGATCTTTTCAACGATACCGAAAACCGCGCCGAAGATCGGGGCGATAAAAAATGCCAGGACGCTCAGTTTCCACCCCAAAAACGCGCCGATCATAGCCAGGAGTTTTACGTCCCCCCCGCCCATCGATTCTTTTTTGAAAAGCGCATCGCCTAAAACACCCATCGCATAGATCAAACCGCCGCCCACCAAAAAACCGATCAACGATGCCTGAAAGCTTAACAAATGTAAACTTAAGGCCGCCTGCGGGGTATCTTTTAAACTGAACGCCCAAAAGCTCACTCCCCGATCAACCACAAGAAGGCCAGCGACCACCGCCATAAAGATCAGGTCATCTTTTCCGACCGAATCCTTTTTCAAAAAAAATCCGATCATGATCTCCAAAAAACAGATCGCGACCAACGCCCACATCATCCATTTGCCGATATTGAGCGACCACGCCTCCAATTCATGCATCTGCGGAATAAAAATACTTAATACAACCCCAACCACGATTCCACCTAAACTGATCTCGTCCGGAATGATGCGGTGTTCAAAATCAATAAAGGTCGAAATGATCAGCCCGCCCACCATGATCATATAGGCAAGAAGAACCCACGAAAACCCGAACTGCAAAAAAAGCGTGACGAACAGGGCCGCGGTCAAAAGCTCGACGACAAAATAACGGACCGAGAATATTTCCCGGCAATACCGGCAGCGCCCGCCCAAAAAAAGATAACTGAGCAAAGGGATATTGTCCCGCCAGGCGAGCGGCTTATTGCATTTCACGCAATGCGACGAAGGGAACACGATGGATTTATTCTGCGGCATACGGACGATACAGACGTTAAGAAAACTTCCGATGCAGGCGCCCAGGATAAAGATAAAAACGGAGATGAACAAATTTACATTTTCCATTATTTTTTTTCTAACGAAGCTTTTTGAAGATTTTCCCGCATAATCATTTTCACATCTTCATCGAGTTCAGCTTCGGACCAATGCTGCAGCGCGAGGATGCCTTGATAAAACAGCATCCCCAATCCGTTTGAGGTTTTGGCGCCCTTTTTTTTCGCCATCTTAAGCAGCCGGGTTTCCGCCGGATTATAGATCACATCATACACGAGCAGACCCTTATGCAGTAAATTTTCATCGACTAATCCAGGGTCATTCGCCTTCAGCCCGACGGAAGTTGTGTTGATCAAAAGGTTTGCCATGGCTATGTCCAGATCATCGATGGAATCAGCCGGCTGGACAATGCTGACGTCGAGCCGCTTGCCGAGATCCCCGAGGAGTTGGCCTAGATTCTCGCGGGTGCGGTTATAAATCTTGATCGATGCGGGGCGTTCCGGCAATAAACAGAGAACCGCGACGATCGCGCGCGTGGTCCCGCCGGCGCCTAAGATGGCGACCCGCTTGCCGCCGGTTTGAAATCCAAGCTCGATCAGATGCGTGAGGAATCCCGGCCCGTCGGTATTGAATCCGGTCAATTTTCGTTCAGGGGAAATGACAATCGTATTGACCGCATTCACCTTTTGGGCGAACGGGCTTAATACATCGAGATATTTTATAACAGCTTCTTTGTACGGGACCGTAACATTGAGGCCGAAGATCGGGCTGTCCTTTTCCCTCAGGTCGGCAAAAAAATCTCCCAGCTCTTCTTCCTGAAGCGGAAAAAGTTTATACTCAGCGTCGACCCCCAGTTCCTTGAAGGCCGTATTGTGCATGACCGGAGAAAGGCTGTGCTCGAGGGGAAAACCGATGATGCCGTAGATGGGTTTGGGAGTGGACATAGAATATCAAAAGTCAAAAGTTAAACGTCAAAGGGAAAAAATCACAGCTACTTTTGACCTTTTGACGTTTTGACATTTTGACCTTGTGCCAATACTTTATTGACCGCGTTCATATACGCCTTGGCCGAAGCGACGATAATATCCGTGCTGGTGCCGTGGGCAATGACGATCTTGTCTTTGATCTTCACCTTGACCATGACCTCGCCGAGGGCGTCTTTGCCCTGCGTGACGGACTGGATGGAATATTCCAGCAGTTCGCCCTTCATCTTGGTAACGCTGTCGATGGCTTTATAACAGGCATCCACCGGGCCGTCGCCGGTCAAATTTTTCTTAAAGGTCTTTCCCCTGCCTTTCAGAGTGACCGAGACTTTAGGGGTCTTGTTCATCCCGCTCGTCGTGGTTAAACCGGCCAAGCTCCAAATATCCGGCTGGGCTGATTTAGATTCATCGGCCGCGATCGCCAGCAGGTCTTCATCAAAAATATTTTTCTTTTTATCGGCGACCGCTTTGAAACGTTCAAAGGCTTTTTCCAAAGCCTCTCCTTCCAGCTCAACGCCTAAAACTTTTAATCTTTCTTTAAAAGCATGACGGCCGGAATGTTTTCCCAAAACCAAGCCGGTGCCGAAGAACCCGACATCTTCGGGACGCATGATCTCATAGGTAGAACGTTCTTTCAGCATCCCGTCCTGATGGATCCCGGATTCATGACGGAAGGCATTCGCTCCGACGATCGCCTTGTTGGGCGGAACCGCAAAACCGGTCGACTTGCTGACCATCCGCGAGACGCGGCAGATCTCCGGCGTATTGATCCCGGTCGTGCATCCGTAAAAATCAGCGCGGGTCTTTAAGGCCATGACGATCTCTTCCAGCGAGGCGTTGCCGGCGCGTTCGCCGATGCCGTTAATGGTGCATTCGACCTGGCGGGCGCCGTTCTTGATCGCCGACAAGGAATTCGCCACCGCCAGGCCCAGATCATCGTGGCAATGGACGGAGATAATGGCTTTATTGATATTCGGAACGTTATTCTTGATATCCGCGATCAGCTGGCCGTATTCCGCCGGCGTGCTGTACCCGACGGTGTCCGGGATGTTGACCGTCCGTGCGCCGGCCTTAACGACCGCCTCAATAACGCGGTACAAAAATTCCTTGTCGCTGCGTGAGGCATCTTCCGGCGAGAATTCGATATCCTCCATCCGGTCGCGGGCATACTTGACCGCATCGACCGCCATCTGCAGGATCTCGTCGGGAGTTTTCTTAAATTTATATTCCAAATGGATCTTCGAGGTCGCTAAAAATACATGAATACGGCCGTGGGCCGCCGGCTTCAAAGCCTCATAAGCAGCGTCGATATCCTTGGTGATGGACCGCGCCAAACCGCAGACAATGGAATTTTTGATGTTCTGCGCGACATTGCGGACCGATGCAAAATCGCCCGGCGAGCTGACCGGAAAGCCTGCCTCGATAATATCAACGCCGAGGCGTTCCAAGGCAAAAGCGATCTCCAGCTTTTCGCTTTCGTTCATGGAGGCGCCCGGGGCCTGTTCCCCGTCGCGGAGTGTCGTGTCGAAGATCAGTACTTTATTTGAATTATTCATAATGGTCACAAGGTCAAATGATCAAAACTTAAAAGTGAAAAGTCAAAAATAATGTGTCCTGCGGACCTGACAAGTTTTGACTTTTAAGTTTTACTTTTGACCTTTCACTTTTAACTTTTGACTTTATTTCTTCATCCACGTCATCATACCGCGCAATTCGCGGCCAATTTTTTCGGCCGGATGATTGTCGCCGTCCTGGCGGTATTTATTGAAATTCGGACGGCCGTTCTTATTTTCACGGATCCATTCACGGGCGAATTTGCCGGTCTGGATCTCTTTTAATATTTTTTTCATTTCCTTGCGGGTGCGTTCGTTGATGATGCGCGGGCCGCGGCTATAATCACCATACTCAGCCGTGTCGGACACGCGTTTGCGCATCCCCTGAATACCATATTCATAAATTAGATCGACGATCAATTTCACTTCGTGAAGGCATTCGAAGTACGCCATCTCCGGCGCGTATCCGGCCTCGACGAGCGTTTCGAAACCGGCCTTGATCAATTCGCTGGTGCCGCCGCAAAGGACGACCTGTTCACCGAAAAGATCAGTCTCGGTCTCTTCCTTGAACGTTGTCTGAAAAACACCGGCGCGGGTCCCGCCGATCCCCTTGGCATAGGCCAGGGCATCTTTTAACGCGTTGCCTGAGGCATCCTGGTGGATCGCGACCAAACACGGAACGCCTTTGCCTTCTTCAAATTGCCGACGGACCAAAGCCCCGGGACATTTAGGCGCGATCATCCAAACGTCGATGTCTTTATGCGGTTTGATCTGGTTGAAATGAATATTGAAGCCGTGTGAAAAGACCAGCGACTTCCCTTTTTTCATGTATCGCTTAATGTCCTTTTTGTAAAGATCCGCCTGGACATGATCCTGGGTTAAAATCACGATAATGTCCGCTTCTTTGGCAGCGGTCGACGCGTCGACGGGCTTAAAACCGTCCTTCACCGCCTGGTCATAATTCACCCCGCCCGGACGCTGGCTGACGATAACGTTCAGCCCGCTGTCGCGCAAATTGAGCGCCTGTCCGCGGCCCTGGATGCCGTAGCCGACGATCGCGATCTTCTTATTTTTGATCGCTGCAAAATCCGCATCTTTGTCATAATAAATTTTTGCCATAATGTTTTCCTTTCTAATCTAACTCACCCCAGGGGTGATAGTAAAATTATGTCCCGACTTCCCAGCTGGATAAATATTTTTTCTGTTCATCTGTTAAGGTATCGATCTTGATCCCGAGTGCTTTTAATTTTAACGCCGCGATATTCCGATCGATGTTTTCCGGAACGGAATAAACTTTTTTCCCGAGTTTTTTATAATTTTTTGCGACATATTCCGCGGAAAAAGCCTGGTTGGCAAAGCTCATATCCATAACCGACGCCGGATGGCCTTCGGCAGCGGCCAGGTTGATCAAACGGCCCTCCCCGAGAATATAAATATTGCGCCCGTTGCTCAGGGTAAATTCTTCTACGAAATCGCGGATAGCCCGCCGGGCTTTCGTAATCTTGGCCAAACCCTTCAAATCCAATTCCGCGTCGAAATGGCCGGAATTCGCGAGGATCGCCCCTTCTCTCATAAGCAGCATATGCTCGGCGCGGATGACGTTCAGATTCCCGGTGACGGTTACAAAAATATCGCCGATCTTGGCGGCATCTTTGATCGGCATCACTTGGTAGCCGTCCATACTGGCCTCCAGGGCGCGCAACGGATCGACTTCGGTGATAACAACTTTAGCGCCCATCCCGGAAGCGCGTGCCGCCAACCCGCGGCTGCACCAGCCGTACCCGCAGACCACGAAGGTCGAACCGGCTATCAAACGGTTGGTCGCGCGGATCACACCGTCGATCGTCGACTGGCCTGTCCCGTAACGGTTATCAAAAAAATGTTTGGTCATCGCATCATTGACCGCGATGATCGGATACATCAACAATCCCTGTTTTTCCAGACTGCGTAAACGGATAACACCGGTCGTGGTTTCTTCGGTTCCGGCGATAATATATTCTTTCAAATTCTTGCGTTTCGAATGGATCTCGGAAACCAGATCCGCACCGTCGTCCATCGTTAAATTCGGCTTCTTATCCAAAACCGCGTTCAAATGTTTGTAATAGGTATCTCGGTCTTCCCCTTTAATGGAAAAGGTCGGGATCCCGTAATCCTTGACCAAAGAGGAAGCCACGTCGTCCTGCGTTGATAAAGGGTTTGAAGCGCACAGGCTGACATCCGCTCCGCCGGCCTTTAAGGTAAGCATCAAATTCGCGGTCTCGGTCGTGACGTGCAAACAGGCGGCGATCCTTAAGCCTTTCAACGGTTTTTCCTTCGAGAATCTGTCGCTGATCAATTTCAAAACAGGCATATCTTTCCCGGCCCATTCGATACGGAGTTTACCCTTTTTCGCTAAGGAAAGATCTTTAACGTCGTGGTTCATGGAATTCCCTTTCTTGAAGATTTCGATTTTAAAAAAGATTACACAGATCATGGGGCGACCACAACCTGTGTAATCTTAAGTCGACCCACAAATTTCTCTAGATAATATTCAGAAAAATTTGGGGTGATCCTGATTTCCTCTAAAAATATACTAAGGAAAATCATGGATCAACAACAAACGAATTAAGCAGCGACTTTGGCTTTAGATTTCGCTTTTGTTTCACTGCCTTTAGACGTGCCGAATGCGGCTGCGGCTAAAGCGTCTGCCTTCGGTGTCTTTTCCCATTCAAACTCGGATCGCCCAAAATGACCGTAGGATGCAGTTTTTTCATAGACAGGTGTCGTGAGCTTCAGCTCTTTGGCAATACCGCGCGGGGTAAGGTCAAAATGAGCCCTGACCAGTTCGTTCAATTTCTGTTCGGAAACCTTCCCGGTCCCAAAAGTATCGACGACCACGCTGACCGGTTCAGCAACGCCGATCGCGTACCCGAACTGGATCCAGCAGCGTGTGGCCAATTTGGCAGCCACGATATTCTTGGCGATGTAGCGGGCCATATAGGTCGCGGAACGGTCCACCTTGGTCGGGTCTTTTCCGGAAAACGCGCCGCCGCCGTGGGAAACCACGCCGCCGTACGTATCAACGATGATCTTACGCCCGGTAACGCCGGTATCGGACTGCGGTCCGCCGACGACAAATTTACCGGTCTCGTTGACGAAGAATTTTGTATTTTTATCGATCATTTTTCCCACGATCGGCATGGCGATCGTTTTAATGATCTCCTGTTTCGCTTCCGGCGTGATCTTTTTTCCGGTCTTATCCAAAATCTTCTCAGTATGCTGGCAGGCCAAAACAACCGCGTCGATTCTGACCGGTTTGCCGCTGTCATACTCGACCGTGACCTGGCTCTTGCAGTCCGGGCCTAAATAATCCAATGGGCCGTTCTTCCTAACTTCTTCGATCCGCTGAACCAATCGATGCGCCAGCATGATCGGCAACGGCATCAATTCCGGAGTTTCATCGCAAGCGTATCCGATCATGATCCCCTGGTCGCCGGCGCCTCCGGTATCAACACCCTGTGCAATATCCGGTGATTGCGGATTAATGGCGTTCAAGATCGCGCAGGTATTGGCATCAAATCCGTATTTTTGGTTCGTATATCCGATGTCTTTTAAAACCCGGCGGACCAAACGATGAACATCGATATAGGTTGTGGTCGTGATCTCACCGCCGACGATGACCAAACCGGCAGAGATAAAAGTTTCACAGGCAACGCGCCCTTTAGGATCTTCTTTCAAAACCGCATCCAAGACCGCGTCAGAGATCTGATCGCAGACCTTATCCGGATGTCCCTTTCCAACTGACTCTGATGTGATAACATACTTCCCCTTGATCATCTGACTCTTCCTTTCTTTACGCTGCTCTATTCTTTAAACTGCTCTTGAGCTTCGCGGTACGATTCAATGCTGCCGATATCGTACCATTTTCCCTTGAACTGAAAAGCATATACACTGTGCTTCTGCGACAACCACTTAATATAATCACCGGCTTTATCGGCCTTACTGGACTGATTAAGGTACTCCGCCACCAGGCCTACCGTCGCTTTCGGAAAATAATACACACACATCGCGATCAGGCTGGACTTCGGCTTTTCCGGTTTTTCTTCAAAGGAAATAATTTTACCATAATTATCGATATCTACAACACCAAATTTCGCTGCCTCTTTCAGGCTGTGAATGTCATAAACCCCTATGGTTGCAACGGGATTCTTCTCTTGTGCGAAGGCAAAATATTGAACCAGATCATCATCAAACAGGTTGTCGCCCCCGATGACCAAAAGGTCATCCTGGATTCTTTCCTGCTGAATGGTGAAATTGATGTCCCCTACCGACCCCAGCCGGTCGTCAGGGCTTTTCGTGCCGTCATTGATAATCTTTATAGGGGCCGGGAACTTCGAATGCTTCTTGGTCCAATCCTGGAACACGTTATAAAATTTATTATTCGTAACGACCAAAACTTCGCTTAACGATCCGGCATTCCGCACCTTATCGAGAGAATAATCGATCAGATATTTCCCCCTGACCTCGAGCAAAGGTTTGGGCGTATCCACCACCAAAGGATAGAGCCGGGTCCCATACCCTGCCGCCAAGATCAAAACTTTCATCGATTTTCTCCGGAGTTAAAAACGTTCGGCGCCCATTCCTTAAGACGGATCTTGCTGAGTTCTTCCACTTCTTGGGCAGTGGGCAAAGATAAAACCTGCTCGGCCAAATTTTTAGCGTCCTTGAACTTAACACTGCGGACCAGCTTTTTGATCTGAAGCATGCTGCTGGCCGTCATGCTGAATTCATCCAATCCCATCCCCAATAAAAGCAATGCTAAAAACGGTTCCCCGGACATCTCACCGCACAACCCGACATGGATCTTTTCGTGATGGCCGGCATCAATGATCAGCCTTATCAAACGCAGCACCGCCGGATGGGCCGGCTGGTAAAGGTCCGCTGTCTTTTCATTGGTACGGTCCACAGCGAGCATATACTGGATCAGGTCATTGGTACCGATACTGAAAAAAGAAACCCTTTTGGCCAGGATATCGGCCATCAGCGCCGCCGACGGCACCTCGATCATCATCCCGATAGGCATCTTTGTATCAAAGGCAACACCTTCGTGAACAAGATTGTTCTTCACTTCCTGCAGGATCACATTGGCTTGCTCAAGTTCTCCGACACCTGAGATCATCGGGTACATCATCCGGATCTTCCCGTGCACGGATGCCCGCAAGATAGCCCTCAATTGCGTTTTAAAAATATCCGGCCTGGCCAAACAAAAACGGATCGCCCGCCAGCCCAAGAACGGGTACATATCGCGCGGGATCTGAACGCTCGAGATAAATTTATCCCCGCCCAGATCTAACGTTCGTATGGTCACCGGGCGGGGTTTGAGGGCTTCCGCGACCTGCCGGTAAGCTTCATACTGTTCTTCTTCCGATGGAAGATCGACCCGGTTCATATAAAAATATTCCGTGCGGTATAACCCGACCCCCTGCGCCCCGCGCTTTAAGATCATCGGGATCTCTTCATGCAGCTCCAGATTCGCCATGATGGTCACGCGATGTCCGTCCACGGTTTCCGCCGGCAGATCCTTGATATCATCGAAGCGGTCCCGCATGGCAATGATGCGGCTGCGCTCTTTTTCATAGATCGCCATTGTTTCCTGAGTTGGATGGATGATCACCAAACCCATGCGCCCGTCAACAATGATGTTGTCCTGGTTGGTGATCCGCAGCGTGGCGTCTTTAAGCCCGACGACCGCAGGGACGCCTAAGGACTTCGCCATAATGGCCGTATGCGATGTCGGCCCGCCGATGTCGGTGGCGAAGGCGATGATATTTTTGTTATACATGCTTACCGTCTCAGATGGAGAAAGATCATGGGCGATAATAATGATCTCTTCCGTAAGGTTCTCGAACTCATGCATCTTGGATTCATCCATAAGATTCTTCAGAATCCTCCGTCCGACATCATTGATATCGACGGTGCGTTCCCGGAGATACTCGTCTTCAATATTGGAAAAAACTTTGATGTATTTGTTCAGGACCTTCGAAAAGATGCATTCCGCGGATAATTTTTCCTTCTTGATGCGTTTCGCCACCTCTTCAATAATGGTGCGGTCCTCCAGAACCATCAGATGGGCGTCAAAGATCTGGGCCTGCTCGGCACCCATGTCCGAGGAGATCTTCTTCTTGAGGTTAAAGATCTCTTCTCGTGTTTTGATCAGAGCTTCTTCAAACCGGGCGATCTCGATAGGGATCTCATCCTCCATAATGGCCCGCGGCGGGACAATGAAGTCCTGTTTATCGAGAATAAACGCCGAACCGATCGCGATACCGGGCGCCGCGGGAATACCTTTAAGGACGATCTCTTCCATAATTATTCCGTTTTGCTTAGAAATTCTTCGAGTTCAGAAAGGGCCGCATCGGCATCTTTGCCGTCCGCGGTCACAGTTATCTTGCTGTGGTGCTGAGCGCCGATCATAAGGATACCCATAATAGATTTTCCGTTGACCTTCTCCTGCCCTTTTTGCACCGTAATACTGCAGTCATACTTGGATGCGATCTGCACGAACATCGCTGCGGGGCGGGCATGGAGTCCTTGCGGGCTCATGACCATAAGTTCTTTTTGGATCTTAGGCATATTCAACGTCACAAGGTCAAAAGGTCAAAAGTCATTTTAGTTGCTCGTTTGACCATTTGACCATTTGACCTTTATTATCTTTTAATAATCCTATGGCTTTCGATCAATTTGATCAAAGCCTTGGTTAATTTTTCAGAATCGTGACGGACATAATTGTCCACCCCCAAAAGATCAGCCGCGACGGCCTTGCATCCCATCTCCTTGACCTTTTCGACATCAGCGGCGACGGGATATGAATTCTCCTCTTTATACCTTTCCAACGCTTCGGGCGGAGCTTCAGCGCTGTTGACCATACAGGCATTGAGGATCCCTTTCCCGGTATGGTCCAGAATCGTTTTCACATGGTCGCTCGCGGTGTAGCCGTCCGTTTCACCCGGCTGGGTCATCACGTTGCAAACATAGATCTTGAACGCCGATGAATTCAGCATTTCATCCGCAATGCCGCGGATAATTAAATTCGGCAGAACGCTCGTATACAGACTTCCCGGGCCTAACACGATAACATCCGATTCCCGAATGGCCCTTAATGCCTCCTGTGTGGGAGCGGCATCGGCCGGATTAAGATAGAGCTGCTTGATGCGAACATTTCTTTTCGGGATTTGGGCCTCTCCCTCGAGGCGCGAACCGTCGACATATTCCGCCACCAAATGAACATTGTTCACCGTCGAAGGGACGACTTTCCCCCGGATGGCCAAGACCTTACTGCACTCTTCGACCGCTTTCTCAAAATCCCCTTTGGTCAGCTGCACCATCGCCGTTAAGAAAAGATTTCCGAAATTATGTCCCTGGAGCTGCGACTCTTTGGAAAAACGGAACTGAAAAAGTTCCCCCATCAACGCCGGGGCATCGGCCAAGGCGACCAGGCAGTTGCGGATATCGCCCGGAGCAACGATATTAAATTCTTCCCGAAGCCGCCCTGAAGATCCGCCGCTGTCTGCAACTGTAACGATCGCCGTCAAATTAGCCGTGTACTCTTTCAGCCCCATTAAAAGATGCGAAAGGCCATGCCCTCCGCCGATCGCGACGATCTTGGGGCCGCGTTCCAGATAGCGGCGCTGATAAAGGATATTGACGATATCCCGCTCGCCTTGCGGCAAAAAAAGCGTCAGAAGCGAGATGATCATTTTGCCGACGCCCAGAACGATCAGGATAACGCCGCACACGATCCAGACAAGGCCGAATCCGCGGACAAACGCATACTGTTCAGAGGAAAGAACCGCGCCGATGGCGACAATGACAACGCCCAGCAATGTCGTGAATAACCAGCGTTTGATCTTAATGCCGGGGTACAGCCACTTGATGAGGTTATTCGGCATGACCGGAAAGTTTAAGCTGTCCGACCATCTTCCTGAGAAAGCAATTTCAAGATGGTCTTATCGTCCTTAGAGTTTTTTAGACTTTCACGAATATACTTATCTTTCAGCAGACGGGAGATGCGCGCTAAGGCTTTAAGATGGGGGCCGGCGGAATCAATCGGGGCAATCAATAAAAAGAAAATGTAGGCTGGCTCTCCGTCGAGGGAATCAAAATCGATCCCTTTTTTACTTACCCCTAATGCGGCAATCAGTTTGCTCACACTGTCGCATTTGCCGTGCGGGATAGCGATCCCTTGGCCGATCGCGGTTGAACCTAAGGCTTCGCGGGCCATGAGAACTTCGATGACCTTGCTTTTTTGTTTCTTCTCAAAAGCGCCGCCGCTGATCAGCAAATCCACCAGCTCCTCGATAATATCCTTTTTATTGGCAGATTTTAATTCGGCAGTCACAGCCTTGGAACACAAAAATTCACTGATCTTCATCGAAACTCCTCCCTGACCCCCCCGCCAAGGCGGGGGGCTTAAGATGCACACGCAAAATTACCGCAAAAAATCAGAGCGGCGGATGGGACTTGAACCCATGTCATCCTCCTTGGCAAGGAGGCATTCTACCACTGAATTACCGCCGCAGAGCTACCACATTACCAATCTAGAAATGCTCAAGGCGAGTCCCACCGACTTTGGGTGGGACCGCCGCGAGTCCTACCGACTTTACGTAGGACCGCCGCTCAATGACTTTTTGCGGGGCCGCCGCAATGCTTGAGGCCGCCGCTCAATAAATTTTAATTCTCTTTATAGTGGGCGAGAGAGGAGTTGAACCTCCAACCCTTGCGGGACATGCTCCTAAGGCATGCGCGTATGCCAATTCCGCCACTCGCCCGTTAGCGGGACGCTATGCCAATTCCGCCACTCGCCCTTAGCGGGACGCTTTGCCAACCGGCCCCGCGCCATTGGCGGGGTTCCGCCATCCGTCCCGCCGGAGGCGGGACAGTTAATATTCACTATTTGGTGACCCACCCGCGACTCGAACGCGGCACACCAGCCTTAAAAGGGCTGTGCTCTACCAGATGAGCTAGTGGGTCTAAAATCAATAAAAAAGAACAGGACTGCGCCTTATTTGAATTCCGTTAATTCACGGCTCTTTTCTTCCAAAATCCCGTCGATCTCTTTGATAAAACGGTCCGTGATCTTTTGAATTGTATCTTGGCCGGTGCGGGCATCATCTTCGGAAACCGCGCTGTCGGTCTGCATTTTTTTGATCTTGTCGTTGGCATCGCGGCGGATCGTCCGGATCGAAACACGGCCGTTCTCAGCCATATCTTTGACGACCTTGGCTAATTCCTGCCGGCGTTCCTGCGAAAGCTGAGGAATCGTCAAGCGGATCACTTTTCCGTCGTTGTAAGGGGTAACTCCTAATTTGGAATTATTGATCGCCTTTTCAATTTCCGGCAAAACCGCGACATCCCACGGCTGGATCACGATCGATTTCGGATCCGGCACGGAAATGGACGCCAATGTCTTGACCAGCGTCAACGTGCCGTAATAATCCACGTGCAGGCCTTCGATCAAGCCCGGATGCGCGCGCCCGGTCCGGACTTCCATAAATTCCCGACGGACAGATTCCACCGTTCTCTTCATTTTATCTTCGGTCTGTTTGATGATCTCTTTTACGCTCATAGTCCCATCCTGTCTTAATTGACAACGGTTCCTATATCTTCGCCCAAAACGGCCTTTTTGATATTCCCTTTTTTGGTCAGATCAAAAACGACGATCGGAAGGTTATTATCCATACACATACTGATGGCGGTGGCGTCCATGACCCGAAGGTTCTTTTTCAGAACATCAATGAACTTAAGGCGTTTGAATTTCTTGGCGGAAGGGTCCTTAAACGGATCGGCGGTATACACCCCGTCGACCTTGGTGGCTTTTAAAATGACATCGGCGTTAATTTCGGTCGCGCGCAAGGCCGCCGCGGTGTCGGTCGTAAAATACGGATTTCCGGTCCCGGCGACAAAAATGACCACGCGGTCCTTTTCCAAATGGCGCATGGCCCGGCGGCGGATATACGGCTCCGCGATCGCGTGCATCGCGATCGCGGTCATTACGCGGGATTGAACTCCGATCTTCTCTAACGCATTTTGCAGAGCCAGCCCGTTTAAAACGGTCGCCAGCATCCCCATATAATCCGCGACCGAACGGTCAAGGCCGAACGCCTTTGAAGCCACTTGGCCGCGGAATATATTTCCCCCGCCGACGACGATCGCGACCTTGACACCCAATTCACGGACCTCTTTGATCTGAACGGCCAAAGAAGCGCACATCTCGGCATCGATACCGTGCTCCTGGCTCCCCATCATCGCTTCGCCGCTTAACTTCAGAACGACCAGATTGTAGGCGGGTTTTTTGTCCATACTTAGGCAGCCTCGCCGACCTTGTATCGGATAAAACGTCCGATAAAAATATTTTCACCCATCTTTGCCAGTAGGGTATTGAGATATTCCTGGATCGTGATCTTGGAATCTTTGACGAACGGCTGGTTGAGCAAGCAAACTTCTTTAACAAAGGCCAGCTTATCTTTTTGTTGAGCCAGGACATCGGCTGGGATGTCAGCTTCTTTGGTATATTTAGGGGCCATGGCCGCGATATGCATCGCGAGGTCTTTTGTGAACGCGCAAAAATCTTCGCTTCGGGCGACGAAATCCGTTTCGCAATTGACCTCAACAACGACCGCGATCTTGTTTCCCATATGGACATAAGCTTCCACGCGTCCTTCTTTGGCAGGCCTGTCCCCTTTTTTCGCGGCGACTTCCAGGCCTCGCTTTTGCAAAATTTCCTTGGCCTTGGCAATATCGCCCTTAGCTTCTTCCAGCGCTTTCTTGCATTCAATAACACCGCACGATGTCATCTCGCGCAATTCCTTAATGCTGTCCATTGAAGCCATCATAAAATTTCCTTTCCATTCAAATCAATTCAAAATATCAATGTGCAGATTCCTGGCCCTGCAATGCTTCGGGTTTGGTCTCTTTAGTTTCCTTTTGATCAACTTTCCTGCGGATCGTTTCAGCCTCGAGGTATGCCTTGCGGCCTTCCAGGACGCTTTCGGTGATCAGCGACGTGATAAACCTGATGGATTTCAAAGCGTCGTCGTTGCCGGGGATAGGATGGTCCACAAGGTCCGGATTGCAATTGGTGTCGATCAAGGCAACGATCGGGATCCCTAATTTATTGGCTTCCTGAACGGCGATCTCTTCTTTCTTGGTATCTACGATAAAAATGACTTTCGGAAGTTCATTCAGCTCAAGGATACCGCCTAAGTTGCTGAACAATTTTTCCTTTTCCTTGGTCAGGCCGGAGATCTCTTTTTTGGTCAATCCGCCGAACGTCCCGTCCGTCTGCATCCGGTCGATGGTCTTGTAGCGCTCGATGGATTTCTTGACGGTCTGAAAATTGGTCATAAGCCCGCCGAGCCAGCGGTTCTTGATGTAATACATCCCCGCGCGCTTGGCTTCTTCTTCGATCACATCCTGGGCCTGTTTTTTGGTTCCGACAAAAAGGATTTTGCCGCCTTTGGCCGCGATGGAATACATAAAATCCCGGGCCTTATTGAGATGATCGACGGTCTTTTCGAGATCGATGATGTAGATCCCGCTTCTTTCCCCGAAAATGAATTTCTTCATCTTTGGGTTCCAACGTTTGGTCTGGTGACCAAAATGAACACCTGCTTCGAGCAACTTCTTAATTAATTCATCAACCACTTTTGCCTCCATTGCCTCTGCCACCTATGGGGGAGCCGCCAAGTGAACATAAGTGTTTTACGTTATGCGATTTGCCTTCTTCTGACCCTTTGCCAGATTATCGGCAGACTAAAAAGGCAACCTTTTCACTTCTCCCAAGCTGCCGTTGTCAGTCAAAATTGATGCAGTAATATACCGTATAAATCTTTTTTATGCAATCCCTATTTTCCTCAATAATACAAAAATTAATTCAGAGGAAATAGGGATTAGTCCCAAACTTCCTCTAGTCATAATTTATGTAATATTAAGGAAAATTGGGACAAATTCTTTTTTAGCAACAGCTTCTGCGTCTACTCAATATTGAACTGCGTTTCGTACAGGCGTTTATAAAGCCCGCCCCGGCCCAAAAGTTCTTCGTGGGTCCCGGCATCAACTATGCGTCCATGATCCAAAACCACGATCTTGCCGGCCCTTTGGATGGTCGAAAGCCGGTGCGCGATCGCGATGACCGTGCGGCCCTGCATCAACAGATCCAAGGCTTCCTGAACGTATTTTTCCGATTCGGAATCGAGCTGTGAGGTTGCCTCATCCAGGATAAGAATGGGCGGATTTTTCAAGATGGCCCGGGCGATCGCGATCCGCTGTTTCTCCCCGCCGGAAAGGCGAAACCCCCGGTCCCCGATCACGGTCTGATAACCATCCGGCATCTTAGTGATGAATTGATGCGCGTAGGCCTTCTTGGCCGCCTCTTCAACTTCATGTTTATCCGCCTTCCAATGGCCGTAACAAATATTTCCGTAGACCGTATCATTGAATAAAATCGTCTCCTGGGTCACGATCCCGATCTGCCCGCGCAACGATAAGAAAGTAACATCCCTAACATCCACCCCGTCGAATTTGACCGCGCCTTCGGTCGGATCATAAAACCGCGGGATCAGATTGACCAGCGTGGATTTCCCGGTCCCGGTCGGCCCGACGATCGCGACCAGTTCGCCTTTTTTGATCTCAAGATTAATATCTTTTAAAACCAGGCCGGACGGAGCGTCGTATTGAAAAAAAATTTTTCCCAAAGTGATCCTGTTCTGCAAGACCGGCAATTCTCCGGCCTTCTTTTTCTCGACGACGGTAATGGGCGCTTCAAGGACATCGTGGATCCGTTCATTGGCCGATAACGCCTGCTGGGTAATAGCGTTCACGTTGCCGAGTTTTTTGACCGGGCTGATAATGGAAAGCATTGACCCCATAAAAAGCGCGAACACCCCGAAGGACAGCGTTTGATCCATGACCTCTTTCCCCAGGATCATAATGATCGAGATCCCGCAGCCGAAACCCAATATCTCCGTGACCGGCGCGATCAAAAGGGTCCGCTTAATCGACTTCATTCGCAATTTATAAAATTCATAGTTCTGCTTCTTAAAACGGTCGATCTCATAACCTTCGGCGCCGCAGGCCTTGACCACTTTGACCCCGGAGATCGTTTCTAACAAAAGCGTGTTTATATCCGCCATCCGCTCCTGCGAACTTTTAGCCAGCTTGCGCAGCTTTCGCCCCAATTGGCTCATCGGCACCGCGATCAAAGGCACCGCCACAAAAAGGATCATCGCGCCCTTCGGATGGACGGAAAAAGCCATCGTGACAAAAACAACGATCAAGATCAGCTGACGCACCAGGTCGGTGATCCCGTAGGACGTCGCGTTCTCAATAAGCAAAACATCGTTCGTGATCCGGGAAATGAGCTCTCCCCCCCGCTTTTTGCTGAAATAGTCGAGGGAAAGGTTCTGAATCTTTTCATAAAGCATATTCCGGACATCCCGCATCACCCGCTGGGAAATATCGTTCATCAAATATCCGTACCAGAACGTGACCGCGTTCTTAACCAGGATCAGCGACACGATACAAACGATGAGGATCTTGAACAGAGCCTGCGGATCCATACCGTTGACCTGGTTAACAATATTGGTCACAAAGGCCGGGGCTTCAGGCGGCGCAACAATCTTCTTATGGTTAAAAAGGATATCGACCAGCGGGACCAAAAGGGTATATTGCACCCCTTCAAACAGCGAAGAAATGGCCATAAAAAAGACAGCCCAGCCAAAGATCCGCTTGTGCTTCTTCAGGAACCCTAATAGTTTGAGGTAGTTAGCCATCGTGTAGCGAATGTTAGCATAGCAATTGACTTTTGTCCACGGGTTTGTTAGTATCTAAAGTCAAAAAGTCAAAGCGTCAAAAGGTCAAACGCAATGGCTTTAGCAACTTTTGACCATTTGACCTTATGACCTTTTGACATTATGAAAAAAATAAATACCGCCATTATCGGGATCGGCCATTTAGGCGCCCGGCACCTGAAAGTTTACGCCGAACAACTCACCCAAAAAGTCAATCTTATCGGGGTCTGCGACATCCAGGCTGACCGGACCAAACGGCTGGCCGAACATTACAAGACCCCTTTTTTCAAAAACTACAAGGATTTGATCGGCAAGGTTGATGCCGTCAACATCGCCACCCCGACCACGTCCCATTTTGAGATCGCGAAATTCTTTTTAGAGAACGGCGTCCACACGTTCATCGAAAAACCGATCAGCTTTTCCCTGGAAGAAGCAGACAAGCTCATTGCGCTGGCCGACGCCAAAAAGTTAAAGCTCCAAATCGGCCATGTGGAACGGTTCAATTCCGCGTTCGAGGGCATCAAACATTTCGCCCGCGACCCGCTTTTTATCGAATGCCACCGGATGAACAAATTCCCCAACCGCTCGCTCGACATCGGGGTCGTAATGGATTTGATGATCCACGACATCGACATTATCTTGGGGCTCAATTCCGCGCCGATCAAAAGCATCCACGCCGTCGGGATCAACGTCCTCACCAAGCTCGACGACATCGCGAGCGTCCGCATCACCTTGGAAAGCGGCTGCGTCTGTAACCTGACCGCGAGCCGCGTCTCCGAGGAACCGCTGCGCAAGATCCGCATCTTCACCAAAAACGCCTACATTTCGCTCGATTACATGAAACAGGAAGCCTACATTTACAAAAAAACCGGACCGCTGATCTTGAAGCACGCCCTCCCTATCGAGAAAGAAGAACCGCTTAAAAAAGAGCTGGAACATTTCATCGACTGCGTCCGCGACAATAAACGCCCCATCGTCTCCGGCGTCGAGGGCCGCGAGGCTTTAAAGGTCGCGCTGGAGATCACACGGCTGATGGAAGAGCATAAGAAATTGGCACTAAATTGGAAAAATCCTAAACTCTAAATTCTGAACTCTAAACAAATTCCAAATCCTAATGACCAAAAACTCAAAACGTTTAGAACTTTTGAATTTTGTATTTTGAATTTGTTTAGAATTTAGGGCTTAGGATTTAGAGTTTCTTGTCTATGACCTCTAAACATATCCTTATCGTTGCCGGCGAGGCCTCCGGCGACCTGCACGCCTCCCACCTCGTCGAAGAATTGCGCAAGCTTAAACCCTCCCTCACCTTCTCCGGCGTCGGCGGCCCGTTGATGCAAAAAGCCGGCGTCGAACTCTACGCGGACTTGACCAAGATCGCGGTCGTCGGTTTTGTCGAAGTGCTGAAGCATTTTATGGAATTCCGCCGGGTCTTTCATCTGGTTCTGGGCAAAGTGCGCGCGGCCAAACCCGACGCGGTCATTCTCGTCGATTATCCGGGATTCAACCTTCGCCTCGCCAAGGAATTAAAAAAGCTCGGCGTCAAAGTGATCTATTACATCAGCCCGCAGGTCTGGGCGTGGAAGGAAAACCGCGTCGAGGCCATCCGCCGCGACGTCGACAAGATGCTGGTGCTGTTTCAGTTTGAAAAAGAATTCTACGCCAAGCGCGGGCTGGACGTGGAGTTCGTCGGCCATCCGCTCATTGATTCGATCAAAGTGACCAAATCCCGCAAACAATTTCTGGAATCCGTCGGGCTTTCCGACAACAAACTCACCGTCGGCCTTCTGCCGGGCTCCCGGCGCAAGGAGATCGAGAACCTTTTGCCGGCCATGCTCGAGGCGGCCGATATTTTGAATCGGGAGTTTAACGGCAAAATCCAATTCCTGCTTTTAAAAACGCCGCACATCTCAACGGACCTTGTGGCGAAATATTTGAGGTCCAATATCGTTCCGAATCTGCGCGCGGCGACTCTGCCGCTCAAGATCGTCGAAGGCCAAACGTACGACGGAGTAAACGCTTCTGATGTGTGCCTGGTAGCGTCGGGAACAGCGACCCTGGAAACAGCGATCCTGGGCAAACCCATGGTCGTCGCCTACAAAACGTCTCTTCTCACCTACTGGATCGCAAAAAGATTGGTCAAAATCCCCGACATCGCGCTCGTCAATGTCGTTGCGCAAAAGCGGATCGTTGCCGAGTGTGTTCAATGTGATGTTACGGGACCAAAACTTGCGGCGGAAGTGCGGACTATTCTTACCAGCGAAGCAGGGATTGCGAAAATTAAATCGGGTTTGGCGGCGGTGAAGGAATCCTTAGGCGGAAGCGGCGCGAGCAAACGCGCGGCGGAAGCGGTTTTGAAAATTCTCAATTGATTATTCTGTCGAAATTTGGTTGATCTGAATGGCTATCTTCGACAGGGACTCTTCTATAATGTTCCATACAATATCAAAATTAACACCAAAGTAATGATGGACCAATTTATCTCGCACCTTGGCTAAATCTTTCCATGCAATTTCCTTGTGTTTCGACTGTAAATTCTTTGAAACATTTTTGACTGCCTCACCGATGATCTCAAGGTTTCGAACTACCGCGTCTTGCGTCTTCAAATCTTTCATGAACTGCACCCGATCAATGTTCTTCACATAATCTTGTATCCTCTTGATAGCTTCTTGAATATCAGCGAGCAATTCTTGATCATTCCGTTTAGACATACACCATCGTCCTCCGGATATCATTGGCTATTTTTTTGATACGGATACTATTAACACCTGCTCTGGTTAAAACATCCGTTTTTCTACCCAGTTTCTTATCGAGATACTCAATCAATTGAATAAAATCCAACCCCAGTGGTTTCTCAAATTCAACCAAAATATCAATATCACTCTTGGGGGATTGGGTGCCTTTGGCAAAAGAACCAAAAATTGCCAGCCGGCGAACTCCATATTTTCTTTTTAAGAATGGTTGTTCTTTTTTAAGAATCTTAACAACATCGCTTCTGGTGAGCTGATTTATTTTTTTAATCATAGAGCCCCCGCGGGCTTTAGCCCGCGGTTCCTTTCTAACCTGCCCCTCGCGGGGCGGAATCCCGCCGCTTTCCCATCCCCAGGCTTCAGCCTGGGGTGTTATGGGGAGGCGGGATAAATTCTCCGTCTTTTGTAAAAAGTATACCATAGAGAATTTAATCAATTGAGGAATTTTTAGACAATTTCGGATGGTAAGAACTAGTAGCTTATTTCTTCGAAATTTCCAACTCAGACTGCGGTTTTTCCTGCAGACCTAACAACGGTAGGATATTTACGACAGGGACAATATTGATAATGATCGGCGTTAAGGTATTGATGCCGTTCGGCATAATCGCCTTCAAATTTTCCTCATTAAATTCAATACTGACCCCGCTTCCCTGCTTCTCAAAGTCCATCTCGTTCATATCGATCCCGCCGACCTGATCAGCCGTCATCGCGCGGTCATGCCTGCCGGCAGGCAGGTCGGCACGGGCACGGTCGAGAGATCTTTCGGCTGCCGCGAAAAGATGACCGATCGTCACTTGATTCTTCACAATGCCAGGCTCCTCTATATCAGGAAATTTTCTTTTTAAATCATCCATAATAAAATAGAGCGCCATATCATCGCCAAGTGTAAGGCTATGTATTGTTGTTTGAGGCGTGAGCTTCCAATCAGCTGATAATTTTAATCTCTTGCGCACCACGCTTATAACCGTATTCTGGATGCTCGCCATCATCGCGCGGTCGGGGTTGAAGAGCTTAACTCGCAAATCCTTTAACATCTTCTCAAGGTCACCCTGGGCTTTGCGCGCTTCAGGAGATCGCGGCTCTTTATCCATTTCTCTTAAAGCCGCATTAATTCTATGATCCGTTAAAACGCCAAGAGCAACTCTCAATTGATAAGAAAGATTTGCTACATTTGCATTAGGCCTAACCAGGGCGTCTCTGGACCCTTCCAAAGTTTCTTTCACTTCGTCGGTCCATTGTTTCAAAGCCCCGTTGAACCCTTTTTGCTGTTCCAACCTCGCGATAAAATTTAAAACATCAATAATGCCCGTCCGCGCTTCCGCCATCATCGCACGGTCTTTTGCGCTTGCCGCCGCCCCTCGTGCTTTACGCACGATCAATTTTTTGCCGGCCAGCCAGTCGATCAATTGTTCCGCTGTCCAATTCGAGATGTCTGTGGCTCCTAATTTTCTTTCAAATTCTTCAACAACTCTG
>CAYING010000015.1:0-28055 GCA_964364715.1 uncultured Planctomycetales bacterium
CTGCCGGTCACCGCCGTTGGCGGGATCCCGCTAAAAGCGGTGACCGGCAGGCAGGGTCAAAGGTCAAAAGTAAGGAGTCGCGCCAGCCTGTCGGCAGGCAGTGAGCGGCCCTGCATTTTTTGCCTTTTAACTTTTGACCTTTAACTTTTGACTTTTTTTCGGCCCCATCGTCCCACCGCCTATGGCGGGGTCCCGCAAAAGGCGGGATAGCCTGGTCAGCCCCGCCCTGGCGGGGTCAGGCAGAAAACACATTGGGAACGTTTAAGATGTATTTCTATGTTTATATTTTACAAAGCTTGAAAGATCAAAAGTTCTATATAGGGCATACGCAGAATTTAGATCGTAGAATTCAAGAGCATTCTGAAGGAAAGACCCGCAGTGTAAAGGGGAGAGCCCCTTTTAAATTAGTATATAAAGAGTCGTTTTTAGACCGCTCAGGAGCTGTAACGCGCGAGCGTCAGATCAAACGTTACAAAGGCGGTAACGCTTTTAAACAACTTATCTCCGGCCCCATCGTCTAGCCTGGTCAGGACGTCTGCTTCTCAGGCAGAAAACACCGGTTCAAATCCGGTTGGGGCTACCAATTTTACTTAAGGTGTTGTGATGAACATCTGGCTTTTTGCCGCGAATCTTCTTTTCATTTTTTTACTCATTCAAGCTTACAAAAAATTAAAGAAATTTAGTTTAAAAGACCGTCATTTGACCGGCCCGCATCCGATCCCCACGGTTTCTGTCTACGACCTGGACAGGGCGTTTGATTCTGACGAGTTCGGGCCGACGCTTAAGACTGAGGTACATTTTATTGGTAGGGCAGGATTGTCCGTGATTGGTGCTATTTCCGATTCGGAGGGGTGGGTGTTGGCGGTGTTGGCCAAGAAAGCCAAGCAAATTTTTGAGTTCGGGACCTGCACGGGAAGGACAACATATCTACTGGCCAAGAATAGTTCCTTCGACGCAAAAGTTGCGACGCTGACCCTTTCGCCGGAGACAAAGAAGAATTATCAGGCCGGCGCAAAGGATGACCCGGAAGACACGAAAAATGCTCTTCAGGAATCTAGTTTCAGAAACTTCTTTTACAGTCATACTGACGTGACTGGAAAAATTCAGCAGTTTTTCGGCGATAGCAAAGAATTTGATGAAAAGCCATCTCTGAATAAATGCGACCTGATCTTTGTTGATGGCTCGCATGCGTATTCGTACGTTAAAAGCGACTCCGCAAAGGCGATCGCGATGGCCAAACCCGGCGGCCTGGTTATTTGGCACGATTACATCGGCCCCTACTGGGTCAAAGGCGTCTACCATGCCCTCAACGAACTCTCCAAAGATTTTCCCTTAGTGCATATCCACGGTACTACCCTGGTTGCATACCGCAAACCGCGTTAATTTTATTTTCTCGTCGACAATCCTGATTTCTCCTCAAGAAAGCCCTTTCCTCAAAGGGCCGTTACCCCCCTTGTAACACTTCTTACAGATGGTATATTTTCACTAACACCAGAAAAGGCAAACCATCCGTAAGGATAGAGCGTCCCATATGGGACTCCGCAGAGGTTCTGCGGGGCAAAGCTATAGGGCCCGGACTCGAAAGAGAGGGCAGCCAGTTACCTCGGTGGAGTGCACACCTATTCTGTGCCTCGAATAGGTTTTTTGTTTCATGGCGGGTATAGAGCGGAGGGTCAGCGCGATGTCACTTAAATATAGATCTTTTGTCGGAACGGTTGCTTTTAGTTTTCTTTTAACTTCTATAACATTTGTCCCACAAGATTCTTTTGCCGCTGTTAAAAAATCGAAAAAAAGTAGAAAAACCCCTATTGTTATTTCTGTTATTGCCAAGCCCGTTATCAGCCCTCAGAAAATACTCCAAGAAAATCCTCTGAATAAATTACCCGCTGTCGACGCAAAATCTGCCGCTTGGGACCTCGATAAAAAAAGCTCTTTGCTTAAAATCAGCGGCGCGGAACCGACAGCCGGCGGAGTGGGGGGGACGGATGGGAGCCCGGCAACAGGAGGCTTTGGCGGATTTTATCTGATGGAGGCCTTTCATCCTCAATATATAAATCCAGGATCAGCGCAACTGCCGGTAAGTTTTAAAGTCGGTGAATATGTCGGGACTCAGCTGAATCAATTTCTTGCTGCGGGTTATACTTTGGAAGCGTATATATCCAACGGGTCGATCTTGGGGAATAATCCGTGGAAAAGCACACTGCAAAATTTTATACGCGTACCCCTGAACTCCGGTGTTACGACTTTAGATCTTAGTAATCAGCCGCAGGGAGTCCCTATTTATATTATTTTTGCCGGGCGCAGCCCTGTGAATCATGTGATCACGACTTCGACAATGCGTGAAGTTATGCTGTTGAATTTTCCTAACAATGATCCTCAATCTTATGTCGGGATTATCGGCGGGGCGATGGAACGGCCGGAATATAAGGACTTGAAAGAAGTGATCTTCCCGGTGACCCCGCAGCAGTCTGATGATCTGGATGCTGGATCTATTGAATTCGTTGCTTATCACAGAGCGACAAATCGAGTCGCCCCACTACAGTGGTCGGACTGGACTTTTGCCAACGGAAAAAGACGGGAAATAAAAATTTCATTTAGAAATACCGGAGAACCGGTGCAGGCTCCGGAATATTTTGAGTGGGAGATCCACCAAGTTTTAGCCAGCCAGGCGCAAAGGCCGCAGTTCATGATGACCCAGAAGATGCAGAATTTTCTTAACAATGGAAGGATCACAATCACGTCCTACGGTCCGCGTGATTCTAGTGGAGAGTTGTATTCAAAAGAAATTTTAATGTCCAATTGTACAAATATTCGCGATGGGTTTGAGGTCAAGACCTACCGCTGCGGCGGGTTATTGATGCCTCCTGCCGGGCGCACTGACCTTTTGCCTAACGGCCCGGCCGTTGATGTGCTGGTCGATCTGTCGAGCGGAGAGAATTATGCCCGGGTCAGTTTCAGTATTCACAACAGCGTTGTCGGCGCTTTTTCCGATACGAAATATGATGATTTTTATTTTACAAAAATGGAGATGACGGCCATGACCCAGGCCGGCACGCCGGTCGCCGGTATTTACGCGTATAAATGGCCGATCCCGGGGAGTACCGACACCTTCGAACAATACGGAACTTGGGGCATGTCAGGGAATGTGGCGCGTATTGATTTTATTGCGCCGGTTAACGCTGGAGCAAAAAAGCATTGGCTAAGAAAAGATCAAAGCCATTTTGTGGACGGTATTTATATCGCCCTTGACCCAAACAGCAGTGACTTGAACCGGGCCAATGCAGCGTCGATGAATCTGCCGATTATGCTCACGTTGAATGACGATACGTATAATCCGGTGAGCAAAAATAATTATTTTAAGATCCCGGCCCAGGGACCGATGGGGTATGCGGATTTAAGGCGGGTAATGTCGGAAAGCCAGATCAGCTCCGGAATGCTTGGTGAGCTCAACACTATTTGGAATGGCGCTTGGGGCATGGTGAGATTGCCGGAAAATTTTGCTTATTTTTATGGCCCTTCGGCCGGCGGAACAACCGGCGGCGGGCAGATAGAGTTTACTTCCAAAGCGGCTGTTTATGTTCATAATGCCAGGAACTTAGCTGAGATCAATTATGCGATCAGAACACTAAAGGCCATGTCTCTGGCCGTATTCTCCCGGCAATTGGTCTCGACGCTGGTCAAAGAAGATGGAACATCTAATTCGTTGGCTTTAATGTTTGATCGAGGTATTTCTCCCTTTAAATATTTTAATGGGCGACTTTTCTGGCCGCATAGTCCGTATGAGGGAATTTTTTCTCGGAGTAGCTCGCAGAGTATTCGTAATCGGCACATTGCTCATGCCGCTGCCGCAACATCCAGCTTAACTCAGTATGGAACAGCATATCTTGGGTTTGATGTGTATGGGCCTCAAGATGAAGAGCATAATGTCAGGTTTACTACGCCGGCGAAAGGGGCAGCTACCTTGGCGATCGATTTGATCCGAAATCTTTATGATAAATGGGGTAACGCTTATATGGTGTCATATTATGTTGCTCCCAACAACGGCTGGGGTTTTTCCAATAGTTCAGCTTTGAACACCATCATCGAGTCTACGCCGCAAAATTTAGGGTTAAGCGCAATGGGCCGCAGCGGTGAGTTTATGGCAATGCCTATTAAAGCTTTAAGTTTAAAGCGTAATCCTACGTCCACCGAAAAAAATGAGTTCATTCGTAAAATGGCAGACCTTATGCGAAAGGCTCTGCGGCCGGACGGCCTTATGGGAAAAGGCACGAACTATGATTCAAGGCATATGAGTCCTTCCGTTTATAGTACATATCAGCAGCTCGCGGCAGGCTTTTGGGGAGGGACAGCCTCTCAATATACCGGCGGCGATGTTGTTGTTCAATGGGAAGGCATGCTTTTGTCAGCGTCGGTGAGAGACTTGATTGCCCTCTACGAAGACCATCCTGACCCAATTCTCAGCGCTGATGCGTCGGATATTAAAGATACGCTGGCCCGGTTTACCAGAGCTCTGCACAATCAAAATGCGGGGTATAATCGGTTTCAGCTGACCCCGGCCTGGACGATCATGCACGATATGATCAATACGTCGAATAGCGTACGGTATTCTTTTTATCCATTGAATGCGAATACTATGATCGATAATTCCTACGTCTATGGAGGCATTACCCAGTATTGGAAAGAAGCTGCCGCGGGCGGGCTGTTGTATCTGAGCCTCGTTGACCGGATCAATGTCCTTTCCGCATTCCCTTCGGAATTTTTTGATTGGAATGCATTAGCCAGGGATCCGCAAGGGATCTCTCTCTTGTGGGTGAGTCAGACACAAGGATTTGCTCCTTAATTAACACGCCTATTTTTTATTGGTCTTTTCCTTACTAAAGGTATTATGGAAGACCAATATAACGACCTTTGTCCTCTAGAAAAAAGACCTTATATTGACTTCCTCTTATCTTTGGTTGTGCAAAGGTCAATATTTCTTTTTTCTTCCGCAATTTTTACTATAATAAATCATTCTATTTTTTTCCAACATCACAACGGAGGTTGAAAATGCTGCGTTTATTTTTTGCTGCAGTTTTTATGTTGTTTACATCTGTCGTCCAGGCAGAGTTAAAGAAAGAGACGGTCGAGTATAAGCAGGGCGATACCGTGCTTGAAGGATATTTCGTTTATGACGACGCGATCGAGGGGAAGCGCCCCGGCATCATCGTCGTCCATGACTGGATGGGGTTTGGCGAATACGGCAACTGGCGCGCCGAGGAATTGGCAAAATTGGGTTATGTCGCCCTGGCCGTCGACATCTACGGTAAAGGCGTCCGGCCGAAAGACGCCAAAGAAGCTTCCGAACAGGCTGGAAAATATAAAGGCGACCGAGCTTTATTGCGCGAACGCGTTCTCGCCGGGCTTAATGAATTAAAGAAAAATCCTTTGGCCGATACCGGTAAGACCGCCGCGATCGGATATTGTTTCGGCGGGACGACTGTTTTGGAATTGGCCCGCAGCGGCGCGGACGTGACGGGTGTTGTGAGTTTTCATGGCGGGCTGAATACCCCGAAGCCGGAAGACGCAAAGAACATTAAGGCAAAAATTTTGGCCCTGCACGGCGCGGATGATCCGTATGTTCCGGCGGAGGAAGTCGCGGCCTTTCAAAAAGAAATGCGGGACGCCGGCGCGGACTGGCAGATGGTCTACTACAGCGGCGCGGTGCACAGTTTTACCCGTAAAGATGCCGGCAGCGAGAACTCCAAGGGCGCGGCCTATAATGAGAAGGCCGACAAGCGTTCCTGGGAAGAAATGAAGCAATTCTTCGGGGAGATTTTCCAATAAATTTCCCATAAAATCCTTTGTTAAAACCTCGTGCGGTATATAATAATTTAGCAGTTTTTATAAATTAAACTGGCCGAGATATTATTTACCGCATGAGATCCGAGAATAAACCTTCTAAGATAATCACACGCATAATTCTCATTTGTGTTTTTGGGGTATCGCTTGTTTCCCCCTCGCTGTCCCAGCAATCTTCTGTCGATCTGCAGAACGATAATGACCTGACCAAGACGGCCAAAAAGGTCAACCAGCTGATGAAAGATCATAAGGCCATGGTCAAGCGTCAACAGCAGCTGAATGAAAAGCTTTCAGAATATCAGGACGTTATCCATTCCCTCCAGAAAGACCTTCAGGAAAGCCGGAACAAAATTAATCAGCTGAACTATGTGATCAAGCAAAAAGATGCTTCGCTCGAGCAGTTGAACCAGGAAAAAGGGCGCAGCGGCGACCGGGTTTCAGCCCTTGACCAGGAAAAGCAGTCGCTGCAGGCGCAGGCCGCGGCTCTGGGGGCAAAACTGAAAGAGGTTCAGGGCGCCTTGGCGAAAGAATCGGTTCAATCCAAAGCCTCATTGCTCGAGGAGATAAAGAATTTTAAGGAACGTTTGCGCGCTGCCGAAGCCGGTATTCCGGAGAAGATCAAGGAGGTCCAGGTCTCTTTTCAGGGACCGATGAGCGAGCTTAACAACAAGATCCGGGCTTTGGAAGAAGACCTGCGCGTGAAGGGCGAGTTCATCCGGTCCGATAAGGAAACCATCCGCCAGTTGGAACAGGATAAAGGAGGTTGGTCGCAGAAGGTCGTTGCCGTCGAGAAAGAACGTGATTCATTCAA
This sequence comes from uncultured Planctomycetales bacterium, assembly GCA_964364715.1. Classification (GTDB taxonomy): domain Bacteria; phylum Omnitrophota; class Gorgyraeia; order Zapsychrales; family GWA2-47-8; genus CAYING01. The sequence continues at coordinate 6,650 of CAYING010000015.1, forward strand.
GCAAAAGATTGCTGGTCTCGAGGAAGAAATGAAGGCGCTGAAGTCTTCGCTCGATATCAGCCTGCAGAAAAGCAGGGCGCCGCTTTTAGAACAGATCAAGACTTTGGAAGAACAGGCCAAGGCGCAAAGAGCCGAATTCCAAAAGCAGGCTCAGAACATTGAGGCTTCCCGGCAGGAAAAAATAAAAGCGCTCCAAGAGGAAGTCGCCAAATCCAAATCCGCTATTCCCGCTGCCGCCGAAGAGGCCAAAGCGTCGTTACGGAATGAGATTAAGATCCTGCAGGATCAGCTTCAGGCGGCCCGCGGCCAGATCCCCGTCGAGGTGGAGAAGGCCAAGGCTTCTTTGGAAGAACAGGTATCGAATCTGCGGAAGGAATTGAAGGCCAGGGACGAGGAGCTTCCCAAGAAAATTTTTGAAGCCAAGATTTCTCTGCAGAGTGAGATCGATGCGCTTCAAGAACAATTGGCCGCTGTCCGCGAGTCTATTCCGGGCCGGGTTGAAGAAGGAAAAATTTCTTTGCAGGAGCGTGTACTTGAGCTTGAAGCTCAAGCGGCCGCGGTAAAAAATTCTGTCCCTCAGGAGATCAAAAAATCCCAGGAGCCGTTACGGCAAAAGATCAGCCGGCTCGAGGAGAAACTGCGTTCGGCGGAAGAAACTGTCCCGCAGCGGATCGCCGAGGCCAAGCGTCCTCTGGAAGAAGAGATCACCCGCTGGAAGGAGAAGTTAGGGCAACAGAAAGTTTCAGCGGTTCAAACAATAGAAGAAGCGAAGAAGCCTTTGCAGGAACAGATCGTTTCCTTAAACCAGAAATTGCAAGTAACGCAGGCAGCATTGCCGCTGCAATTAGACGATGCGCGCGCGCCTCTTCAGAAAAAGATCACTTCTCTCGACGAAGAATTGGCTGAACTGCGGCAGGCTGTGCCGGTTCAGATCGACCAGGCCAATGCCCCGTTGTTGGCACAGATCCAGAAATTAACCGAAGAATTAAAGAGTGAGCAGAGTTCGATCCCGGACCGGCTTGAAGAATCGCGAAAGCCTTTACAGGAGACGATCCAAAAATTGCAAGAAGAGCTTCGTCAGAAAGATGCCCAGCTTTCCGGACAGATTGCCGAAGCCAAAGAACCTTTGCTGCAAAATATCTTTCAGTTGAAGGAGCAGTTAAAAATAAAAGAGGACTCCCGTCCTGGAGAAATCGCTCAGGCCAAAGCGCCGCTGGAAGAAAAGATAAGCACATTAGAAAAAGAGATCAGCGGGCTGAATTCTTCCGTGCCCGCGAAGGTCGAGCGGCAAAAACAGCCGCTTCTGGCCCAGATCGAAGAGTTGAGAGATCAGATCAAGGCGGCAGAAAATTCTGTTCCCGTCAGGGTGAATGAAGCCCGCGCTCCTTTGCAGGAGAGGATCAGGCAGCTGGAAGAAACGCTGCGCTCGACGGAGGATGCGATCCCGGCCAAGGTGGACCAGGCTGAGCGGCCTTTGCAGGAAAAAATTTCGCAGTTGGAGGATCAGATCAAGGGATCCGGCGAAGAATTACCCGGGGAGATCGCGCGGGCCAAGGGACCTCTGCTTGAAGAGATCGAACAGTTAAAGAACCAGTTGAATGCCGCCGAAGAATCTATCCCGGGGAAGATCCGCGGCGCGAGGGTCCCGCTGGAGCAAAAGAACGAATCGCTGCAGCAGGAATTGGACACTGTGCGGGCATCCGTCCCGTCGCAGATCGAAACGGCGAAGCAGCGGCTGCAGAAAGAAATTGAAAGCCTTCAGCAGGGACTGGCGGCATCGCGCACTTCCATTCCGGGGAAAATTGAGGAAGCGAAGCAGCCTTTGCAGCAGAAGATCGACGGGCTGATTGCGGAGCTGGATTCCGTTAAAGGTTCTGTGCCGGGTAAAGTTGATGAAGCGAAGAAACCTTTGCTCAGCCAGATCGTTCAATTGCAGGAGCAATTAGATTCGACCCGGCAGGCTGTTCCGTCGCAGATCGAACAGGCCAGAGAACCTTTGCAGGCGAAGATCGCTGAGGTTCAAAAGACGCTTCAGGAAAAAGAATCAAGGATCAATGATCTCACTCAGCAAAAAGATTCCTTGGAGAAGAATTTGAATTCCGTCCAGAAACAGCACGATTCCATGACTGATCAGCTTGTTCAACTACAATCCCGGATGAAGTCGGTGGAGGATTCTGTCCCTGGTAAGATCACCGAGGCCAAGGCGCCTTTGGAGAAAGCGATCCAGCAGTTTCAAGCGGAATTGAAAGACAGGGATGCGTCTCTGCCGGATCAGGCGGCCCGGGCTAAGGCGCCTTTGCAGGAGCGGATCAAGGATCTCGAGGGACAGGTGAAATTAACGCAGGAATTGATCCCGCAGAGGATCGCTGAAGCCAAAGGTCCTTTAGAGCAGAGAATCGTTCAGCTTCAGGAACAGTTAAAAGCTGAGCAAATAGAAAAGGTGGACAGCGTCACTGCGGTCCGTGATTCGTTAGAACAAAAGATCAGGGTATTAGAAAATGAGCTGAAGGCGCAGCAGGCCGCGGTCGGCGGTAAAGTCAATGAAGCGATACAGCCGTTACAAGAAAAGATTCGAATTTTAGAAGAAAAGCTGGCTGAGGCCGGCCGTCTGGCAAAAGAAAAAGAGCAGAACATTAAAACCGTTTCCGGAGAGCGCGACAAATTGGCCGGCGATTTCTTTGAGATCATCGACGAGAACGTCGCGCTTAAGGAAAAAGTTGACGGCTTGGCGAAGGAGGCCGCGAAATTCAACGAACAGGTCGTTGCAGCGAATATCGATGAGGTTCGCGTGCCTTTACAGGAAAAAATTAAAACTTTAGAGGAACAGATCAACGCCTTGCAGCCGCGGATCGCGGCTGCCGAGAAGATCAAGGGTGAGATGAGATCCGTCCAGGAGGGAGCAGAAGTCTTGCGGGCGCAGGTGAAGGAAAAAGAGGAGTTGCTGAAACAGCAAGAGGAAACGATCCGCAGTATGACACAGGGCCGTCCGGATTATGAACAGATCGGGCATCTTGAACAGCAGCTGGGGATCACGAACGAACTTGTTAAGGAAAAAGACAAGGCCATCGAAACGCTGACTAAAGAACGCGACGACCTGGCGAACGATTTCTTCCAGATGATCGATGAGAATGTGGGTTTGAAGGATAGAGTCAAAGAGCTGCAGCAGAAGTTGGGATTCCCGGCCGATGAAAATACCGAGGTCATTTCGAAACCAAGCGAATAATTTTATTGGCGGATTTTCCTTAAATTTTTCTAGAGGAAATCAGCACTAATCCTTATTTCTTCTTATAATTTTGAGGAAAATAAGGATTGTAAATTTAAAGAATCGTTTTACAATAAAGCCGCGTTTTAAATAAGGGTGATGAGCGTGAAAAAGAATCTTCTAATTTTAGTGTGTTTGTTTGCCGCGGGATGCGCAGCGATCGGCGGCCCGTTAAAAAGTCTGACGCGCATCGAGCAGGTGCGGCCGGGGATGTCCCGCGACGAGATCAGCGGTATCCTCGGAGACCAGGTTGTGATCGGGTATGAGATCACGGATCCGAAACAGGGCTCGACCAAGCCGATCGTTATCCCGAATCCGCAGAGGGTTGAAATGATCGCGCCGGGAACGAAGACTTACGAGGCCGTTTATTATTTTACTCATATTGTAAAGGCGGACGGAAGTATTACCGACGATGAATTGACCCCCTTGATCTTTGAAGGCGGCCGTTTGGCCGGCAAGGGATGGTATTTCTTAAACAAGATCCGTAAACCGTAATCCCCCGCCTTGGCGGGGCTTTTATGATCCCCAATATTTCGCTCAAGAATTTTTTTTCTCATTTCGATGTTCCCCGTCCGGTCGACTGGGATCGGCAGTTCCCGTCGAGCGCTCCGCTGGACCTGGAGATCGGCTGCGGCAGCGGAGAATTTATCCATAAGCTCGCCCAAGACAATCGGGAAAGAAATTTTGTCGGGATCGATCAGCAGTGGGAACGGATCTGCAAGACGCTGAATAAAATTGCGGCGGGCGATCTCGCGAATGTCCGTATCCTGATGGTGGATGTCAGGATCGCCCTGGAGCGGCTGTTCAAGCCGGGATCCATTGAAAATATTTACTGCCTTTTCCCGTGTCCGTGGCCGAAGAAGAAGCACATCAAGCACCGGCTTTTTGCGAATGATTTTCTTCGTCTGGCCAACAGCCGGTTGATCGATCAGGGGACATTAACGATCGTCACTGACCATAAGCCGTATGCAGAGTGGATCCTGGATGAGACTGGTTCTTCCGGATTTTCCATAAGGACCCAGACGGTCCGCCCGCGGTACGATACAAAATTCGAACGCAAATGGGTGGAAGGCGGACAGAAGAAATTTTTTGAGATTTTTTTAAAAAAGAACAAGCATATCAATATTCCGGTCAAGCGAGACGCCGGCGTGAATCCCTGTACCATCAAGAAATTCGACCCGAAGAAATTTAAATTCACCGACCTGAGGGGCAGCCCGGCCATTGTCTATAAAGGAATGGTGCGGGATGACCAAAAAAAATCGGCCATGATCCATCTGGTCGTCGCCGAGGAGAATATGACCCAGCATTTTTGGGCCTCGATCATCCGCACTTCAAAAGGATGGAAAGTCGCCGCGGCGGAAGGAATGCGGTACATCCCGACCCAGGGCATTGCCCGAGCCATGCAGATGGTCGCCGAGGCCTGCGGATAAAATGAAAAAGTTTTTTCTTAAAGTCATCAGCGTTGTTTTGATCCTGGCCCTCGCTGCCCCGTCGTTCTCCTTCGCGGCCCGTAAAAAAAGTTCTCCCCGCGGGGTGTCGGCCAAAGCAGCGATCCTGTCCGACTCAACGAACGTCAAGCGCTTATACGGAAAAAACGTCCACAATAAAATTCTTCCGGCGAGCACGGTCAAAGTGATGACGGCGATCATGGTGCTGGAGAAGCTCCCGCTGGATAAGGTCATTACCGTCGGCAGCCGCCCGCCCGGCGCGCCGCCTTCCAAGATTAATGTCCGGGCCGGCGAGCGGTACCGCGTGATCGATCTTTTGTATGCGATCTTGCTTAATTCAGCCAATGATGCGGCTATGGTGTTGGCCGAAGCGGTTGCGGGTTCCGAATATAAATTTGTCCAGATGATGAACCAGCGGGCCAAAGAGATCGGCGCTAAGCATACCAAATTTTCCAACGCTTCCGGCTTACCCTCTTCGAAAATTCCGCAGTACACGACGGCCTATGATATGTATATGATCTTTCGTCACGCGCTCAAGTTTGAGTTTTTCAAAAAAGCCATCCGTCAACCGTATAAACAGATCACATCGCTGGACGGCAGAAAGATTTCCTTAAAAAGTCATAATAAAATATTTTTCAAGAAGGATTGGCGGCAGAAGGTGTACGGCAAAACAGGTTATACGCGCGCGGCCCAGTCCTGTTTCGTGGGAACGATTCAAAAGGGAGAGGCTACTTTGATCATCGCTGTTTTCGGATGCTCCCGGCGGTGGGATGATATCCGCCTCATCTTCCGGAAGTACGGCGGGGTCGCATTATAGAAAACGGTTGAAATCGGGAATTTTGTAGGATAAACTTAAACATCATTTACCAACAATAGAAAGGAAGCGCTATGCAGAATAAAACATTTGTTGTGGTTTTGGGAGCTGTTCTTGCTGTATTTTTAGGAGCAGCGGTTTTTTTCAAACAATCGAAGGACCCGGTCATGGGCGAGATGATGAAACAGCAGGTCGAAACCATGGTTGTTTTGAAAAAACTTGAAGAGGGGATGTCGTCGGATCTAAGCGGTTTAGGAAAGAATTCTTCCGCCGTGTTGATCGCGCTTCAGGACCTGCAGCGCCGGGTGACCTTGCTTGAGTCGAAGATAGAGAATATGGCCCAGCAGCCGCAGCGTCCCCAGCAGCCGCAGGTCCCGGATGAAGATTTTTCCAAGGTGCATAATATTCCGGTGGACCATTCTCCGGTCCGGGGAGTCAAGGGCGCTCCGATCACAATTGTTGAGTTTGCCGATTTTCAGTGCCCGTTCTGTTCCAGGTTTCACGCGCCGATTCTAGAAGTCCTCAAGGCGTATCCGGATAAGGTGAATTATATACTCAAGAATTTTCCGCTTCCGTTCCATCCTGAAGCCAAGCCGGCTGCCAAGGCCGCTTTTGCCGCCGGAGAGCAGGGGAAATATTTCGAAATGGTCGATGCCATTTTAAAAGACAATTCCGGGCTTAATGCGGACAAATATAAAGAATTGGCCAAGGATATCGGCCTGAACGCGGACAAATTCACAAAGGATCTGAGCGAAAAAGACGCGCAATATGAACAATGGATCGCCGCCGATATGCAGCTGGTCGATCAGGTGGATGTCCGCGGGACCCCGACGTTCTTTTTGAACGGGAAAAAGACCATGGCGAGAGACCTGGCCTCGTTCCAAAAGGAAATCGATGCTATTTTGAACGCGCAAAAATAAACAGTGATGCTGATCTTAAAGGCCGTCCGCCTTAGGCGGACGGCCTTTTGACTGAATGGATGTCCTTCCACCCCCGGGGTGGAAAATATATTTTCTGGTTTTTTTTAATAAATAATAGTATACTTATAAATCCTTTAAGCTGGTTTATCGGACGGAAATCAATTTCAGGTCAGGGAGGAAAGCAATGAGCAGATTAGGACATACAACGCATAAGTATTACAAAGAAACAAGAGGCATTAAAGTCTCTGGCGGACAACAGGTTAAATCAGGGACTGTCTTGACCCGCCAAGGCCACAAATGGAAGCCGGGCAATAACGTCATCGGTTTAAATCACTTGACCGCCGGATGTGACGGAGAGGTCTATTTCACCCGAAACAAAAGCCGTTACAACAAAGTTGTCACGCTGATCCATATTAAACCAGGCAAAAATAAAAATTAGAAAAGGTCAAAAAGTCATAAGGTCATAATGTCAAAAGTTGTTCAAGATTTTACATGTGACCTTTTGACCTTTTGACCTTGTGACCTTTTATGTGCGGAATCATCGGTTACGTCGGAAAAAAAGAAGCCGCGTCCATCCTGATCGACGGCTTGAAGCGCTTGGAATACCGGGGTTATGATTCCAGCGGCGTGGGGATCATTTCTTCCGACGGCGGGGAGATCATCGTCTGCAAGTCGCCGGGGAAAATTCGGGACCTCGAAACTCTTATCAAGTCGCATCCGTTACCCAGCGCCACCATCGGTGTTTCCCACACCCGTTGGGCCACGCACGGCGCTCCCAATAAAGTCAACGCCCATCCGCACTTCGATTTTTCCCAACAGATCCTCATAGTCCACAACGGCATTATCGAAAATTACGAAGCTTTAAAGAAGATGCTTAAGGCCAAGGGCTGCACATTCCTCTCGGAAACCGACACCGAGGTCGCGGCGCATTTGATCGGGCTGTATTACAAGGGCGATCTTTTCGCGGCGGTCAAAAAAGCGATCGGCCAGTTTAAAGGTTCTTTTGCATTTGGTGTCATTGCCAAGGACCATCCGGATACGCTGGTCGCGGCGCGCCTGGGCTCGCCCTTGATCATCGGCGCCGGGAAAGGGGAAAATTTTATCGCCTCCGACGTTCCGGCTATTCTGGATAAGACCAAGCGGATCATTTATTTGAAAGACGGCGAGATCGCGGTCCTGAAAAAAGACAAGATCGATATTTATAATTCCGCCGGGAAGAAGGTGAAATATAAGATCCACACGGTCACTTTTAAAGTCGACGCGGTGCAGAAACAGGGTTTCGCGCATTTTATGTTAAAGGAGATCCACGAGCAGGCGGATGTCTTGAAGCAAATGCTGCGGAGCCGTCTTAAAGGGAACGCGGTTCACCTCGACGGTATCGGGCTAAGCGATAAACAGTTAAAGAATATTAATAAAATTTTTATCGTGGCCTGCGGGACCGCGTATCATGCCGGCCTGGCCGGGAAATATGTGATCGAAGCGTTGGCGCGCGTCCCGGTATTGATCGATGTCTCCAGCGAATTTCGTTACCGCAATCCGATCCTGGATAAAAAAACATTGGTCGTCGCGATCAGCCAGTCCGGAGAAACAGCCGATACTTTGGCCGCGGTCAGAGAAGCGAAAGCCAAGGGCGCGAAAGTCGTTTCGATCATCAACGCGGTCGGTTCCTCTATTACCCGCGAGTCCGACGGTGTTTTGTATATTCACGCCGGGCCGGAGATCGGGGTCGCTTCCACCAAGGCCTATACCGCGCAGCTGTCGATGTTATATCTTTTTGCTTTGAAATTAGCCGCTGTCCACAAAACACTTTCAGCTTCGGAAACGAAAAAGATCATTTCAGCTTTGCGCCATATTCCGGCGATCTATAATAAAATGCTGCGGCATAAGGAACATATTGCCAAGATCGCCAAAGAGAATTCGCATTTCGGATGTTTCTTGTATTTAGGAAGAAATCTTAATTATCCGTCGGCGTTGGAAGGCGCTTTGAAGCTTAAGGAAATTTCCTATATCCCGGCCGAAGGATACGCCGCCGGCGAAATGAAACACGGGCCCATCGCTTTGATTGATGAATACCGCGCGGTCGTCTGCGTGGCCGTGCAGTCGGGCACTTATGAAAAAATGATCTCCAACATTCAGGAGATCTTGTCGCGTAAGGGCAAGATCATCGCGATCGCGACCGAAGGCGATCAAACAATCCGCGATCATTCTCACGAAGTGTTCTTTGTGCCGTCGACGCATCCTCTTTTGACGCCTCTTTTGGCGGTCATTCCGCTTCAGCTTTTTGCTTATTATGTGGCGGTCAGCCGCGGCTGCGACGTGGACCAGCCGAGGAATTTGGCGAAATCGGTTACGGTTGAATGACAGTGACTAGTGACTCGTGGCTAGTGACTCGTCAATATTGATTTTTACAAGTCACGGGCCACAAGTCACAATGCTATATATCGTCTCCACCCCCATAGGCAATCTTAAAGATATCACCCTTCGCGGCCTGGAGGTCTTGAAGGACGTTGACTTGATCGCTGCCGAAGATACCCGCCATACAAGAATTTTGCTCGATCATTATCAGATCACGACGCCTTCGACAAGTTATTTTGAACATAACCAGGTGAAGAAAGCCGATTATTTATTGGGGCTTTTAAAGCAGGGAAAAAAGATCGCGCTTGTCACCGATGCCGGTACGCCGGGGATCAGCGATCCGGGTTATGTTCTAGTGAAATTAGCCAAAGAGAATAAGATTCCGTTGACCGTGATCCCGGGGCCGACGGCGTTGGTTGCGGCTCTTTCTTTATCAGGATTGCCGACGGACAGTTTTGTTTTTGAAGGATTCCTGCCGCCGAAACCGATCGCCCGCCGCAAGGAATTGGAGAAATTAAAAGGGGAGACGCGGACGGTCATTTTTTATGAATCGCCGTACCGTATCGCGAAAACCCTTAAGGATATTTCAGAAGTTTTGGATGACCCGAAAGTTGTCTGCGTTCGCGAGATCACGAAGAAATTCGAAGAGGCCTTGGCAGGGAAGGCGAGTGAGCTTTTGCAGCATCCTTCAATAACAAAACCACGAGGCGAGTTCGTGGTCTTGTTGAATTTGTGTTCTTGAAATGATTTTAAAAAGTAGGTGGGCAGTTCCCGCCGGCAGTTCCGGCAAGTACAGGGTACCAGGTTCCTCTAATGGAGACGCATACTTCACCGCTGCTGTTGTAATATATGACACCGTCCTCAGCAGTCGGTGGACTGTCCATCGGCGTCATTCTCATAGCTGCGCTGATGTGCAGGGACTGTGTCGGTCCGGCAACACCGGCTCCAATATTGCCTGTCGTGATCAGGTTCCCGCTAAATCTTCCGTTCCCGTTCACATCCAGTTTATAAGCAGGCGTCGTTGTTCCGATACCGACATTGCCTTGCGGATAAAGGACGATCGCATCGTTTTGAGAAACAGTTGTGGCAGCTGCGGGATGTCCAAGGGCAATGATTCTGTCACCGGAAGCGATCAGATTAGCCCCTCCGGTCATAGAGGTGTCGCCGTTGGCTTGGTTGTTGGATCCGCCCAGAACAGTTGCTTTGACGCCGCCGGCAATATTCTGCAATCCGCCCAATACGGACGAATTGACGCCGGTAGCTTGGTTTAAATTTCCTCCCGCAACAGTCGAAGTTTGAGCGCTGGCTGTATTGGTGCTTCCCCCGGCGATCGTGCTGAAAGCCCCGCTGGCTGTGTTGACAGTCCCGCCGCCGATGCTGGAATAATTTCCGCCGGCCGTATTCGTCGTTCCCCCGACAATGACAGACGCCCATCCGTTCGCCGCGTTCCACGTCGCTTGCGTTTGATCCCCGCCGCCGCCGATAAAGGAAAGCGCGCCGCTGGCACGGTTTTGGACACCGCCAACGACAGAACTCCAGGATCCCTCAGCGATGTTTCCATGTCCGGCTCCGACAAATGTTTTAATATTCGAAGATGTATTGGAGGCACCTCCGACAACCACTGAAGCGGCATTGAGAAGTCTGATGATTTCACCCAGAGAATTGTTGCCGGCTTTGTTACCGGTGCCGCCTAATACGGCGCTATACGGGCCGACAGCTTGATTATCTCCTCCGAAGGCAACCGAGTATTCCCCCATATTGACATCATCCCACTGGGTTCCGAAAACAGTTCCAGCCCGGAAAGCGGATTTTCGGGGATACCATATTAAACGTGTGCCGGTGCCGGCCGTCGTGAGAATAGGGCTGGCCCCATAAGTTCCCTTGGCAACGATCCCGCCGTTTTTTGGGATCGTGATTCCTTGATCCGGCACGCCGCCGTTAGGTCCCATATAAAAATAATAATCCGTATCCGTCGTATCGCTTAAAGAAACCGTGGAACCGTCCTGGCGAAAAACGCCGCGCAAAAATCCCCAGCCACCGCTTTCATTGCAGAATTGAAAAATATTTGATTCGTTGACCCTTATCGCACCCGGCGTGCAGGCCCCGGAGGGAAGAGCCCCGGGTTTGAGAATAAGGTTATTATAATATCCGGAAGGAGAGGGAACGAGAAACTGCAGGGAAGTACTCCCGGCCAGCGCAGTTGACGCTGCTGTCAGTATGGAAAATATGGTTAATATAAATTTTTTCATTAAATTTGTTCTCCTTAAATTTTCAATAAAAAACCCTGTTCTCTCATTGGGAACAGGGCGCGTTTAGTAAATTAGTTCATTGGCAGCTGGCTGCCCACCTTCCTAAAACCGCGGCCGGGCCCTTTAGCTTTGTGCCCTATTCTTACGAATAGTTTACTATTTTCAATGTAAAAAGAACGATCTCCAGCCAAAGCTGAAGTTACTTCAAGTATAAATCATCTATGCCCCACGTCAATGCTGGAGGCCCAATTCCGTGAAAACGGTTTCTTTTCCATTCAATAACAAAACCACGAGGCGAATTCGTGGTCTTGTTGAATGTGCGTTTCCGATAGTTTAAAGCGCGGCGGGGGCGCTTACTGTTCCCGTAATTAAAATTGAAAAAGACGAATCAACATAATCACCCAATGACGGGTCATAGACCGTCAGTGTCGCTGAATTGACGGTAAGATTTGTGATGACCGCGGACAGTTGAGGGGTATCGCTGACGGCGGTCGCCTGGACGATCGGCACATTGAGGAATGCCGGGAACGTAATATCATACGTCCCTCTTGCGGTTTGGGTGACACCGGCGACGCCGTAATTTTGTAGAATACTGCCGTCCGAATTGACAACAGCCCCCATCGTATAAAATGGGACAGGGCCGCCGGCGGCATAGCGGGTCCCGCCGAAGGCGATCTCTCCGTTATTCACGTCCAAAGCCGCGCGGGCATCGTTCCTTCCGACAGCAACGCTCACATTGCTGAAAACAACTGTGTTGCTGTTGACAGCATTTCCGCCGGATCCGATGACAATGCTGTTGAGGGCGGTGGCAGTGACAGTGTTCCCGTCGCCGATCGCGCCGGAAGCATTTCCTAAGACGGTATTATTATTTCCTGAAGTAAAGGAACCGACGCCCGCTGCGGTATTACCGTTGCCGCCTGAAACAGAGGAATTGACGCCCGATGCGGTATTGCTGCTGCCGCCTGAAACAGCAGCGAAATTTCCCGTGGCCGTGTTGCTTCCGCCGCCGGCAACAACAGATGATGTTCCTTCGGCAGAGTTATCCCCACCGCCTCCCACCACGGCATGATCTCCGCTGGCGGCATTCAAACTGCCTCCGCCGATGACGGCATAGGTGCCGCCGGCAAGTATTGTGTTCTCGTTACCGCTGCCGATAAAAGCGTGAGTCGCACCGACGAAAATCCGATTAAAATATCCTCCTCCAACGACCGACATATTGCCATTGACCCAGTTGACTTGTCCACTACCGATAAATGCACCGGCGGCATTTTCAATCCCATTGCCTTGCCCGCCGGCGATCGTGCTGAGCGTGCTATTGGCGTCAATAGAATTTGTAGCCCCTCCTAAAACGGAAGAAGCATACCCCAAGGCAACCGTATCTCCGCCAAAACGTATCGCAGTATTCCCTACACCGTCTGTTAATGAGCCGGTGGTTAAAACATTGACACCTGCAGAAATAGCGCCATTTTTATCAGTGAGTACCAGAAATCCCGAAGCGCCTCGACCGGTCAGCGTGATCGGTGTACTGCCTGCCACGCCATTGACCACAAAACTGCCATTTAGCGTAAGATCTGCCAAGGCAGCTGTGGGATCTCCCTTAACGATAACTTTGTCACCAGGTATTTTTAAAGATGTTGTGCCACTTACACTATTTCTGATCCATGGGCCAGGAGCTAGGCTCACGCCCAATCCATTGCATACTAGAAGCTCGCCGGTTGTGCTGTCAAAATAAGCGGTCCCTTCCGGGCAAGGGGTGGGGGCTGAGGCTAAGGGTGTGAAGAGACCTGTTTGAGTTTCAATAGAGATAAATTTTGCAGCGGGAGAAGGGATGACTGTCGCGAGAGTCGAGCTTCCCGCACAAGCGTAACCGGCAAGCAGCAGGATTCCGGCAAGAGGGGCTAAAATTTTTGGCATCATAAGGCTCCTTGGGTTGACAATGTGAACGCGATTCATCATTTCAAGTATAAAAGCTGAATCCCTGGACAACAAGATAGAAAACTCGATTTTGAGAAAACGTTTTCTTTTCAAAAAAGAATTAAGGGCCTATGCCTGAGGGTGTTCCGCAGAAACATAATCCGCCGTCCGCGGTGACGTGCATTGTCCCCAGTAAAAGAGTATCGCATCTGCGGCGTTAAAACAAGGGGTTTGAAGAAAACGTTTGCTCTGAAACAGCTTTACCCTGATTGACAAGCCTTGCCTGTGTGTTATGGTTTAATTAGATTCGGCTTGGTGCCGTTTTGAATAACTATTGGAGGAAATGACAATGGATCGTACATCTAAATTATATAAAGTCAAGACAGTTTTTGTCATGGTATTAGCCTGTGTCGTTATAGCCCAGGCACAGACACCTGCCGTGGACAGCGCCGCTATCCCTGCGCCGCCGATCCCGGTAGTCAATATGCCGCCCAAGGTGGATGCTGTTTATCAGGTGAGGCCTCTTGCCGGCGGGCCTGCTGTCTTGAAACTGACGGAATGGGATGGTAGTCAATCGTCCATCGCGGTCATTTCAAATACGGGATTATCCTACGACGTAGATATGAAGGTGGGGCCGTTGAGCGGCAAAATTTATATGTTTTATGTGGTGAGGAGCGGCACCGCTGGCACTTTTCCGGTTTACCTCGATATCCGTTCCAGTATTTCAACGTCGCTGGGAGTGTATCAATTTCCCTTGCCCCCCACAGGGTTGACCATTAAATCTTTGGCCATAGCTGTCAGGCCCGTCGGGACAACGGAAGAGGTCCATGCGATCGTTCTGGCGGAAACAGCGACGCAGGCGCGGGTTTATTATTCACGGCTGACCGCCACAGGATGGACACCGAATATTATTGCCTATCAAGTTCTTAAAAATTCGAAACGCTTTGGTACGAATGCCAAAATGGAATTTTTTTCGCCAACATCGACGGAAGTGATGATCACTTATCCTGAAATAGGGCCAACTGTGAATGGTACCTTTGGTAATATCGTTACCTGGAAGTTTAATACTACAACCCTGGCTTCCTTTTCTCCTCCAGCCATACCGTTTCTGCGGACTCCGGTGACCAACAACCAGGTGTGGGGAGGCGAGATTTTTAATTCTATCATCCCCAGGGCAGAGCCTATGGATTTCATGACAGATCCGGGCACAGGTAATACAGTCATTGCCGCTGTTCCGGCAATAACCGTCTCCCATCAGTATCCCGAAGCAGGGATCAATGTTTATTCCGGGAATTCTTTAACCAATATGAGTTTAGTGCGGACCATATTAAATACGGCGGGGCCTTGGGGTTCAGGGGCCTTGACATTGGCCCAGTCCGGCAATCAGAAGATTTTTAAACTGGTCACTTTGGAACAGGGTACAAATCCCGGGTTTATTCAAATGGGATTAGGCGGCAAAGAAATTAAAATTTATACTTCTCCCCAAGGGACTGTAGCGCCGACACCACAGCTGATTGATGGGACATTGACGGGGCCGCCTTATTTTACTTATCCGGCGGTAACGACTTTGCCGCGTTATAATGAGACTTATGCCGGGGTGATCTATGATAATAATGGTGCTTCTGTCAGCTGCAGCGGGGCATTAATATTGCTGTGTCATCAGGTTCGTCTCTATTCGTTCAACGGCGCCAGCTGGAGCCATGTGAAATTGGACAGCGCGCCGACAGCTACGCATAAGATCGAAAAGTTAAAGATAACATCCCGATAATTTACAAGCCGAGCTAAATATAAAGGGCCCCGCCCCGCAGGAATTCTGCGGGGCGGGGCCCTTTTAGTTTTAATAAACTTTGGCGTAAATGCTTATGGGCATGAGGTGCCGGCTGCAGTTTCTGTAAGATTGACCCATCGGGTGCCTTGGCTGCAGTAGCAAAGGCCGCCGCTGGCTGAAGTGTACAGTACGCCGTTATCTGATAGGTTGTTGCAGGTCGGCGCTGTTGTGGGCGGGCGTAACCTTACAGCTCCGACAACGTCTAGTTTTTGAGTTGGTGATATTATTCCTATTCCGACATTTCCATTTCCCGCGGGTAAAAGAACGATCGCGTCGGCTTGGGCGATCGTGGTTAAGGCAGCTGGATTTCCGATCGCGATTGTGCGCGCTCCATCCACAACAAGATTGGACCCGATAATGACAGAATTATCGCTGTTGGCCTGATTTAGCTTCCCGCCGACAATGGTCGCATGAATCCCGTTGGTAATGGCGTTACTTTCCCCACCGCCGATGGTGCTAAAGTCGGCAGTTGTGATAACATTGCTGCTGCCGCCCGTTACGGTTGCAGCGAGGCTGCCTAAGATGTTGTTGCCAAACCCTCCGCCGATAAAATTATTTGTATCGGCGCCGATCCCGACCAAGGTACCGAAATTTTCTGAATCGATGACATTGTTGACGCCACCGGCGATGGTAGAGTTAAGCGCAAGAATATTGTTCGAATCACCTCCGCCGATCGAGGAAAAATTATATTTGGCAATATTGTTTTTTCCTCCCGTGATCGTTGTGTATTGTGTCGGAAAGTTGCCGGCTGGATTAGTATCTCCGGCGATATTGTCTGATCCGCCGCCGATAAAGCCGTAGGCTGAGCGAACGTGGTTATTTTGTCCGCCGGAGATGGTTGTATGTTGCGGAGGATTCGTAGCATTATAATACCCCGCTTTATTATTTTCTCCTCCGCCAACGACTGAGAAAGCAGAATAAGCTAAATTTTTTGCTCCTCCGGAAACAACGGAACTTTCTCCCAAAGCGGTCGTGTCTTGTCCGAAAGCGGCAGAATTGTCGCCGATCCATCCATCATCCCATTCTAAATGTTGTAAATAGGGAAATACGAATTGCGCTATATGCCCGGCGCTGGTCAGGGAACCGGCCCGGATTGCCCCTTTTTTGGGATACCAGATAAAATAAGATTCCGGGATCGCCAAAGGGCGGCTGGCAGCGGGCAATAGCCCTAGATCCGACAGCGCTGGGTTCAAATGGTTGGGCCCGTCAAAGATCCCTCGGGCAAAGATCCCGCCATCGGGGTTGAGCACTCCGGTAGTATTATCCATGGTCAATCGGAAAAATGGGGTCGCTGTGCCGATCCCGACTTTTTTATTTTCCGGATTAGCTCCGGATAAGAAGATGTTATTGCCGGCATCATCTTCGGTCCAGGGGCCGGAAAGGGGTATCCAGCTTACACCATTACAAAACATCATTCTGGGGGGTGCGGGGGAAGTTAATACATAAAACCGTCCTTGCGCAATGGAGCCGCAGGCGAAGGGGTCAGTGCCCCTGCCGACCAATTGCAGCCAGTCATAAATGCCCGCCGGAGAAGGGTATTGGTTGGTGATGGTCACCTGGCCGGCCGCGGCAAGCGAAGGAGCGGCCACAAGAAACAGGATTGAGAATAATATTTTTTTCATAGGAGGCTCATTGATTACTACTTGTATAACATACTCAGCGGGGCTTGTAAAGTTCAGTCACGAAATTATAAGAAAGCGCTCGCTTGGCTCGCTTCTTTCTTTGGTTGTAGTGTTAAAGTTTTTTTGCTGAAGCGAAACGGTAATATGTTATACTATTTCTGTTTCTTAAAATAATTCACTTTACGGGAAAAAGCAAGATGCTCAAACAACAGCTCTTAAAATATTCAAGAAATTTGGTTGTAGCGGTAACGTTAGCGGGTACTATCTTTTCCGCTGTCAGCAATTCTTTTGCACGGACTCGTCCACCGCTGTCTCTGAAACCTGAGGCCGTGGTGAGTTATGTGGATTTTAATGCCGGCGTCGCGAGCCCTCTTAATCCTTCCACGGACAGGGTATTTATTAAAATGCTTAATATATCGCGTAAAGCGGTGCTGGCAACTCAGCAAATTTATGCCGGGACTACAGTAGAGAAAAGTATGGTTATGGAGCAACGCAACAAAACGCTGCATTTTGCTTTGATCGATTTAGGGGCAACTTTTGCTCCTAATTTCATTACTTATATTACAGTGAGTCAAGCAGGGACAATGAGCCGTGAGACGGTGCCGCAGCCGGGTTCTTTGGCGAATCGGATGATCCGCAAGGTAAAAATAACTTTGTGGGAAAATGGAAATACAGCAATACCCGTCATCCTCGCCGACTCATTGGATTCAACTGGCGGGATGAACCAGATTGATGTCCTGGCTAAAATTAACGGCGTTTGGCAGTCTGCGATGGTGCAAAATAACCTGACTGGAGTGGAAGCCATGGCCATTAAGGTTGATTCAATTACCAATACTGCTTATATTGCTTTTGATACCGGAGCTCCCGGCAGCTCTATTGAAAGATTCATAGCGTGGAATAATGTCTCTAATTCCGCGAGCTGGGCATTTTCGGTAACGGCAAATATAACTAATCTAAATCCAACGAGCCCGGGAGGGCCCAGAACGCTTAAGATAGCGCGTAATGCTCTTTTGAATTCTATACTAACAGTTAATATTGGCGGCCTTCAACTCTCAGGATATTTCGGAATTGTTTTGCATGATACGCAAAACCAAAATCAGCAGATCGCAGCGCAAGCCGCGCTCATGCATGATCTCTTTGAGTTCTCTCCGGGTATTTTAGGTTTTTTAGTCAAGAATTATCAGTCCGGCCCCAGTTATCTGGCAGATGATTTTTCGTTGTATCTGGATGGCAGCGGCATTATATCTTCATTTCATATAGAAACACCGCATGTTGGAGCCGGCAGATATTTTTACTATCCCGTTTTTCAGCAAGAGAATCCAGTGATACCGTCGTCATTTTATATGGCAGCTCCCGGTGTCGAGTATACCGCTGCTTATTTTCCCGTTAGACGGTTTCTTAAGATTTACACAGCTAATTTTGCAATCTTGCTGGATACCTGGGAAATAGATTTTCCTGTAGTTTATCCTTACCTGGAAGAATTCAGAAATATAGATTTAGCGGTTTATTAATACTTTTGTGCGCATCTTCCTGCCCGAAGGTTCGCGCTCTCCTTGAAGAACATCCTTGACAAGGCCAAGGGTCAATGTTATAGTTTCTGCAGATTTAACCTTTAAACCGGTCCTGTGAGATCGGTAAGGAACAATATGAAAACTGTGAATTCATTGTTCAAATACAACAAAAGCTCGCCTTGCCAAGGGCGGGCATTTTTTTTGAGCGCATGGTTTATGGACGCACAGCGACATAAACCATAGGCGCGAAAAAATCCCGCGCGCAGCGCAGGATCACCACCGAGGATATGATGACATCCAATTCCAAACTGATGGACAAAGAAGCGGTCCACCGCGCTCTGACGCGCATCGCCCACGAGATCATTGAGAAAAATAAAGGCGTTGAGGGAATCTGCCTCATCGGCATCCGCACCCGCGGGGTCTTTCTCGCCGAGCGTTTGCAGAAATATATCAAGCAGATCGAAAATGCCGACGTGCCGATGGGGATCCTGGACATCACGCTCTACCGCGACGACCTGACGATGGTGGGGAATAAACCGATCGTCCATGAGACCCTGATCAATTTTGATATCACCGACAAGAAAATCATTTTAGTCGACGATGTGCTTTTTACCGGGCGCACGGTCCGGGCGGCCCTGGATGCCTTGATCGATTTTGGCCGGCCGTCGAATATTCAGCTGGCGGTCTTAGTCGACCGCGGACATCGGGAGCTTCCGATCCGCGCGGATTACGCCGGGAAAAATATTCCCACCTCTTTGGAGCAGAATGTGAAGGTGATGCTAAAGGAAACGGATGAGGAAAAAACAGATGAGGTAGTGATTGAAAATAACAAGTAACAAGATACAAGGAACAAACAAAAACACGAAATCCGAAACACTAAACTCTAAACAAATGCAAATAACCAAAATTCAAATATCAAAACGTTTTTAATTTCACTCATTCGAATTTTGGATTTATTTAGGATTTAGAGTTTCGTGCTTAGGATTTGTCAAATCACAAATTGGTTATTGTATCTTATGATTTGAAAGGCCTATGAACAATTGGACCAAACATGATCTGATCGAGCTCGACGAGCTTTCCAAGGAAGAAATTGAATTAATCTTGGAAACGGCCAAATCTTTTAAAGAAGTTTCCGCCCGCGAAGTTAAAAAAGTCCCGGCCCTCCGCGGGAAAACCATTGTCCTTATGTTCTCCGAACCTTCCACGCGCACGCGTATCTCTTTCGAGCTTGCCGCCAAACGTTTATCCGCGGACACGATCAGTATTTCTTCCTCGGGAAGTTCGATGTCCAAGGGCGAATCGGTTCTGGACACGGCCCGCAATATCGAGGCGATGAATGTGGATTTAGTGATCGTGCGCCACAAATCGTCCGGTGTGCCCAAGATTTTAGCTGACGGTTTGAAGGCCGCGGTCGTGAACGCCGGCGACGGATGCCACGCGCACCCGACGCAGGCGCTTTTGGATATGTTCACCATTAAAGAAAAACTCGGCCGCATCGAAGGCCTGAAGGTCGGGATCATCGGCGACATTATGCACTCGCGTGTCGCGCGGTCGAACATTTTAGGGTTAACGAAATTAGGCGCGGAGGTGACGGTCTGCGGGCCGGCGACGTTGATGCCCGCCGGGGTTGAACGGCTCGGGGTGAAAGTAAATTTTGATACGCAGGACGTGATCCGGCAGAGCGATGTCTTGATGCTCTTGCGGATCCAGAAGGAACGCCAGGAAGATAAATTTTTACCGTCGATCAAGGAATACGCCGTTAAATTCGGGATCAACCGGGAAAAATTAAAGCACGCCAAGAAAAATGTTCTGATCATGCATCCCGGGCCGACCAACCGCGGCGTGGAATTATCCGCCGATGTTGCCGACGGAGAACAGTCGGTGATCCTTGACCAGGTCACCAACGGCGTCGCCATCCGGATGGCGGTGTTGTATTTATTGTTAGGAACTAAGGGAGAGAATGCGTAATGCCGTTATTGATCAAAAATGCCGTTATCGTTAACGCGGATAAGACGCACCAAAAGCCGCAGGACATTTTACTGGACAAAGGGATCATCGCGGGGATCGCGCCGAGTATTTCGAAAGAAGGCGTGAAGACGATCGACGCTAAAGGGAAATTGGTGATGCCGGGGCTGATCGATATCCATATCCATTTGCGCCAGCCCGGGCGGGAAGACAAAGAAACGATCGAGACCGGTTCCAGGGCCGCGGCCAAAGGCGGATTTACGACGGTGATGTGCATGCCTAACACCAACCCGGTCATTGATAACGCGATGATCGTTGAGGGAATTATGGAAGAGGCCAAGCGCGTCGGTTTGGTCAATGTCATTCCGATCGGCGCGATCACGAAAGGGCAAAGGGACGGCGAGCTCGTTGATATGCTGGAATTAAAAAAGGCCGGGTGCCTCGCGCTTTCCGACGACGGAAAATCGGTCGTCAACAGCCGGCTGATGTTCTTGGCGCTGCAGTACGCCAAAATGGCGGATATTCTTTTGATCGAACATTGCCAGGACCCCTTGATCACTTCCGGCGGGGTAATGAACGAAGGTTATCACTCGACGCTGTTGGGTTTGAAAGGCGACCCGGGCCCGGCGGAAACGGTCATTGTCGCGCGCGATATCGAGCTGGCGCATTATTTGAATACAAAAGTCCACTTGGCGCATATGAGCCTGAAACGTTCAGTGGAATTGATCCGCTTTGCGAAATCGCAGGGAATTCAAGTGACCGCTGAGGCGTGCCCGCATCACTTTACTTTGACCGACGAGGTCGTGAAAACATATGATACGAATACCAAAATGAGTCCACCGTTGCGTACTCAAGAAGATGTGGACGCGATCAAAGAAGCGATCAAGGACGGGACGATCGATTGTATCGTCACGGACCATGCCCCGCATACCGTCGAAGACAAGGAAGTGGAATATGACCACGCGCCGTTCGGGATCATCGGCTTGGAAACATCGGTCGGGTTAACGGTCCGCGAACTGGTGAAACCGAAAGTCATTTCTTGGCGGCAGATGGCCGAGAAAATGTCGGCCGCTCCGGCGCGGATCGTCGGATTAAAGAATAAGGGTGTGATCGCGGAAGGCAAGGACGCGGACATTACGATCATCGATCCTGATAAAGAATGGATCTTCAAGAAGGACGAAATTGTTTCCATGTCCAAGAATTCCCCGTTCATCAATCAGGCTATGGTGGGGCGCGTGGAAGTGACGATCTGCGGGGGCAAGGTTTCGTATCAGGTGGAGTAGATTTTGTGCGCCCGTCCAGCAAAGAGCGCTGGACAAGGGCACATCTTCTCAAGATAAAATTAATGTAGATGCGCCCGTCCCGCAAAGAGCGCTGGAGTTCTGGTGCGCCCGTCCCACATAAAGCGTGTGGGACAGGGCACAAATATATCTAACAAAAATTGTGGTAATTTGCGCCCGTAGCCTAACGGATAGGGCAACAGCCTCCGGAGCTGTGTGTGGCCGTTCAATTCGGCCC
>CAYING010000016.1:0-26702 GCA_964364715.1 uncultured Planctomycetales bacterium
AAATCTTCGCGGGAATAAATATTGGACAAATGAACCTCTACGGTCGGGATCTTCACAGCTGAAACGGCATCGCGGATCGCGACGCTGGTATGCGTGTAGGCCGCCGGATTGATCACGATCGCTTTGATCCCCTCCTGCGGGGCATTGCCGATCTTATCGACGATCTCGCCCTCGTGGTTGGACTGGAGCGTGACCAATTCGACACTGTTCTTCTTGGCAAGCTCGCTCAATTTGGCATCGATCTCGGCCAAGGTGGTCTTGCCGTAAATATCGGTCTCGCGCTGTCCTAAAAGATTTAAGTTGGGGCCGTGAATGACTAAGATTTTTTTCATAGTATTTTCATCCTCCCGCCGTCCGCCCTAGGCGACAAGCGGCGGGATAAATTCATGCAGTGACTTACGTTTCCGCCTGGTCGGCCAGCATCACCGGGATGCCGTCTTTGACCGGATATTTACGCCCGCAGCTTTTACAGACGACTCTTTCGTCCTTCAATTCCACATCGCCCTGGCAGGCCGGGCAGGCCAAGATGCTCAACAATTCTTTATCGATCATTGTTGCGATTTTCCTACCTGCTCCACAAACTTCAGCTGTAATTCATAAACGGCCGAATTCAAAAGGTCCTCTTCTTCTTTGGTAAGGTTCCCTTTTGTCTTATCGCGCAGCATCGTAAGCGTATCGATCAAAAATTTTGCCTGGGGCAAGTTTCTTTCCGTTTTCTTGGTGACCGGATTCTCCAACTCCCCCAAAAAAATCATCGCCTGAAAGGCCAAACTGGTCAAGTAGGTAATAAAATTAACTTCCGGGACCGCCTCGTGCACTTCGGGCTGAGAGGCGCCGCTCCCACCAAGCTCTTTTTCCTGGCTCACTGAATCTTTCCAGCTTTCATCAACGTATTTTTCGCGTTCCATAACTTTCTCCAAACTTTTAAGAGTGCTTTAGAATATCATCGGGAATTTAGCTTGTCAATAAAGGGATAACATGTAAAACATAATCACATAAATCACTCCTTGATATCATACTTCCACTCCTCTTAACTAAACATTAAAAGGTCGTTTGGTTACTAATGCGTTTACAATTTTAGCCCAAAATTGATTTGTTTTTTGGTCAATAAATTCACGTAAGCTTGTAACTGGGGCTTGATCATTCCATATCAGTTTACCATTAAGATGGCTTTCTTCAGCTAGGCGAAATACAAACTCTTCAACCATAAGCAATGATAAACGATACTGAGCAGTCTTGAGGAAAGATCAAGCAAGCTTTTTACAGAAGGGTCTTACGGAGAATTTTATTGTTTTTCCTTGAGTTCCGTCCCGTCTTTCGGGCAGAATTTATCACCGCTGGTGAATTCAGCGCCGCACACCGGACAGAATTTCTTTTCCAATTTTTCGCCGACGATCACACCGGTGATCGCGCCGGCCGCCGCTCCGATCGCGGCCCCGGTCCCGGCATTACCGGACTGATGCCCGATGATCCCGCCTAACGCCCCGCCGCCGAGTGCGCCGATCCCGGCGCTCTTTTGGGTAGTGGTGCATCCAATTAAAAATATTGCGGCTGCAAAAACTGCAAAAAAATTCTTCATTTCAAAACTCCTCCTTATTTTACTTAGTCGAAATAATGTACGCGTCTTTATAATTACCTTGCACGGTCGGCAGAGCTGCGTCCGCTTCCTGCTTTGTGGCGAACGGCCCGGCATAGATACGGTAACGTGTTCCGCTGTTTGTTTCTTTTGTCACCAAATAAGCATTGGTAAGCCCCTTGCCTTTAGCCTTCTCAAGCGCTTTTTCCGTCGCGGCTTTATCGGTCGAGGATAAAATCTGGATCGCATAATTCCCTTGTGCCGGGACCGATGGGGCGGCAACGGGCGCCGGCGCGGTCACGGCAGCAGGCGCGGCCGCAGGCTGTTTGGCTTTAAGTGTTTTGGGCGCTGATTTTGCCGGAGGAACGGCCTCAGCCGGAACCTGCCGGGCCTGCGGAGAATCAGCCGGAACGTATTCATACTCGACGCCTTGGGACGCCTGCATATTATCTTCGGGGAAGATCTCGCTCAACGGCACCACATCCGATTTATCTCCCTGATAATTGAACGCGATCAAAATAACGACGATGACGACCGCGACAATTGTCCAGATCATCCATTGATTCTTTCCATCGCTCATAGCTTTGCCCTCCATAATTGATCAAAATTTTTGCCGGCCTTATTATTGCAAAAACACATCGTTTGTCAACAGTTCCTCTTCTCCATCGCCCGCTCCAGCCGCTCCAGCCGGTCCGAGATCTGCTTTAAGAATTCGATGATAACGGCATGTGTATACTGCGCGTCAATTCCGACCGCCGCATTGTCCGAACGGATCGTGCCGATCGTTTCCTCGTATTCGGCTTTAGATTTCTTTAAAGGATTTGAATAATCCATAAGGGCTCCTGGGGGTTAATTTTTCACTTTTCACTTTTGACTTTTGACTTTTCACTTCCTTCATACCAGCCAAATGTGTTCCCCCTCGCTGCCGCCAGCTGTCCCATCTTTCCGGAGAACGGATCAAGGATCAAAACACCCAAGGCCTCATGCCCCATCACGGCATATTGTCCGCTCGGGAGCCAGCGCAGGCTGCTCACCGCGAGCATCCCGCCCTGATATTGATACCGTGAAAGGCCGCCGGGTAAAGGAACGCGCGGAATCTTGAAAAGTCTTTTACGCCACAGCCGGCCTTTGACCAAATACAAATGATCGGAGTCATCGATCCCCAACCGCGCTCCTGCCGGAGATTCCCAAATCGATTCACGGCCCCCTTCCCGCAGAAAAGACAGCTGTTCTGTTTTCCAAAATAACCGGACATCGCGCGCTTCCAAGCTGGGACGAAAATCTTCCGGTGATTTGGCGGGAACCGTTAAAACCAGCTGCGATTCAAGATCCTTAAGATCAATACGGTACAGCCTCAGATCATACGCATAACCATGGAACGAAGTGTCTTTTGCCTCGGTATAAAAATAATACAGGCTGTCCCCTGCTGCGGACCAATAAAGAAAATCGATCTTGCGGTTCGGCTTCTTGATCAGCTGTTTCGTATTGTCCTGTGCGTTGACCAAATAATAATTATCGAGCGATGAAAATTTTGACCAGCGGGCGATATGGTAGCAAAACTTTGAACTGTCCGGCGACCAGCTGACCGCGCGGATCACCCCGCTAAATTCCCCCGAAGTTTCGGACGACACCGAGTCGATCAATTCTTTGACCCGGTCTTTCAAACGAAGTTTATAGAGCTGGGTCTCGGTGACGACCGCCAGATATTCACCGTCGGGAGAAAAATGGTAGCTGAGGACCTTATCCGCACCTTCAAAAACATATTCTTTGCCGGTCCCGTCGGCGTTAATAACGGCCAAGTCCTTAGCGGCGATAAAATAAATTTTGATCTTTTCCCTTACCCAATCCGTCGAGCGCATGACCCGGCGGTCAAAATCAATGACATTTTCTTTTTTATAATTGACCCAATAAATATAACCGCTCATCATGATCATTAACAGCTGTCCGATCACGACAAAGAACGCTAAGGCCGTGTGGATGAACAGACGCGGGCGCGGGGAAACGTATTCGGTATACTTTACGGCGAGCATCAGAATGAGCAAAAAGCCGGCAATCGAGAAATTCAGAAGGATAAGAAATTCAAAATTATTACTGACGAACGCGACGATCTGTTCCAAAGAAATATTGAGCATTAGAAGGCATCCAGTTGTTCGGCCCCGATGCGCTTATCCAACATTTTCAGCAGATCCATCATCAGACGCCGGTTATCCGTCTGCTCATTGAGCTGATAGGAACGGATAAGATTATTCAGGATGCGGCGGATGATCGCGGCGCTGTCTGCTTTTACCTTCATCCCGGCCTCAATTTCCTCTTTAGACGCTGTCCCTAACTCTAAGGCATCCTGGAGGTCCATTAACCGGCCGCCGTAAAAACAATCCACCAAAACCTTTTTCCCCTCAGGCTCAATGCGCGCCAAAAAATGCCCGGGGATCGCGCAGCCTTCGATCTTCAGCCCTAATCTCGCTCCGACCAAAATATACACACACGCCAAACTGATCGGAATTCCCAGCCCTTCGGTGATCACAAAATAAAGATTACTGTTCTGCGGGTTATAATAGTCGACGCTGTTGCCTTTGAACTTCTTGGCCTGGAACAAAAATCCCGCGAGCTGATGGGCATCAGGTTCCGCAAACTCGCCGCGGTATTCGCCGGCCAATTCATCCAGCAATTCTTTTAAAGGCTTCTGATACTCCAATCCGCTCTGATATTGGGCTAAAAGTTCCAGCGCCTTTTCCAATCGGGCGGGGCTTTCCTTAAGATCGAACCAGCCCGGCCATTCTTCCATCAATCTTTTCTTCTGAAAATCATCCAGCGCCTTGTTCAGACGGCGGATCTTGACCGGTTCGATGTTCGGGATCATCCGCGAGACTTCCTCGCGCAAAGACGAACCGAAGGTGACTAATTCCTTCATCACGCTCTCACGGACAACGGAAGATTCATCATCAAGTAATTTTAAAAGGTGCGGAATTTTTTTCGGGTCCAGGATGGCAATACTCCTGCAATTTATTTATTGCGCTCAAACGCGTTCAACACGATCTTTCGAATAAGTTTTTCGTACGGGATCCCCACCTTCGCGGCGGATTGCGCCATCTCATCGATCTTGGCGATGCAGGGGTTCGCGTTCGGTTCAATAATATAAACGCGTCCATCGTCCGTCACGCGGATGTCGAACCGGCCGTAACCGTCCATATCAAGCGCCCGAAAGGCGCGTTTACAGATGTCGGTGATCTTTTCTTCCAAGCCTTCGGCTAATTTTCCGGGAAAAACACTTTTGATCCCCCAGCGGCCGCGGTAATTGTCATCCCACTTGGCGCGGTAGGTCGCGATACGCGGCTCGTCTTCCGGCAGCTCGCCGAACTTTAATTCCCGCGGGGGAAAAACATTTAGCCGCTTGGCCCCCAGGACGCTCACATATAATTCCCGGCCTTCAATATATTCCTCGGCGATCGCGTCCATATTCATGCTCTCGTGGATGAATTTAATGCGCTCCACAAAATCCTTCTCGCTATCCGCCACCGACGCCTGCGAGATCCCGCGCGAAGCTTCTTCGCATAACGGCTTAATGACCACGGGAAGTTTTAGTTTTTTCGGCAGCCAAACTTTATGCCGGCGGTAAAAAGTATAAAACCGCGGCACCTTGATCCGGTGAAAACTTAAAATCTTTTTACTCATAGCTTTGTTGTTACAGATAAACAAGCATCCTGAAGATGCTCCGGTATAAGGAATTCCAAGGAGCTCCAAAACCGCGGCGACATTTTTATCGAAATGCGTTTTCTCCTGAAAAATATCCGCCAGGTTAAAGATCACATCGGGATTGAATTCCTTGACCTCTTCAAAGAGCGGGGTCAAATCATTAAGCAATCCCAGCAAACGCACTTCAAAACCGTTCGCGTTCAAAGCGTCGAGGACGTCCTTTTCCGTATACATATTCTCCGAATCGGACATTTCCTCTTTATAATCGTAACCGCGGGGTTTGGCGCAAGGTGAATTGAACAGAAGAAGGACGTTAAGACGTTTTTTCATATTTTAAGTTTCTTTTTGCCGCGGAACCGCCCGGTGTAAAGGTAATTCATCACCAACGTCGTCACATACGAGGAAACGCGCAAAATAATGACCGGCTCAGTGTCCGTCGTCATCAGTTTGAGTTCGCGGCAGCGCTTTTGGATGTTGCGCAGAAGACTGCCGATCACGTATTTTCTCTCGCCGGTCCAGAAACTGATCGTATTGACGATGTCCTTGTTATGACGGTCTAATATCGCGCCGGCAAAAACGATATTCGCCAGCTGATTCTTGTCCTCAGAAAAGATCCTTTTCAAATTGGCATCGTGAAAATCAGGGAAATCTTCCGCCCAGAATTCGCGCTTCTTCTTGTAAAAATGCTCGAGCGTCATCTTTAACGTCGAAAGCCGCCAAAATTTGTTCCGGCTCTTGACCGGAGGCTGTTTGCCTTTGATCTCCTGCATCAGCTGGCCGACATATTGCAATTTCTCGAGAGCTTTCCACCCCTTATACTGCTCCTGCCAGCCGGCATTGGGTGTCAGCCAAACAGCGAACGTCTCGACAAAATCTTCATCCGGATGGTATTGGGCATAGTTGCCTTCCAGATGACGGACATAATTGCGGCTGTACGGACGGTAACGGCAGGTCTCGGGATATTCTACAGAGGACGGACCGAAAAGTTTTTGCCATTTTTTCTTTTTGCTCAGATGATAGGCGTGCGCGATCGCGTGGCCGGTCTCGTGGCGCAAAAGTTTCATACACCAGTCACGGGTCTCCCCTTCGGCCTCGAGCATCATGCGGCGTTCGATATCAGTCAGGCGCGGATGAGCCAAATAGAACGGGATCCCGATCACCGTTTCATTGGTTGGAGTAAGCCATTCATCGGCGAGATAACAGACAGGCTTGAAAATAATTCCTCGGGCGTCCAATTCCTGATACAGCTGGCCGATGCAATCCTGCAGCCATGTTCCGTCAATTTTTAAGGGAAGGTCGCAGATGCGGGCTTTCATTAAGTTCTCATCGCTAATGAGGGACAGGCCGATTGTCAGCTTCGCCGGAACCTTGGAAGCGACGGGACTGGGGGCGGTAAAAGCAGCTTTCGGCTGATCAACTGTTCTCAATTATCGCTATCTCCGATTTCCTGCTGAAGTTTCTGCATAAGTTCATCCGCTTCTTCGATGAGTTCGTCGGGAAGAAGTTTGAGCGTTTCGGCGTCTTTCTTAAATGAACGGATCGCGCTCAATAATTTTCGGACCGTCTGAACGTTGCGCTTTTCCCGTTCCTCTTCGGGGTCAACGACCTTGCGTTCTTTCATCAGAGCGGTCAGATCTTTGCGCACCTCGGCGGCGTCCTTCCCGTTCTCAAAAATATCTTTTTTAACTTTTAAATAATCATCCTTGGTAAGGTCTTTATTCTTCTTGGCCAGGCGCAGGACATTGACCGCTTCAAAACTGGGGATCGCCTCCGGCCCGCGTTCGGTGAACGCGGTCTGCAGATACTGCGGCTCTTCATCTTCGAGAAAAAAATAGGTCTTCAATAATTTCAGCGACAGCTGTTTGGTCAGGCCCAATTCCTGTTCGGTGTAATCTTCGAACTTTTCAAACCCCCAGGTGTAATAAATTTTATCCCGCCAGGCTGTGAAAAGGTTCTGGCCGAGATTAACCCAGGAAGTTTTGAAATCTTTAGAGTATTGGACGAGTTGATCGCGGAGGGTGGTGCTGAGGACATCGGGCTGGCGCTGCTTTTCTTGTTCTTTAACTTTTTTGTCGTACAAAGCTGTGTTGTAAATTTCCATAAATCCTCACAATTCTTTGGATGTTAATACGGCCGAAAAGCTGCGTTATTCTAACAAAACTTTACGTTCCAGGCAATCCCTCAATCGCCTCTCAAATCGCCTTCACTTTGATCCGCGAAATGAGCTGTTGAACGGTCCTTCGGTTGACCGCTCCGGGGGTTGTGCCCATCGCATTGGCTGTGCCGACCGCCGAGGCAAAGGCCGCCATACTCGACAACGGAAGCCTGCGCACCAGGCCGTACACACACCCGGCGACAAACGAATCCCCGCAGCCGACCTGGCTTTTGACCTTTACCGCCGGAGGCTGGACTAAAAACATTTCCTTGGCGTTGGAAACTATTGCGCCCTGGGCCGCCATCGAAATGATGACCAATTGGACGCCATACTTATGAAATTTTTTTACTGCCCGTTTGATCTCCGGCAAAGAATTCAGCCGCATGCCCAAAGCCGCTTCAGCCTCTTTCAGATTCGGCTTAATGGCAAACGGTTTGGCTTTGATCCCCGCCCTCAGCGCCGGGCCGTGCGTATCTAAAAATACCGGAACGTTCCGCTTCCTGGCCATGGCGATAAGTTTTGCATATAGGTGATCCGTTGTGCCGAGCGGTACGCGGCCGGCGAGAACCACACAATGCGCCCGCTTTAAAAGCTTTTTAAATTTCGTGTTGAATTGCTGCATGTCCTTAGAAGGTACGGGATGTCCGGGCTCCAGGATCCTCGTCTCCAGATCCTGTGCGGGGTCGTTGATCGTCAGACTGATGCGTGTTTCAAAAGAGACATGAGAAAAATCATTTGGGATATGTTCGCGGGTCAAAGACCTCTGCATAAATTTTCCCGTCGAACCGCCGATCAAACCGGTGGCCAGAGCCGGGATGCCCAAATTTTTCAAAGCGCGCGACACATTGATCCCTTTTCCGCCGGGGCTCAAGGAAGCGTCCTTCTGGACAAAATCTTTGCCCAAACAGAAATTCGGGATGCTGACGATCTTGTCGATAGCCGGATTAAGCGTTACGGTCAGGACGTATTTTTTCATCCCAATTTTCCCTAATATATAATCCCAATTATCGTTAGAGGATAAGTACCTGCCTACCGGTCACCGCTTTTAGCGGGATCCCGCCAACGGCGGTGACAAGCAGGCTAAAAATTATCAGGAAAACAAGTACATAATTTTTCAAAAAGTGATTGCCGGGGCTCTCGGACTTTGATAGATTGTGCTTGTTTAAAACGCATTCTAACCAACTATCGCTAAGATGTCCAATAGATATTCGCCGCGGGCCTTTCGTTTTGCACTTTCCTTCTTAGTAAGCCTCACTGTGTCTTCTTCCTCATCAGCGTACGCGGCCGAACGCGTTGCCAAGATCAACGAATTCCATATCGCGCAGGAAATTTTCCGCGAAAACGGCGTTCTGGTGGCCCGCCCCAATGACCTCGATGTCAAACTGATGAATCTGCTGCGTTCGGAAAATATCCATACCCTGGAAGATTATGCCCGCTGGTTAAAAAAAAGTGTTAAATATAAAACGGACGGCAGGCACGACGCCTGGGCGCCGCCGCAGGAAACTTTAAAATCAAAAAACGGCGACTGCGAAGATTACACGCTTCTAAACACGGCGATGCTGAAAGTCCTCGGGTTTGAATCCCGATTTCTGGCGCTTAAAGATTCCAGCCAGGCCCACGCGATCTGTGTTTTTAAACGGGATGGATATTACCACTGGTTTGATAATGCGGAATTAAAAAAGACGGATGCCCGAACACTTGCCGAGTTGGCCCGCCACCTTCTGAAGAACAACCGCTACTCTTCCCTCTTTGAGATCGACGTCCAGAAACAAAGCTGGAACCTCATCCACAAACGCTCATAATTCCATCGGGTCCGGATGGATAAATTTATAACCCAGCAGCTTTTTTAACTTTTCATTGCTGACTATTTTTGCTTTTGCGGAAGGCAGTGACGCGAACTGCGGCGCCGGCAGGCCCCAGGCTTGCGCGGCTTTCGTGTAAAGTTCCCTGCGGGCCGGATGTTGGTCCGAACAAACATTCAAAGTTTCATTCTGAATATTGCGCTGAATGACCGCCGTGACGACCGCCGCGCAATCGTCGAGATGGACCAAATTCACCGGACTGCCGCCGTCCGGAATGTCCTTTTTCCCAGCCGGAAATTTTCCAATTTTCCGTGTCCCGCCGTACAGTCCGGCAAAACGCAGAATGACAGTTTTAAAACTTTGCTTGTTCTGCAGTAAATTCTCCGCGGCAAGAAGCACGATCGAACGCGGATCATCGGGGTTAATGACCCTATCTTCAGTCGCCAAAACACGATCATCCGGATAGACCGACGTGGAGCTGGCAAAGATCACCGTCTTGACCGGCGAGCCTTTCATTTTCCGAATAACCTCATGGGCCTGCTCCAGATAAAAACTCGGCGACTCCAGATCGCGCCGAAACGGAATGTTCAAAAATAAAATATCGGTTTCAAAAAAGTCTTTGGTGTCAGCCTTTAAAGGCGGAGTGATGCTGAATTGATACGGAATGACGCCGGCCTCGGTGAGGACTTTGATTTTATCGATGGAAGTGGTAGAACCTTTGACTTTATATCCGAGAGAGATCAGGTTCCGGGCGAGCGTCAGGCCTAACCATCCGCAGCCCAGAACACTGATCATTTTTTGCGGCATCCCAATTTTCCTCATATCATCTCAATACCATCGGATGAAATTGGGATAAGTACCCCGCCAATGGCGCGGGGCAGGCTTGTTGCCTCGGCCGTTGAATTGAGGAAAACAAGTCCATGAATTTATTCGAGGTAGGCCTTTAATTTTTCCCAGGTCTGCCGGCCGATAACGCCGTCGGCTTTAAGATCATTGTCCTGCTGAAATTGCTTGATCGCCTTTTTAGTCCCGGAACCGGCCCTGTTGTCGACGGCACCGTTATAATACCCGGCTTTTTTGAGCGCGATCTGGACCTGGCCGGCGCTTACTCCGACGCGGATGATCGCAGCGTCTTTTTTGCTCAACTTTGCGCTGGCCTCCTCGGCGGCCGCATCTCGGCGTTTCGATTCTCTCTGCAGATAATCCAATTCATCCTGCAGGTCAACGATCTCTTCATCGCGTTCGGAAATTTGATTTTCCAGCTCAGCGACTTTCATCTGCAGCTGCTCGACCGAACTTTTCTGCCGCGCGGTCGCACACCCCGATACTGCACCTGCCAATAAAAGAATAAGCAATAGTCTCCCCACCACCTTCTCCTCCCTGTCCCGCTACGGCGGGACTTATTAAAAGTTAAAAAATTAAAATCTTTATATATTGGGTATTGTAACACAAAGATTTCTTGTCAAAACGATAATTCAATATTTTTTCGAAAAAGGGCATGCGGTGAGGCGGGAGGGCACTATTTAAAGAAATTTCTTGACATACCACACATATGAGTGGTATTTTACCATTGATAACAAATACCCCTAAAGGAGATAATGGAGCCCCCGCGGGCTAAAGCCCGCGGTTCCTTTCTGCCTGCCCCGCGGGGCGGAATCCCGCCGCTTTCCCATCCCCGGGCTGAAGCCCGGGGTGTTTATGGGAAGGCGGGATAAAATGGCAAAATATAATCGAAACAGTGGAAAACAGTGGTCAAACAAAGAAGTGCAGCTGATCAATCAACTAGCAAGTCAAAACACCCCACCAAAGTGATCGGTCTAAAATTGGGGCGGACTGAGAAGCCCCAGAAAAGAACATAGTGAGAAGCCAATAGAGGTCATGCGCGCAATAGAAAAAATGTTCCCCAAGCAGGAGCGGATTGAATTATTTGCAAGGCGGGAGGCTACAGGTTGGTCAACGTGGGGGTTGGATATAATTATGAAGAGGAATGATGGACTTGTACAACAACGAATGAATAATGGAAGTCCTTTACAGCAGAAGATGTTTTAATTTGTTCTCAAAATGACTAATTAGTGGTTTTTCATTTGTTGAAGTTCTCCACATAAAGAAATGCGCGGGATAATTGTCGTACCAAGGTTTTGGTGTTATCTATGGCATAGTCTGGCTTCACCCCATGTATCCATTTCTTAACGGAAGGTGTATAAATTTCAGCCAAAACATTTTTACTGAGTTTTACATCAAAGTAGATATTCTTGAATTCTTTTGGTTTTTTTCGTATTTGAAAATTCGTACTTCCGAAGTGTCTCAAGAATACGTCGTAGAAATTTTTTTCTGCAACGCCAGCTTTTCCCCCGCTAACATCTTGCCAGATGGCCCTTTTACTTAATTCTTTTTTTCCCATACATTTATATTATAAAAAATCATGTGAGAAGTCTATAAGAATTGCCATTTACATTTGCCATTTACATTCAATATTTTTTCAATATTTTTTACCGGCAATAAATAACCCCGCTGTCGCGGGATGGTCTATTCATTTTTTCCAGAGACTTACGGGGAAAATGGATAATCGCACAAAAAAAAATTAGCGGAAGTGAGAAGCTTCCGCTAATTCTGGCCTGTCGGGGGACAGGCCTTGATCAAGCCAGCGTTGCTGACTTTTTGGGGGATAACTCTTTGTCCGATTTCCAGGAGATCACAATGTTAAGGGAATGACAGAATCTGACCTTGAACAGCCCGCCCTCCCGGGCGATGTAAAAATAGCCCTTCACCCGAAAATGGAACTTCTCTTCCCGTTTACGGGTGTTGATGCACTTGACGATATCGATCCGTGGCGGGACGACATTTTGCTCGACCTGTTCTTCTTTGGTCACCAAATAGACAAAGTGCTTACGTACGGTCGTTTTGCATTCCTTCTCATCGGAAGTCTCGCAAATCGACATGATTTTTCGTCGGTCTTTTAAAGAATGGCGTTTTCTATATAATATCTCTCTCATGCTGAAAGTATAGCACCCCCCCTTGACCAAACAAGGCGTCCCGGGGTGTTTGGGGAAAACGTTTTCCAGCTGGCGGATCAACATTTCCGGTTGAAAAGCCTTAAGTTCTGTGACGAGAAAAATAAAAAAAGGATGGAGGGTTATTTCCGCTTCCAAAAGGGCCGGAAGATGCGGGATTCTTCCCCTTTAAGAAGGCGCTTGATATTAGGGCGGTGGCGGATAACGACAAAAAGGCAGAAAATGATGCCTAAATAGATGATGACAATGTCCTGGTAGGTCAAAACTGCGGTTACCGGAAGGACTGTTGCGGCAATGATCGAGGCCAGGGACACATAGCCACTTAAAGCAAAAATAACGACCCAGGAAAGAAGCGTATAAACAAGGATCGGCCGGACGGTATCAATGGCGATCGTCAACCCGATCAAAACACCAAGGCTGGCCGCGATCCCTTTACCGCCTTTGAAATTCAGGAACACGGTCCAGTTATGGCCCACCACAGCAACAACTCCTAAAAAGACCCTCGCGAGAATACTATCCATTCCCAGGGCATTGGCAACGATGGTCGTGGGAATCACACCTTTTAGAATATCCAGGATCAAAACAGCCGCCCCCGCGCCTTTACCCAAAACACGAAAGGCATTAGTTGCTCCCATATTCCCGGAACCATGTTTACGGATATCGATCCCTTTAATATATTTTCCGAAGAGATATCCGGTCGGGATCGCACCGACCAGATAACTGACTACAGTGCTAAGAATGATTTGAAGTATTTGCATTGAGCGTTTTTATCCCGCCATAAATGTAATCAAGCCCCGAGATCGCCGTCAAGATCACCGTGATATACCAGATCACCGGAGAAAACGGCCATTGGAGAAGCATCCCGATGATACAACAGACCTGAAAAAATGTTGTGGCCTTCCCCCATCTGGTCGGATCGATGATCAATTTGCCCTGGACGAGATGAATGATCATCGAACCCAGCAAAAGAATGACATCGCGGCTGATCACCGCAACGACCAGCCACACCGGCAGGCGCAGCGCCGGGTCGAAATAAACACCTATCATCGAAAGACAGATGAACGCGCTGATCAAAAGGAGTTTATCCGCCAAAGGGTCCAAAATCGCCCCGGCAATGGTTTTCTGATTGCGGGTCCGCGCGATATACCCGTCGATCACGTCCGAAATAACGGCGAACAAAAATATACCTAACGCGACATACCGCAGATGATCCCGTTCAGGAGCGTAATACAAAAGGGTTGCAATAAAAAATGGAACCGCCACGATCCGAACGATCGTGATCTTATTGGCAAAAGTTAGACCCATATTATTCTTCCAGAGGCTTCAAGGGAACGTTGTGTTCCGGACAGTTCTCGATCTGGCGGCTGAAACGCTTGCCGTCGACCGGGCAATATTTAATGCTCTTCTGCGTTACGATCATACCCTCAGCCACCGCTTTGATCGCGGAAGAGGCTTCATTCTTTTGCGGCGATGACGCGCATCCGCCGGCGGCGATGGACAAAAGGATCAAAAAATATTCTGCCTTTATGAATTTCTTCATTGAATAAACCGGATGCGTGTCAGCGGCCAATAGATCAACTCTGCCTTGCCGACAATGTCTTCCTTGGGGACAAATCCCCAGAACCGGCTGTCGTGGCTCGAGGCGCTGTTGTCGCCGAGCACAAAATAAAAACCTTCCGGCACTTTGATCTTCTTGCCCGTATCGCCGTACGCCCCGCGGTTATAGTAATAGGTATTATTAATCCGCGGATCCTCGATCAATTGATCGTTAACATAAATATCGCCGTAGCGGATCTCCACGGTCTCCCCTTCTTTGGCGATCAAACGTTTAATGAAATCTCTTTTGCGGTCTTCCGGATAAGCAAAAACGACCACATCGCCGCGCTGCGGTTCGCCGAAACCCGGCAGGCGTTTTTTAGTGAATGGGATCTTCGGGCCGTAACGCAGTTTATTGACGAGAAGCCGGTCGCCTTCGATCAAAGTCATCCGCATGGACCCGCTCGGGATCTTAAAGGCCTGGACGAAGAATGTGCGGATGAACATCGCCAGAACAAAGGCGATGACGATCGATTCCACCCATTCACGGATAACTGCTTTTTGTTTGTCGGTGAGTTTAACCATAACGCCAGTCACAATCAAAAAATTAAAAGTGAAAAGTCAAAAGTATGGTGTCGCTGACGCGACTTTAGATTTTTGACTTTTGCTTTGTACTTTTGACTTTTCACTTTTTATAGCTTAAGCGCCGCCAAGAAGGCCTCTTGCGGGACATCAACATTGCCGATCTGTTTAAGTTTCTTCTTACCCTCTTTTTGCTTTTCCCAAAGTTTTCGTTTTCGGGTAATATCGCCGCCGTAACATTTGGCCGTGACGTTCTTGCCCATGGCCTTGACCCGGGCGCTCGAGACGATCCGCCCGTCGCAGCTCGCCTGAATCCTCACCTCAAAAAGCTGCTGCGGGATAAGTTCTTTTAATTTTGTCACTAAAGCCAATCCCTTAGCATACGCGCGGTCCCGGTGAACCAAACAGGAAAACGCGTCGCAAATTTTATCATTGATCAGGATATCCAGCTTCGCGATCTTCGCCGGCAGATATCCTTTGAATTCATAATCGATCGAACCGTAGCCGCGGGTCACGGATTTGATCTGGTCGTTAAAGTCCACAATGACCTCGGACAGCGGAATATCAAAAACGATCCGCATACGGTCCGAGACAAATTCGCTTTTCTGAAAGATCCCGCGCTTGCCCTTAGCCAGCTCCATGACCTTATCCATCGACGTGACCGGGGTCAGAATCGAGACTTTCAAATACGGTTCCTCAATCGAATCGATCTCGGAAAAACTGGGAAGCTCCGACGGGTTCTCAAGCTGAATGACCTCTCCGCCCCTTTTGATCACCCGGTAGCCGACGTTGGGGGTCGTCAGGATTAAATTCAAATCATATTCCCGCTGCAGGCGTTCCTGAACGACCTCCATATGCAGCAGCCCTAAGAATCCGCAGCGAAATCCGTGGCCGAACGATTCCGACGATTCCGGCTCATGCACAAAACTGGGGTCATTGAGCCGAAGTTTTTCGATCGCCTCACGTAAACTCATAAAATCGGCTGCGTTGACCGGATACACGCCGCAGAACACAAGCGGTTTTAACTGCCGGTAACCTTTAAGCGGTTCCTTGGCAGAGGTCTGGGCTGACGTGACCGTATCCCCGATCTTAACATCCTGCGGGCTGTGCAAGTTACAGGTCAGATACCCGACCTCTCCCGTCGACAATTCCGTCACCTTGGCCGCTTCCGGGCGGAACACTCCCAATTCCTCAATGCTGTAATCCTTGCCCATATACATCATCCGGATCCGCAGACCGGGCTTTAAAATACCGTTCATAACGCGGACATAAATGATGATGCCCTTGTAAATATCGTACTTCATATCGAAGATCAGCGCTTGTAACGGAGCATTCTCATCCCCGTCCGGAGGCGGGATGAAGTCCACGATCTTCTCAAAAAGTTCCTTGATCCCCAACCCCTCCTTGGCTGAAACAAGCTGAATATCTTTTTCCTTAAAACCGAGCGCCTCGACGATCTCTTTTTTACAAAGCTCAAGATCGGCATTAACGATGTCGATCTTATTGACGACGGGCAGGATCTCGAGATTGTTATCGATGGCGAGATGGTAGTTGGCGACAGTTTGGGATTCGATTCCCTGAGAAACATCAACGACCAGGAGGGCGCCTTCGCAGGCCTTGAGGGATTTCTCGACCTCATACGTGAAATCGACGTGCCCGGGGGTGTCGATGAGATTAAGAACATAATTCTTTCCGTTGTCGGCGGTGTAATTCAAACGCACGGCAGATGCTTTGATGGTAATGCCGCGCTCGCGCTCCAAGTCCATATCGTCCAATATCTGGTTCTTGAACTTCCGCTCGTCGATGGCCCCGGAAAAAAGCATCAGCCGGTCGGCCAGCGTCGATTTTCCGTGATCGATATGCGCGATGATCGAAAAATTTCTTATTAGTGATCTGTCCATAATAAATAAAGTTAAAAGGTCAAACGTCACAAGGTCAAAGGTTTTATAAGTTTGGACGTTTGACTTTTTGACATTTTGACCTTTTGACTTTTAATAACCTCCATTATCTTCTCAATTGTACTCTCAATGCTTAAATGCGTGGAATCGATAACGATCGCATCATCCGCCTTCTTGAGCGGCCCGACCTTGCGGGAAAAGTCCTTTTGGTCGCGTTCTTGAAGTTCCTGCTTTAATTTCTGTGCCTCAACGGCCTGTCCTTTATCTTCCAGTTCTTTGATCCGGCGCCGCGCCCGTTCTGCAAAATCCGCGTCTAAATAAAATTTATACGTCGCGTTCGGAAAAACAACCGTGCCGACATCGCGGCCTTCCACGACAATATCCCGACGGGAACCGATCTTGCGCTGCAGATCCACCATCACCGCGCGGACCTTGGGCGCTCTGGCCATATAAAATGTATTATTGGTCACTTCAACGGTGCGGATCGCTTCCGAGACATCTTCGCCGTCTAAAATGACCCGCAACCCTTTGTTCGGGTCTTCCTGAAAATCGATCGTTATTGCCTTGGCAACGGCGGCAAGAGCCTTCTCATCATCCAGGTTCACTTTAAAGCGAAGCGCTTTAAGCGTGACGGCGCGGTACATCGCACCGGTATCAAGATAGGAGAATTTGAGACGTTTGGCCAAGGCCTTGGCCACTGTGCTCTTTCCTGCCCCGGCCGGACCGTCGATCGTCACAACTGTCGTTGCTCGGTCCCTACCCATTTTTCTCAAAAGAATCGCGTTTGACTTTGGCTTTTTCGAAATGGTCCATCAGGCCGGATTCATCTTTTCCGATGATGGCCTTGCGGTATGCGGCGAGATTTTTCACAAGTTCGTCCAGTGATTTGACGATGTTCTTCTTGTTCACCATACAGATATCGTTCCACATCTGCGGCGACGAGGAGGCGACGCGGGTCGTATCCTTGAACCCCTGCGCGGCATATTCCAAATATTCCTGCGGAATAGCGCCCATCAGACCGTACGCGACCAGATGCGGGAGATGGCTGATGTAGGCAACGATCTTGTCGTGCTCTTCAGGGGGCAGCATCTTGACAGTGCAGCCGATATTCATCCAAAAATGTTTGACCTTTTCCTTGGCGAGGCGATTGGTGTGTTCGATGGGGGTCATGATGCACATCGCTCCTTCAAACAGATCCGCGGTCGCGTACGCCGAACCTCTTTTCTCGGAACCGGCCAGCGGGTGCGACCCGACGAAAAGAACATGCGGAGGCAGAAATTTCTGCGCGGCCTCAACGATGGAAGCCTTCGTGCTTCCCACATCGGTCACGATACAATGCCGTCGTAAATGCGGGCCGATCGTCGACAAAAGATTGATGATCGTTTTGACCGGTGTCGCCAGAATGACCAGGTCCGCATTCTGCACGGCGCTTTTCAGGTCCGTGGCCGCATGGTCGATCACATTATTTTTCAAGGCGTGCCCGAGGGAAGAATCCTTTTGCGAGATCCCGACGACTTCTTTCACGATGTTATGTTTTTTGATGGCCATTCCCAAGGAACCGCCCATCAAACCCACACCGACGATGGTGACTTTATGGAATAAAGGTGTTTTAAGAGACATGTTTTTAAAAAAATTCATCACGCAGCGCTCCCTGCCCCGCCATAGGCGGGGCGTTTATATTTCTCTTGAGACGGCTGCGGCGACCAATTTCAGATCTTTCATCAGCGCGGTAAAATTATCGGGGATCAGTGACTGTGATCCGTCGGAAAAAGCCTCTTCGGGATTTTCATGCACCTCGATCATCAAACCGTCGCATCCGGCCGCGACCGCCGCTTTGGCAACGCTCGGGACCAACCCCCAGCGGCCTGTCCCATGGCTCGGATCCACGATGATCGGCAAATGCGACAACTGTTTTACGACCGGCACCGCGTTAATATCCAAGGTATTTCGTGTCGCGGTTTCAAAAGTCCGGATCCCGCGTTCACACAGCATAACATTGAAATTGCCCTGCGCCAAAATATATTCCGCTGACATTAAAAGGTCTTTGATGGTGGCGCTCAAACCGCGCTTCAAAAGCACCGGTTTCTGTGTCAAACCGACTTCCTTTAAAAGCGAGAAATTCTGCATATTGCGGGCGCCGATCTGGAAAACATCGACGTATCTATTAATCAGATCAACATGCCGCGGATCCAGGACCTCGGTAACGGTCGCGATGCCGACCTCTTTCCCGACGGCCTGGAGATATTTCAATCCTTCTTCGCCTAAGCCTTGGAAATCATAAGGCGATGTGCGCGGTTTAAAAGCCCCGCCGCGCAGGACATTCGCACCGGCCTTTCTAATTTTTTGAGCGACGGATAACAGCGATTCATAACTCTCGACCGAACAGGGGCCGGCTATGACCACGAGCTTCTTCCCGCCCACCTTCACATCTTTATTGATCGCGATAATCGAATCTTCTTTTTTAAATTCACGGGAGACCAATTTATACGGCGCCAATACCGGCATCACCCGCTCAACGCCGGGGAAAACCTCGAGCGGTGTCGTGCGCAGGACATCTTCGGGGCCGATAAAGCCGATGATCGTTCTCTCCACCCCGCGCGAAATATGCGACTTCAATCCGAGTTTTTCCGCCTTTTCAATGATATGTTTAATCTGCTGTTCGGTTGCATCTGGTCTTAAAATGACGATCATCCCAATACCTCCTTCAAGGCAGTGAGAAATTTTTTATTCTCCTGCTGTGTGCCGATCGTTACACGAATGAAATTTTCCAACCCCCAAAACGACATATCACGCACAATAACGCCTTTGCGCATCAATTTCTGTACCACCGCAGAACCGTTTTTCTGAACATCTATTAGAATAAAATTTGTCACGCTCTCTTTATAGGATAATTTCATGGCCTGAAGACGGCCGTAGAGAAATTTCCTTTGCTGCTCGGTCAATCGGGCGATGCGTTTATAATAATCCTTGCTCTGCAGGCACGCCAGCGCCGCTTCCTGGGCGAGAGAATTCACGTTAAAAGGTTCACGGACGCGGCTCAAAATATCGATCACTTCCGGCGCCGCGATCCCGTATCCGATCCGCAAACCCGCCAAACCATACAACTTTGAAAACGTCCTTGTGACTATTACATTCTTAAAACGCTTCAACAATTTAATTGTGTCCGGATAATCTTTGGCAAAGACATATTCATAGTAGGCCTCATCGATGAACACAAGAATATTCTCCGGCAGGTCTTCCAGGAAATTCACGATCTGCGTTTCGTTCACGTAGGTCCCGGCCGGGTTATCCGGATTGCCGACGAAGATGATCTTGGTCTTGGCTGTGACGGCCTTTCTCATCCCCTCCAGGTCATAATAAAAATCCTTGAGCGCGACCGCGCTGATATTGGCGCCGGCTAATTTGGCCGCGATCTCGTAGATCAAAAACGAAGGTTTGGCCACAACGACTTCATCACCTTGTTCGATCAAGGCGCGGATCGCCATGACGATGATCTCATCCGAACCGTTGCCGAAAATCAACTGTTCCGGTTTTACCTTCAGCCTCTTGGCCAGTTCACGGCGTAAATAAAAGCACAGTCCGTCGGGATAACGGTTGAGTGTTTTGGCCGCGGATGAAATGGCCTTTAATACTTTCGGGGAAGGTTGAAAAGGATTTTCATTCGAGGCGAGCTTAACGACACTGCGCAATCCCAATTCACGTTTGACTTCCTCAATAGGCTTGCCGGGGACATACGGCTTCACCCGGTAGATATTTTTATTGACGATATTTTCCATTGCATTAAACCGGATAAGAACCCAGGATCTTCAAATACTTGCACATATCTTCGAGTTTCGACAAGGCCTGTTTAACGTTCTTATCCAGCCGATGCCCTTCAAAATCCACGAAGAAATAATAATCCCAGGCCTTCTTTTTCGAAGGGCGGGATTCGATTTTCGTTAAGTTAATTTTATTTTTAAAGAACGGCGTCAGCATCGCGTGCAGCGCCCCGACTTTATCTTTGATCGAGAACAAGATCGACGTGCGGTCCGTGCCGGTCATCGCGGCATCCTGATGCGAAATGACCAAGAATCGTGTCGTATTATGTTTGATATCCTGAATGTTCTCGACAACAACCGGCATTTTACAAAGTTCGGCCGCTCGTAACGAAGCGATCGCGGCGGCGTTCTTGGCCTTGGCGGCCAGCTCTACCGCCTGTGTCGTTGAAGCGACCCAGATCTCCCCTGCTTTCGGTAAATGTTCCAGGAGCCAATTCCGGCACTGCCCGAAAACCTGCGGGTTCGAATAGATCGTTTTAATCTTGTCCTTCGGATATTTCGAGATCAGATTATGCGAAATCGGATAAAAAGTCTGCGAACAAATCTTGAGATCTGAGTCAACGAAGAGATCCAATGTATGTGTAACTCCGCCTTCCGTCGAATTCTCGATCGGCACAACGCCGTAATCGCATTCGCCGAATTCAACCTTCTTGAAAACATCCTGAATGCTGGCGCAGGATTTGTATTTGACCTGTGAGCCGAATTTCTTTCTGGCGGCGGAAAACGTATAGGAACCTTCCGTCCCCAAACACGCCACTTCCTTGAATTTCTCCAGAGACAAAGAGCAGGACATGATCTCCCGGTAAATCGCCTCCAGCGCCTCGGCGGTCATCGGTTCGCGGCTCAAGGCCTTGATCCGGCGCAAAACTTCCGTCTCGCGGTCCGGTGAATAGATCGAGCGTTTATCTTTCAATTTCTCCTGACCGATCGTCTGGCTGATCATCGCCCGTTGATTGAGAAGACCGACAATCTTAGCGTCCAAGCTATCAATCTTTTTTCTTAAATTGGAAATCGCCATAAATTATTCCTGAGCGCCTTCTGCTCCCGTGACGGTTTGCTCGGTCTCTCTCTGTTCTACTTCCTGCATGGCTTCTTTAAGATTATTAACGTCCGGGGCAGTATTCTCCCCTTCGACTTCGGCTATGCGGTTGCTGCCTCCGGCCGCGGCAACATCTTCCTCAACGGCTCCGGCTTTATTCACCATTTCGCTTAAAGCCTGAATGCTTTCCAATTTGGGAAGATCGCTCAAAGATTTCAGCCCGAAATATTCCAAGAACTGTTTGGCAGTGCCGTAGAGATACGGACGCCCGGAGATCTCTTTGCGGCCGACCGCCTTGATCAATTCCTTGCTCAATAAATGCACCATCACACCGTCGGAGTTTACGCCGCGAACCAATTCGATATCCCCGCGGGTCACCGGCTGTTTGTAGGCGATAATGGCCAAAGTTTCCAAAGACGGCTTGGATAATTTTTCCTTGTGGCGGGTCTTATAAAAACTGCGGATATAAGAGGCATACAAAGAATTGCTGAGCATCTGATACCCTTCGGCGATCTCGATCAAAGACATCCCGCTGTTTCGTTGTTCGTAATCCTGTTTAAGCTGTGCGATCGCAACACGGATGTCTTCGTTACCGACACCTTCCAAAACATCCTTCAGCTGCTCAAACATCACCGGTTTTTCATTGACAAAGAGGATCGCTTCGACGACTCCCTTGATGTGATCTAACGATGTCTGGTCCATTATCCTTTAACCCTTTGTTTATAAATTTCGTTTAAGAGTTCTTCCGCCGACTGAATATTCTTGGAACGGTCCAGCGCTTTCTGGATCATATCCAAACCTTCGCCACGCTTGTACTGCAACTGCAAAAGGACTTCTAACGCTTCAGCCTGCCAATCCGCCGCCAGCGACGGAGCAACGTTCGTCCCCACGACTATATCCTGGATCAAACCGTACTTGCCGACCTTGCCCTGCAGCTTCGCGATAATATCTTTGGCTTTCTGGGCGCCGATGCCGGGCAGGGTCTTTAAAATCTTCTCATTCCCTTCTTCGATCGCTGCGGCTATTTCTGAAATCGGTTTGCTGAGCGCTTTAACCGCGGCCCGCGGGCCGATCCCCGACACGGTGATGAACTGCAAAAAGAAATCCCGCTCCACTTCATTCAAGAACCCCACCAAAACCGGAGCGCCGCTCGACGGGCCTAACTGTAAATAATGATGGACGATCAGTTCAACCTTTCCGTCGGGAGAAACGTTTTGATCGATACGTTCGATCACCGAGACCGGGACAACGACCTCATACGAAACGCCGTTGACATCGATAACGACTGCCTGGTCTGACTTTTGCACCAACCGTCCGGAAAGCTTAACAATCATATTCCGCTCCCGCGGCAATGAATATGAATGTACCCTAAAGCCAATGCCAGGGCGTCGCTGGCATCGGTCACTAACTTCTTTTCATCAATTTTCAAAACGTGCGCGACCACACTTTTGGTCT
Source organism: uncultured Planctomycetales bacterium (assembly GCA_964364715.1). Taxonomy (GTDB): domain Bacteria; phylum Omnitrophota; class Gorgyraeia; order Zapsychrales; family GWA2-47-8; genus CAYING01. Next base: position 22,566 of record CAYING010000016.1, read on the forward strand.
GCTCTTTATTCGCGTTGCCGCTGCCTACGAGAGCGACCCGGATCCTCTTGACGCTGTGTTCCACCAGTTCAATATTTCTCTGGGCGCACAACAGGCAGATCACGCCGCGCACATGTCCCAACTTCGAAGCCGTAATCGGATGTTTATAGTGCGCGTATAATTTCTCGAGCACCATCACGTCCGGCTTATATTCACCTAAAAGTTCATCAAGATTTTTGTAAACTTTTTCAATTCTGTTTTGAAGAAGATCGCGCTGGTTCGGTTCGATGGTCCCCGCTTCGCAAACCTTCAGGCTGCTCCAGCTGCGGCCGTCAAAATCCACGATGCCGTAACCTGTCGCCTTAAACCCGGGGTCAATGCCCAATATCCGCATAAAATTTAAGCAGCCTTCTCGATATCTTCCTCTGGAATATCAAAATTGCCGTAAACGTTCTGAACGTCTTCCTGTTCTTCCAAACTTTCCATTAACTGCAATAGACTCTGCGCCTCAGAGCCTTGAACCTTGACGGTCGAACTGGGGAGCATGGTAACTTCAGCCGAATTGACCGGGATGCCTTTGGCCTCAAGTGCAGCCCGGATCGTTTCAAAAACAACCGGATCGCAAGTCACTTCAAAATCACTGTCGTCCGATTTAATGTCATCCGCGCCTGCCTCAAGCACAATATTCATAAGATCTTCTTCGCTGACCTTGCTTTTCTCGATCGAAAAATACCCTTTTTTGGTGAACATCCAGGCTGTACTGCCGGCACCGGCCAGGCTGCCGTTCTTTTTGGAAAGGATGTTGCGGACTTCGGCCGTGGTTCTGTTTTTATTATCGGTCAATCCTTCGATCAAAAGCGCGACACCACCGGGTCCATACGCATCAAAGACGACTGATTCATAAATGACACCGGGAAGTTCTCCGGTTCCTTTCTTGATCGCGTTCTCGACGTTGTTCCCCGGCATGTTGATCGCCTTGGAACGTAAAATCGCGGTGCGCAGACGCGGATTTTTATTCGGATCGCCGCCGCCGGCTTTGGCCGCTGCGGTGACTTCGCGGATAATTTTTGTAAAAGCGGCCCCTCTTTTAGCGTCGGTTGCGCCTTTTTTGTGCTTGATCTTCGCCCATTTTGAATGCCCTGACATCTGATTCCTCCTATTTGTTCACGCACTAATACCGTGTACCCTTAATAATATTCAGAAGAACACGGTATAGTACTGCGTACCCTGCCTGCCGGCAGGCTCTAAATATAAGATTTAGGTAACGCAGTACTAATGACTGAATTTAATGAGCAGACCAATAAGCCGAGTTATGTATCCGCCTGAGGCGGAGGTGGTTATCCCACTAACTCCGGAGATTGCTCTCCAGACTCTTGCGGCCTACCCGGGAATACTGGCGGAGCGGATCACCCCGCTCCCCGCGATTTCGCGTTGCGAAATCGCCGGTATCTTCCCCTATTTGGCCTTACTCCGTGCAGAGATTGCTCGTTTCACTCCCCGCCATTCCTCAATTTTCATCAAGGTAGGCGGGGCATCGTCACTGTAGCTCTCCCGCCATAAATATTGGCGGGTCCGCCATTTGTGTGGCGGAGTCCTCATGAACCTCGCGGCCCACGGTCCCGAATTACCGGGATACACTATCCTGCGGAGCTCGGACTTTCCTCCCCTCCGCCTAAGGCGGAGAGGCAACCCCCTTGGCCTGCTCTTTTTTAAATGCTTGGTTGGCTAATTGATCGGCTTCTTTATTCTTCTCACGCGGAATATTGACGATCTGAATATCTTCGAACTTCCTGCCTAATTCCTGCGCCTGATCAAACAGCGTTTTAAGCAAATCATTTTTGACCTGATAACGTCCCAAAAGCTGGTTGTATAATAACGCACTGTCCGTATGAATTTTTATTTTCTTCGCGTTCATCGCGAGGAGTTCTGCCAGCGCATACAACAGGGCCGTGTATTCAGCGACATTATTGGTCGCCAGACCTATAGTTTTTGAAATGGCCTTAACGACCTTGCCGTCTTGGCGGATCAGGATCCCGACCGACGCCTCGCCGGGATTCCCTTTTGAGGCGCCATCGATAAAAATTTCCAGCATTGTTAAAGATCTCCCTCGAGATACAACAGACGCGCACACATCTCGCAGATCACCACCTTATCGTGCATCTTCAACTCATTCACGATCTGGGGAGGAATGTTCATATAACAGCCGCCGCAGCCATTGTTGGTGATCGGGACGATCGCGAGCCCGTTCTTTTTCTCCAGGATCTTTTCGTAACGGGCCAGAATATCTTTTTCAACGTCGGGGGTCAACTGGTTGCGCTGGGACTCCAACTCCTTGACCTTCGCCTGCAATCCCGCGACGGCAGCATCGATCTCTTTTTTCTGCGCGAGGAATTTCTTCTCTTCTTCAGCTAAAACTTTTTTCTCCTGCTCGATCTTTTTCTGAACAGCGTCGGCTTCATCATAAGACATCAGAATCTTTTCTTCAACGATCGATTTGTTGGCCTTGATCGTTTCAATCTCGGTCATTTTTGCCGTGTATTCCTTATTAGTTTTCAGAAGCGAAAGCTGAGCGTTGGCCTTGGCGATCTCATCTTCCCTGCTTTTAAGGTCCAGTTCCTTGTCCATCCGGCCGACCTGAAGTGCCTTGAACTTATCTTCCAAACTCTTCAGGCCTGACTTCTTTTTCTCAAAGTCATTTTTCATTTCTTCAAGAAAAGCCGGCTTCTCTTTAAGCTCCTGCTTATAGTCAAAGGCTTCCTTGTCGATCTTTTGGAGCTCGACGAGTCTTTTTAGCTGATCTCTCACCGAAACTTGTGTCACCGGATCTTCTCCGTTATTTATTTTGGTGGGCGCAGAAGGGCTCGAACCATCGACCTTCCGCCAGTTGTTTCAACCGCTCTGCAGGTAACTGGCTGGTGCTCCCGACATATCGTTTCTAATTACGCAAGCTTCTTAACACATTAAAAAACTCCAAGTTACAAGCTCCAAGATACAAACAAATTACAAACCACCAATCACAAACCAACGGAATGTGTTGTACTTTGTGATTTGTATTTTGTAATTTGTATTTTTTCTGGTTATTGTTCCTTGTATCTTGGTTATTGTTAAACATAAAACATATATCTCAAGAAACTATTCCTATGGGCGCAGAAGGGCTCGAACCATCGACCTCTGCCATGTGAGGGCAGCGCTCTAACCAGCTGAGCTATGCGCCCAAAATCTTCACTATTTTACTGTCTCCCTTTATGGCTGCGCTCTAACCCCAGCCTGAGGCTGGTCCGCCTCCGGCGGAAGCTTAAGCTATGCGCCCAAAAAACAATTTAAAACTCAAAAATAAAAACTCAAAATTATAGTGTCGCAGAGCGACTCATTACTTTTGACTTTTAAATTTTGACTTTTAATTTCTTTGCTGGGCCCACCTGGACTCGAACCAGGGACCAAGAGATTATGAGTCTCCTGCTCTGACCGACTGAGCTATGGGCCCCAATCTTCCTGAGATTCTCCCTGACTCAATCCTTAATCTGCCCAAAAAATTTGTCCTTCAGGATAGCACAAGATGCCATTTTTTTCAACTATTCCGTGACTTTAACCTTAAGAATCCCAGAAGGTTTGACGCCTTTTATGCTCAAGCCATAAGAGCAATAAATTTCGATCTCACTGGGCACTTTAAGCTTCTCTCCCATAAATTGCCGGCGGAGCGACTCTCCGGACTTAAGGACCACGTCTTTTGTCCCGGAAGCGCCTTGGGCCTGGGTCCCCCAAGACTTATTATTGAACAAGCAATAAAGGGTTGAATCATTGATCTCCTTGACCCACATATTTTTTTTACTAGTATTCTTTAATTCCACCTGGAATTGAATCGATTCTTGAACGGCAAAAACTGTTTTTTCGGTCCGGAGGTTCAGCTGCAGCGGCATATATTTCTGCTGATGATCGGCCAGTAACACGCCGCGCTTGTTAATCGTCTCCATAATATCGAAATATTTTCCGCGGACCGTCCTTTTAAAATACCCGGCAAATTTCAGACCCAAAATCGGCAGCTGGAGATTAAAGGCATACTGACCCTGTTCCTGAAAAATGGGAGTATCGATATCAATAACGGTAAGGCCGAATTCATAAACTTCCGTCTTCTTGTCCTCAGGAGGTTTATACTTATAC
>CAYING010000017.1:0-6779 GCA_964364715.1 uncultured Planctomycetales bacterium
CATCCTTAACTCAGCAGGAATAATTTCGGTATCCTGATTTCGGTCTTCCCGTCGATCTGTGATCTGGCCGTACATATCACGTCGAGCGGTAACTTCCGGCGGGAATACATACATTTGCATCGCCGGAAAAAGCGGATCGGACTGATATTCCCGAACATCACCGGACAGTAAGGCTTGATGAATATCCCGGCATTTTTTGGTCAGCTCCTCAAGTTTGGCAGGATCATTTTTATAAGCATCATAGACTTCGATAATAGGGTAGGCTCTTTCTTGGCTGAAATACGTTGTCAAAGCTTGCCTTTCCCCTGAAATGGGCCCTGGTATGCCAGTTACCTGTGACGCAAAATCCGACTTTGGTATAATTCTTCTTTCAACCCCTGGGACAATAAAATTTTCAAGAACATCTGCTGCCTTAACGCCCTGTTTACGGATCAAATCTAATAAAAAATCAAGGTCTCCCTGTAAATATATAACGCTCAACTTTTGAAGCTGCTTGACTTGTTCAAAAACCAGGAAAGATCCAACAGTCTGGTTGAAGACCACCGGCTTAATAAACTTGCTTAAGGCAGATGGAAAAGATCGAATTAAAGACCCAAGATTATATATCGACTCTAGAGTTACTGCTTCAACGCCTCTGGTCAATCCGACAATATCCATCAAATCATCCCGATATTTTCCAAGATCATCCGGAGTCTTGATCGTATCTCTTAAGAAACGAATAAGCACAAGCATTCTTGAGTAATGCTCCGGCGCTTTTCTGAATCCGACAAAATTGTTCCAATACAATTTTAATTCTCTGTCAGGATCGTCTTTGATGACCGCAAACTCAGGCACGGAACCCGAGTATAAAAGATCGCCAATAGCGGTTATGGCACGGCCAGCTATGCGCTCATCTTTGTTGGGAGTTTTAAAAAGCTCCACCAATGCCAGCGCTGCTTCCGGTGACCCAATTCCTCCTAATGACGCAACGACATATTGACCAATCTTTTCAGAAACTTTGGAATCCACAGCAAGCTCTTTTAACGCATCAACTGCCCCTAACGAAACCAATGCTTTTACCGCGTCCCTTGAAAGGTCATCTCTGCTGATTTCCACGTCGTCCCTTGCCAACCTTGCCAACTCTTTCAAAACCTCAACAGCCTTTAAACTTTTTAGCCCCTCCATCGATTGTTCATAAAGATCGGTTGCCTCATTTATGGCCTGCAATATTTCCTGCTCTTGTGAAGCCGAGACGTTTTCGTTTCTTTGTATAGAGTCCCCCCATTTTATAAAATCATCCCAAGAACGAAACTCTCTTGGGGGGCCGGCTGGTTCAAGCCTTGGATCTCGCGAACGTGCCATCTCCTTGCGTTTCTCAACGCGTTTTATATCTTTCCTCAATCCTATCAAAACTTCTGTTACTTTATCTCTCTCTATTTCCAGTTGCCTTAGGCGTCCCTCATCATGACCTATCAAAAAATCCCTGATTTGAGTTTCTGCTTTTAATCCTACCAGTACCTGCATCACTCTTTGCCGAATCTCCTTATTGTGTGTACGCTGTGCGATATCGGCTAACACTTTCTTATCCCTGATCGAAGTCAAAAGTTTGACCTTAACTCCCTCGGGCATCGCGTCGCTGCGGAAGGTTAACTGCTCGATCATCATTTTCTTTCGTGTCCTCACAGCACTCCAAATACCCAACGCCCCGATGGTCACAGCCGGAATTAACCAGCTAAAAATTGATGAACTGTCTATAGGCATTACTGCTAATCCATTAGCCACCTGCTCCGCAGCCGCCAGGACAGTGTCACTCGACAGCATTGCCAAATCAACCCTGACATTTTGAAGATCCTTTCCTGCTTCTGAAAAACCTTTCCTTTCCCAATCGTTAACAATCCCCACTTTTCCGGTCGCCAGATTTGCCCCGCCGGAAAAATATTTTCTGGGGACATCCTCTTGCATCTCCGCGTCGTAATCTTCTTTAATAAAATTATAAACGCCCTTTTTAAACGACTCGACATATTGATTAAAGATCTTTTCATTAATGCTTTTGTCATCGACCTCTATGCCCTTGATCTTCTTTTGATCAACGTAGACTTGTCCCAGAAGACTTTCTTTAACAGCCTGTTTATACCAGTTCGCCAAGATGACCGAATTATAAATCTGCCGAAGATTAGCGAAGGTCTTGCCCTCGTTCACCTCTTTTTCTATCTCGGGGATCAACAAGTCTTTAATGATTTGGGACTGAACACCGCTGATAATTTTTAAATCTTCTTTTCTGACATCGCCCAGACCGTGATCAATTGAATTCTTATTAGCCTCAAGGGCAAGGTAATCTTCTTCAAGCATGACTTTCAGGTGGCTCTTCACAATAAATGCGCCTTTTTCATGTTCATAGACAACCGCTTCCTCGGGGACGATCCATATTTTGTTAAACGTGTTAATCGGAATATCGGTCGTACCAAATTTTTCCTGGACCTTGGCATAAACCCTTTTCCAGAATTCACCGCCTAAGTCCGCCTCAGGATTCATCAGCGAGGCCATGAGCTGTTTCAAGAGATAATCCTGGGCCAGCAAGTCCCGTCCCATTTCCGTTGTACCGAAAGTGTCCGGGATGATTCGGTTCTTTTCATAGGGCGACAGGTTCACCCACATTTCTTTTTCCGGGACGGTCAGCGAGGCCAAAAAATATTTGACCAGTTTATTCGCTTCGGTACGAAAGGCTTCTCCCTCGAGGCGGGAATCGCCCTTGTCAATAATAAAATCAAATTGAAATGGATTATCGGGGTGAATATTGACCCCCTTGATGATCGCGGGAGCAAAATTACCGGTGAGCGGGACGACAGAACCCGGGATCGGTAAATTGAGAATACCGGTCTGTCCCGATAGTACACCCTGGGCTTGAACCGGAATGGCGAAGTTAATAGCCATTACCATGCTAAGCAAGGCGCAAAAAATACGGTATGGAAGTGTCTTTTTCATAGCTCTACCTATAAGGAGTACTACTATTAAAAACGATAAAGTATAACATATTAATATATGACGGGCTATGCAGCGAGAGGGACAAAAGAGGATATGAGGAAAGCGTTTGCTTGAGGTTTTATCTGTTAACCAGGAGCGCCAATCCGTGGAAAACAAGGTCAGGGTCAACGACGTGAACCTGACGGGAGATGAAACGCTCGACCAGTTTGAGGTGGCCGCCGGTGATGATCACTTTCGGTTTTCCTTTGATCGATTTTGCGATCCGTTCTATCAAGCCAGAACTCAAGGCCCCGTAGCCGTAAAACAGGCCGCTTAAAATACTTTCCTGGGTGTCGCGGCCGATTAACGAGCGCGGACATTGAATTTTGATCCGCGGCAAAAGCGCGGTTTTGTGAAATAATGATTCTGCTGACAACCTGATCCCGGGAACAATGATCCCGCCTAAATATTCTTTCTTTGCCGAGACCACATCAAACGTGATCGCGGTCCCGAAATCGATCACGATCGCCGGAGCGCCGTACATTTTTAAAGCGGCATAGGCACCGACCAAACGGTCTTGCCCGACCTGTTTGGGATTTCGATAACGATTCGTCAGCGGAACGATCAGGTCGCGGCCAATGACCACGGATTTAAGCCCCAAAACTTTTTTAACAGCTGCCTCAACATTTTTCGTCTTGCCAGGGACAACGCTGCAGATGGCCGCGCGGGAAATTTTGGAAGACTTCATTTTCCGTAAAATGACGGACAGCTGTTTTGAAAGGATCTGCGGATTGGGGTGGTTTTCCAGAATAAAACGCTTCACCACCCGCGTTCCCTTCATCATGCCCAAATGGATGGTTGTATTTCCTATGTCGACGGCTAGGATCATTTTGATTTTTTTGTCAAGTGACCAGTGGCTCGTGACTCGTGACTAGTCACTGGTCACTGGGCACGAGTCACCAACTTATTAGTTTTTCTTAATTCATGTATCTTATCACGGATCTTGGCCGCTTTCTCAAATTGTAAATTCCGCGCCGCCGTTTCCATTCCCCGTTCCAGTTCAGTCAGCATGGTCGCAAAAGCATACTCCTCGGCGCTCTGGCCGGCGAATTCCATAACCATATCTTCCGCCTTTTCCTCAGCCAAATCTTCGATGCCGCCTTCGCGGATAGCCTTGATGATCGTCGTCGGGGTAATGTTGTGTTCTTTATTAAACGCGATCTGAATTTTCCGCCGGCGTTCGCATTCGCTGATCGTGGCTTTCATGGCCGCACTGATCGAATCCGCGTACATAATCACCATACCGTTAATATTGCGCGCGGCGCGGCCCGAGGTCTGAATGAGCGATGTTTGGGACCTTAAAAATCCTTCCTTATCCGCGTCAAAGATCGCGACCAAGGAAACTTCCGGCAAATCCAACCCTTCGCGCAAAAGATTCACGCCGACCAGGCAGTCAAATTTCTTCATCCGCAGTTCTTTTAAAATCTTGGCCCGGTCGATCGTTTCAATATCGGAATGGAGATATTTAACTTTGAGGCCGTTTTCTTCCAAATATTCGGTCAGATCTTCCGACATTTTTTTGGTCAAGGTCGTAATGAGGACACGCTCGTTCTTTTCGGCGCGCTTCTGCGTTTCCTTGATAATGTCCTGGATCTGTCCTTTTGTCGAACGGACTTCGATCGGCGGATCCACAATCCCCGTCGGACGGATAATCTGTTCGATGATCTTGCCGCCGCATTCTTTTTTTTCATAGGGGCCGGGGGTTGCGGAAACATAGATCCGCTGTTTGATAATGCTCATAAATTCGCTGAATTTCAAAGGCCGGTTGTCTAGGCAGGACGGCAGGCGGAATCCATGTTCCACCAACGTTGTTTTGCGCGCCTTATCGCCTTCGTACATCCCGCCCAGTTGCGGCACGGTCACGTGCGACTCGTCGATCAAGGTCACAAAATCTTCCGGGAAATAATCCACCAGGCAAAACGGCCGGCTGCCCGGCGGACGACGGGACAATGTGCGCGAATAATTTTCAATTCCATGGCAATAGCCCATTTCGCGGAGCATTTCCATATCGAATTTTGTCCTCGATTGAAGACGCTGCGCCTCGAGCAATTTCCCCTGGGCATTAAACTGCGTGAGGCGTTCTTCCAATTCTCTTTCGATCTCGCCGATCGATTCCTCGATCTGCGGCCTGGAAATGACGAAATGTTTCGCCGGATAAATGGCGGCCTTATCCAATTCCTGTTTTTTGTCCGCGGTCAACGGGTCGATCTGATAGATCTTCTCGATCTCGTCTCCAAAAAATTCAATGCGGTATGCGTCTTGACGATATGCCGGAAAAATTTCCACGACATCGCCGCGCACGCGGATCTTCCCGCGGGAAAATTCATAATCATTGCGCTCATATTGGATATCGATCAATTTCTTTAAAACCTCGTCCCGCTCGATAGTCTGTCCGCGCTCCAGATAGACCAGATACTCCTTGTACTCGTTCGGCGAACCTAAATTATAAATACAGGAAACACTCGCGACAATGATGACATCGCGCCGGGACATCAGCGATGTGGTCGACGATAAACGCAGCTGATCCAGCCGGTCGTTGACCGAGGCGTCCTTTTCAATATAAACATCGGTCTGCGGAACGTAGGCTTCCGGTTGATAATAATCATAATAGCTGACGAAATATTCGACCGCGTTATGCGGGAAGAATTCTTTGAATTCGCTGTACAGCTGGGCGGCAAGGGTTTTATTGTGCGAAATGACAAGTGTGGGGCGATTGATCTGGGCGATAACATTCGCCAGGGTGAAAGTTTTTCCGCTGCCGGTGACGCCTAAAAGGGTTTGGGATATGTCGCCCTTGTTGATATTTTCGACGAGCGTGTCGACAGATCTTAATTGTTCCGTGACCGGGCGGAATTTGCTTTCAAGGATGAATTTGTCCATAGGAGGAAGGACCAATTATTGGTCAATAGGAGGATGCTGCTTTCAAATGCTTTTCGATATGTTCAAAGATCCGCTGGGCCGTTGCGTCATTCTTATAAGTCTGAATATTACGGAACGGGAGCGAAGTCACCGTGACATAGCGGATCTCGATCTCGGTTTTGTTTTGGATCCCGCGCACGATCACGTTTAACTTGGCATATCTTGACCCAAGGAACATCGGGGTTTGACGGATCTCGGAAAAGATAATAACGCTTTTATCATTTGGCGTGACGGCGCGCTCGTAAACATCAAGGTTCCCCTCGCCCGCGATCGTCCAGCCCAACTCGGCTAAAGCCGTTTTCACCGCTTCGACCGACTCAGCGTAATCCGAAAAGAATTCTTTTTTATACGGATGTTTGTCGCTCAAGTACTGCGGCAGGATGGCGGCCACACAACCGGATAAGAAGACAATACTGACAATTCCTATAAAAGTCTTACGCATATTTGCTTAACAAACTTTGCCGTGTTTATAAGGACGATTCTTGTTCTTGTGCGATTTCTTCTCGATCTCTTCTTCCATATCAATCTTCAACCCGCCGCACAAGTCCAGAAGGCGGATAAAGGCATCAGCGAGCTCTTCCTTGAAATTTTCCTGATCCTGTTTGCGGTGGGCTTCCATAGCTTCGGCCAGCTCAGTGACGATGAGCATCAGCGCTTCCCCGATATTGCGTTCCTTGTCCCAGAAGCCTTTTTCTTTGGCGATCGAATGGCAGATCTCGGACAGTTTATTGAGCGATTGACCTTTGATCTGTACTGTATCCAAAATAACCTCCTATTTTCCCCACCCCCGGGGTGGTAGCCCGGGGGGTTAAACCCCCGCGCCAACCCCGGGGGGGGGTTGAAAAATAAAACATGGGTAA
>CAYING010000017.1:6789-26078 GCA_964364715.1 uncultured Planctomycetales bacterium
AAAACAAAAACCCCCCCAACCCCCCCCCCCCGGGGGGGGGCGGGGGGGGCCCCCCCCCCCCCCCCCCCCCCCCGGGGGTGGGTGTTAACCTTAATACGTACTCTCCAAAAATTTTTCCATATCTTCCGGCAGCGGCGATGCTACCGAAATCTTTTTTCTCGAAACCGGGTTGGTAAATTCTACTTCCGCCGCATGCAGGGCCGTCCGGCGGAATTTCAGTTCAAAATCTTTGCCGAACGTGTATTTGCGCTCGCCGACCAGCGGATGATGCATCTCGCTGAAATGAATCCTGATCTGATTCGTCCGTCCGGTCACCGGATTAACCTCTACTATACTAAAACGTCTTCGAACTTCAAGAACTTTATAACGCGTGACCGCGAATTTTGCCGGAGCGTTCTTCTGAAACCTTTCCTGTTCACGGTCGCGGATATAACTTTTGATCTCGCCGGCGGGGTTCTTTAATTTTCCCTGAACAAACGCGATGTACTTCTTGCTGACGCGGCCATGCTTGAACTGTTCCATCAGCAATTCCTGATTTCGTGTCCCCTTCGCGTAAATGATAACTCCTGACGTCTCCCGGTCCAGCCGGTGACAGGGATAGATCCTCTCTTCCTGCGGAGTCCGGCATTGGGCGTTGACAATATCGGTAAGGGTATTTTTTTCTTTTTGAGGGGTCGGGACAACGAGAAGACCGGCGGGTTTATCAACCACCAGATAACAGTCATCTTTGTAAAGAATCGGGACGAACCTTGCGGGAGGGAGAGTCTCTTCGGACATAAAAAATACTTCAGTTTAAGATGAGGATTCGCTCTGCGCGCCGGCCTGCTCCTGCAGCAAAGCGGCCAAAAAATTCAATTTCTTGATAATGATGATCGGGAAAACCACGATCCAGAGCTGAAAGGCCAAAGCTAAAAGGGCCTGCAACGGGGTCACACTGACATTAATGGCATTTTCCATGGTATATAATCTCCCTGCCCCGCCATAGGCGGGGCTTGATCCTTATTTCGGTGCGATTCCGCTTTTTGTCCGGTCCAATTCCTCGTGGATAAAATCGCTGATATGATCGGCATCTTTGTGCTGGATATCGCTGAAAAATATCGCCGCGTTGTAATGCTCTTGGCCGGTGACCGCCTCGGTCCTGACGATAACGCCCTGGCAGGAGATCTTTTTCGTAACGGTCTTCCCGCTTTTCTTCAAAGGCAGAAGCAGATGGATTTTGAGCTTCGTCATCGGCGCGATATATTTACTGATGCGGCAGTAAACTCCTGTCCGGCTCAGATTATAACTCTGCGTGACAAGATCCTCATCTTCGCTTGAGATCTTGAGCGGGATATTATCTTCTAATCTCGGATGTATTCGGCGTTCGTGGGAAGAACTCATCGACAGCGTCTCATTTCTGCCCTTCTTTAGGGGCGTCGGTCTCCTGGACACTTGTCTTCCAGCAATTCTTGTTGCAGAAATAATGCCCGTTCCGGTAATACTTCTGGACCCGTTTCATAGGTTTCTTACATCCAAAACAATTCTTCAATGATTCTGTTGTTGGTGCCGCGGTTTGTTCAGCCATGACTTATACTGCTCCTTTCACTCCGGTAATATTCAATAGATTTTCGATTATTGGTCAATAAATAGATTGGCGGGCGGCGATGAACTGATGGATGCCCTGCTTGGCGCTGTACAGTTCCCTGCTGTCATCAAACTTAACCCCGATCTGATAACGGTCTGAATGAGGGACCATCTGCACCCAGATGACTTTGCCGTGAAGGCTTAAGCTTTTTTCAATGTCCAGTTTTAATTCCAGCATAAGCGATTCGTTGAGCGGAATGAAATTGTCGGTTTGAAACCTTAATCCTTCCTCGCTGATATCATAGGCCAAGCTGCCGGAAAACACAGTATCTTTGGCGGCCTTGAACTGGACCGGCTCCCGGAAGGAAACTCGCGCGAAACGTCTTTTTTCTTGAGTGACAACCATTGCTTCTCCCTGAATAATGAATGATTTAAGTATAACACATAGTCTAAAGCTGACAATTATTTTTTCTTCTCTCTTGCCCTTTACCGGATCAGGCGTAAGTGCTATAATTCTGTTGCATGTATGAGAAATTCTATAACCTTCGTGAAAATCCCTTTAACGTTACGGCTGACCCCGCCTTCTTTTTCTCCAGCGCCCGGCATACGGAAGCACTTTCTCACCTCGTATACGGCATTAAAGAGCGCAAAGGCATTATTGTCGTCACCGGAGAGATCGGCACCGGAAAAACGACCCTCTGCCGGGCTATCCTGAACACCTTAGACCAGAACACCAAGACCGCCATTATCCTTAACCCCAGTTTTTCGGAAATCCAACTGCTGCAAATAATTTTGGACGACTTTGACATCAAGACCGAGGCCAGGAACAAACTCACCTTGGTCAAGGCGCTGAACAAATTTCTTCTGGAAGAATCCGGCAAAGGCAATAACGTGGTCATCATCATTGATGAAGCGCAAAATTTGAAAGTTTCCCAATTGGAACAGATCCGTCTCCTGTCCAACCTTGAAACCGAAAAGGCAAAGCTCCTGCAGATCATTTTGGTCGGACAGCCGGAGTTGATCGATAAGCTCAAACTTCCTTCCCTGCGTCAGCTTTATCAGCGCGTCAGCGTGCGTTACCACCTTCTGCCGCTGGAAAAAACAGACCTTGATTCCTATGTTCAACACAGGCTCACGGTAGCTTCCTCAAACGGTAAATCAAAACACAAAGCTCACTTCACGCCCAAAGCACTCGAGACCATTTATACCCACTCTCAAGGAACGCCGCGGCTGATCAATATCCTCTGCGACCGCGCCCTGTTAGCCGGGTTCGTTTCCGGCACCTTCACGATCGACGAAGCCATCATCCACAAGTGCTCAAGAGAAACAGGAATTCGATAGACTATTTATAATTTCAATTTATAATATTTTTAAATCTTTTAAAACTTAACCACAGCTCTGCGGAGGAGCCGATGAGCATCATCAATGACGCTTTAAAGAAAACTCAGGATAATCTCCAGAATAATCAACCGCCCGCTCCCCCGGCCCAAGATCAACTGCCCAATCCTCCGGCGAATGAAAATACTCCCAAGCCGCCCCAGCCGCCGAACGTTCCGGATATGTCCAAATTTATCCCGGTCAAAGAAAAACCGGTCAATGTCCCGCCTCCGCCGGACGTTGCCGATCCTAAAAGAAAAAAAGAGCTAAAAAAGAATTTGGTCAAAACAGAATCGGATAAAACGCCTGAAAACCCGGCAAAGATTTTCTTCAGCATCATCCTGAGCCTCCTGATATTGGGAGCCGCCGGCCTGATCGCTTATATGAACTTTCCGGTTCTCTCCGGTAAAAAGAAAAATTCGATCAAGCCCCAAGACCTTAAACGGGAGATCAGTAAAGCCGTTGAATCGATCCCGATCCCTGAGTCCATCAAAGAGATCACTAAAACCGAAAAAAAGAACAACCCGCCTCCCCCGCCGCCTCCGGGAGTCTTGATCGCCAACGGGATCGTATCCATGGGAGATCATCAGGTCGCTTTGATCAATAACAATATTTATGAGATCGGCGACACGGTGGACGGATGGACGATCACGGCTATTTCACTGGATCAGGTGGAAATTAAAAACGGTGAGCAGACGAAGGTCTTGAAGGTCCAAAAGTAGGTTACCGCTTCAGCCACTTATTGAGCGCCGCGCGGATTATTTTTTCCGGAACCCCTTCGACAACTTTCACTTGCCCTATACGGCCGGCTAAAACAAAACGGTTTTTCTTTCCCTGAAATTTTTTGTCGCGCGCCATCAGACGGATGATCTGATCCACATTTAATTTTCTCAGAGGAACGTTTTTTTTATCCATAAGCCCGAAGGCGCCGAGCAATCCCTGCAGACGGAGCTGATCATTCAAACGCAGCATCCCCTTTTGGTGCGAAATTTCCGACGCGATCGCCATCCCCAGCGCCACCGCCTCACCGTGGAAGCATTTAAAACGGCTCGCCGCCTCGATCGCGTGTCCGGCCGTGTGGCCGAAATTCAATATCGTCCGGATGCCTTTTGTTTCCTTTTCATCCGCGCCGACCACATCCGCCTTGATCCGGCTGCAGCGCACGACCACCCGGGTCAAAGCGCTCAGATCGCGGGCTAAAAGTTTTTTGGTATTACGGCTTATAAATTCAAATAATTTTTTATCGCGGATCATCCCGTATTTAATGATCTCGGCAAAACCGTTGCGGTACTGACGGTCATTCAGCGTCGTCAAGACCTTCACATCGCTGTAAACAACCTTCGGTTGATGAAAAGCCCCGACCAGATTTTTCCCCGCTTCCAGATCGATCGCGGCTTTACCGCCGATCGCTGGATCCACCTGCGCTAAAAGCGTCGTCGGCACCTGCACATAAGGAATTCCTCTTTTATAGATCGCCGCCACAAAACCGGCCAGATCGCCGATCACGCCGCCGCCGAACGCCACGATGAAAATCTTTTTTCCGGTGTCATATTGAGCGATTTTCTTCAGCAAAGCCACCGCGGCAAAGGCGGATTTGCTCTGTTCGCCGTCGGGAACCTCAAAAAATTTCACGCTGAATCCGCGGCGTTTCAGGCCGCCGGCCAAGGTGCGTCCATGCAGACGGTTAATGAGCGGGTTCGTGATCACGACCGCGTCTTCCCCGATCTTGAGCGGGCGCAAAACTTTTCCAGCGTCTTTCAGGATCCCGTGACCGATAATAATTTTGTACGGATTTTCTTTCAATTTTACGTTAACGACTGCCATCCCGATTTTCCTTAATTTTACCCAATCTCAACTAGATGAAATCGGGATAAGTACTTGTTACATCTAAAAATATCCGGGGAAAACAAGTACATCCCGATTTTCCTTAATTTTACCCAATCTCAACTAGATGAAATCGGGATAAGTACTTGTTACATCTAAAAATATCCGGGGAAAACAAGTACATCCCGATTTTCCTTAATTTTACCCAATCTCAACCAGATGAAATCGGGATAAGTACTTGCTGCCTCTAAATTTAATATTTGGAGAAAGCAAGTACATCAGAATTCCACTCCCATGATCTTTCCTAAAAAGTTAACCATCGGAAATACGACCTCATCCAAAACTCCCACATATAGTAACAAAACAACAATCAACATTCCATAAGGTTCCAAGCTTCGGTAAACCTTAAGCCACGACCCGCGCAAAAAGCCCATGACTAAACGCGACCCGTCCAAGGGCGGGATCGGCAGAAGATTAAAAGCTGCCAATAAAAGATTTATAAAGACCGCCAAGAGAAAGAACCCCTCCAGGTCTTCCATAAAATTCGCTCTGAATACGATGCTGAAAAAAAGAGCGAGCAAAATATTCATGGCCGGCCCGGCGAGCCCGACCAGCATCATATCCCGCTTAGGATTATTTAACGCCATAAAATTGACCGGAACAGGTTTTGCCCAGCCGAAAATGAATACCGGATATCCCATCGACCGCATAAAGAGAAGAACCCCGGGCAAAATGATCGTGCCCACCGGGTCAATATGTTTCAACGGGTTGAGCGTCAGGCGCCCGGCCAGTTTTGCCGTCCTGTCTCCGCAGCGGTACGCGACCCAGCCGTGCGCATATTCATGCAAAATAACGGCGGGGAGCAAAATAAACACTAGTGCTAAAATTGAGATCATGGATCATCGACCTTTTAGAGGTACCCGTCCGCCCCCCTCTGGGGGGCTCCCTATACGATACGGAAAATTACCGAATTAAACTAAAAAAGGGTAAGTTTGAAGAGCACATTATTCATTTTTTCTATAAAGCCTTCCCAAGATCGACTTCAATTAGCCCAAGGAATACGCCTCCTTGATATCCAGAGACCTTCGACCTTTGCATAAATTCTTGGTTTGTTATTCTATTCTCAACAAAATCGCCACAAACTGATTTGTCCGCATAGATGCAGATGCCCTCCACCTTGCCGCCGAAGTATTCCTCTTTCACAAAATCTTTCGCTACCCAACGCAAACATAAAGATATTCCATAAACATCTTCATCTGACATTATCTCTTTATCGCTATAAGCTACATTAAATAAAGTTCTCCCCAATTGAAGAAAAACAGTAGCTGCTCTCTGACCATAATCAGTTTGTAAGGTATTGTATTGGGTGGTTGAATACATATTTATTGTTAGGGCGGATTTCTTGGTAGGATCGTCTAAGTCATATCCAAAATACACACCAATTGATTTTTTCCCTTCCAAAGGATCAAGAAACTCAAGCTGTGTATGTGTATAATGTTGACGAATCTCTGAAACTATTCTTTCTAAATTAGGTCTGTATTTTTGCGCAAGAGAGCGGCCCCTGTCATATGTGTAGTCAACATCATTAAGGATGATCTGGTCAAAATTTTTGGCCGGCTGAAGTGTGGCACATCCAACAAATCCAACACATAAGAATAGGACTAAAATTCTTTTCATCTCTTCATCCCCAATTTTCCATGCTCAACACCTGCTCGATTGAGAGACGGCAATTCTCCCCAGCGTTTCTGGTAGTTCGCCAAACACTCTATTTCCAACTTTTGTGACATCCTTACTCTACTCAATTGCCGATAAGAATACTGAAGGTGATAGTGTGGAAAGTGCTTCGACAATAGACGCCGCCATTTCCTTCCTGCTCCGTGGGGAGTTTCGTCCTTCCCCGTTGAGGCCGTCCAGAAACCCCACAAGCGGTTACACAATCCTCCATCAGCCCCGATTCGAGCCATCCCGATATACAGGATGCCTTTTGGGTCTTTGCCAAGGATTCGGTGTATTGGAACCGGATCCCCTCGTCGAGTCACCAGCCGGATGTAATAGACACCTGGCGATTGAGACCAGTGGCTATTCAAATTTTCAGTTGTCAAGTCTCGCCATTTCGTCCATATGGGGCGCTTTGTCTTAGTCATAATTATCTCCTGAAATCATGGATTATCAACCTTTGTTTAGAGAATAAATGAGACCCGGCGGAGTTTAATGACCGGAGAAGTCGAGGCGGCCGTGGCTTGATCTAAAACCCCTTCGATCTTGACTTGGCTATGCAGAAATTGATCCAGGATATCACGGCCGCCTTCCAACGTGTACGTAGAATCCTTGGTCATCACACAGTATTGACCATCCGCGGCATCGGGGGATTCCGAAAGCTCCAGCGAACCTTGCACGGTCATCAATTTCTCATCCGGCGGAGGAGGCGGCTGAACCACTTTCTTCTCGGCGCGGGGATAAATTTTCGGGGATGGAAGGACAATGATCTTGGGCGGCGGAATATTTTTTGACTTAAACGTAACGAATTTCTCCGTCACCCAGCCATACGTCCCTTCCACCGATTCTATTATGTACCAATCATTGGCCTTGTCCAGAATACGGATCTTATCGCCTTTATTGAGTTTACCCAGCGAACTGGAGTTGGGCATTGTTCCGGCTCGAATGTGGACATTGCTGCCCAAAACCTCTCCGATCCCGGAATGAAGGATCTTGACATATTTGGTGCTGATATAACTTTTTGCGGAATCTGGAAGTTTGACCTTGTACCAATCCAATTTCTTATCAACAACGACCAGCTGAGCAGCTTTGTCGACTTGGATCAGGATCTCATAATTGGTGTTTTGACCGGCGCGGATATTAACGCTGTCGGTATTGATCTCCGCTAAAAAGGGGAAATCTTCTGCGGCAGAAAATGGACTGCAGGCTAAGGTCGAAAAAAATACTAGAGCAAAACGGAGTAAGCTCACAGGGAATTTAGGGACAACTTAAGTTTACTTCTTGGCCGCAGGAGCAGCTTTGGCACCAGCAGCAGGAGCCTTCCCACCGGCAACAGGAGCCTTCCCACCGGCAACAGGAGCTTTCGCACCAGTAGCAGGAGCCTTACCGTCAGCAGTTGGAGCTGCCGTACCGTCAGCCGCTGTTTCTTCCTTCTTAACCTTCTTGGATTTGATCTTGACGATCTTTGTCTTCGGTAAAGCCGTTACAGCGCGGCCTTCCGTCCAAAGCTCTTTCTTCATCAAATCTTTGATGCGCTCAATGCGGGACAAAACGGTCCTTTGCTGGGCGCCTGCCAAGCCGACTTTTAAGGATGGATGAATAGACATTTTTAATACCTCATTTCGTTGAAATTCAAAACTTAAAACGAAAAATGCAAAAATGATGGGTCGCTTCGCGACACTCTAACTTTAAATTTTTCATTTTTCACCTTTAACTTTTTCTAAAAATCCACGTCAGTATACTATAAACTTCTTACAATGCAATCTTTATATCGCTTGCGCAATTTGGACAAGGCGGCGCTGGCTTCGGCCTTTTGGGAGAACTTTCCCGCACACACGATGGAATAACTGCCTTTCGAAAGGACAAATATCTCAAGCCCCTTGCCTCTTAAAATCTTGGCTTCGTCCTGGGCCAGCTTTTCCTTTTTAAAGGAAGCGACTTGAATGGTATACAAATTCTTTAACATGTCCGGATCTGTAGCAGTAGGCTGCGAGACCGGGACCAAAACAGGGGGTTGATGAACAATGGACTGAGGAACAAACTCGGTTTGGACTCTTCGCGGCTCTTGAGAAACTGGCATATTATGCGCGAAAACCGCAGCCGAAGAAGCCGCGGCAGTGTTCTGTCTGGCCTGGAGCAGGGCCTGTTTGGCGCGGGCCAACGTCGTTGACATCTTCGCTTTCAGCGCGTCCTCGATCTCTTTGGTAATAACATCTTTCGCCTTTAAGATCTCGGACTGAAGGCTCGCGCGGACGATCCTTTTTCCCTTTTCCACACCGAGAGAAAAACTGAAAACCATCAGAAGGATGATCACGATACTGACGACAATTACGTTCTCTAAAGATAACGTGATCTGCGACCAGAAATAACGCGGGCGCGGCGGAGAATAACTTCTTGTCTCGCCGGGAAATAGCTCGAACTGCGAATCTTTAAATTCTGTATTCATCCCAATTTTTCCTTAATGATCCCAATTATCGATAGATGAAATTGGGATAAGTACCTGCCTACCGGCAGGCAGGCTTGCCTCCAATATTATTTAGAGAAAACAAGTACATTGAATCATTATAGATTTATTGTCGGATCAAACTCAAGAGATTTCTGAATTTTTTTTGCTTCGCGAGGGCACAAAAAGCGTCCACGATCACCGGATCGAACTGGGTCCCGCTGTTTTTTCTCAGTTCCGCGATCGCTTCCGTTATAGAACGGGTTTGCTTATAGGGGCGCGCCCGCGTCATCGCCTCAAAGGCATCCACGACCGCCATGATACGGGCGCCCAAGGGGATCTGCTCTTTCTTCAATCCCGACGGATAGCCTGTTCCGTCATACTTTTCATGATGATACAGGATGATCGGGAGGACCGGTTTTAAAAATGCTACGGGTTTAATGAGTTCAACACTTTTGGCCGGATGGTTACGGATGACCTTGAATTCCTCCGGAGTCAGCCGGCTGCTTTTGGAAAGGATCTCATACGGGACATCGATCGCACCGGCGTCATGCAGGATACTGGCATAATGCAAAGAGTTGATCCCCGGCTGGCCCATATGCATCCGTTCGGCGATGCATTTCGCGACCTTGAAATAGACCGGCGCGTGGGTCGATGCCAAGTGTCCCTGCTTCTCAAAGATCTTCCCCAGAAACTTAATGCTGCCCAAGATCATCTTCTGCTGTTCTTCGTACAGCTGCAAATTTTTGATGGCCGTCACCGACTGCTCGGCGATGACTGAAAGCATCTCCCGGTCAAAATCCGTGAAGGGCTGCTCTCCGGATTTACGCCGGACAAAGATCGCGCCCAAATTATCATCCGCGACCAGCGGCAGCCCGATCAAATGCTTTTCAAAAATAGCCTTGCCGCCGCTGACTTCCCTTTCCCGGACTGGAATATTATGCAGGTCCTTTTTCTTGTCGATATAAATATTGATCTTGTTGTCGAAGACAGCAGCCAAAAAGATCTGGTTCTTTTCGGCATCGAGGATATAAACACTCGCTGAGGAAGCTTTAATGAATTGGCACAACAGGCGGGTTAAACGCAGCGACAATTCTTTGACATTGTACGTTGAGTTCACCAGACGGTAAACCATGTGCACCGCCGAGATGATCATGCGGTATCGATTGCTCGGCTGAGGCCCGGAGGAATACTTTTTCTTCATGGTCATTAAACTTTTTCGTAGGGGTCAAAAAATCTTTTATGCTCATCCAGCGCGTGGCGGTCCGTCATGGAAGCGATGTAGTTGCAGATGACCTCATACTGCTCCGCTTCGGAATGCCTCTGGTCCCGGCGGTATACCGAATACGGCAGCTGCTTGGGATTGTTTTTGTAAACCTCAAAAAGATCGTCAATGATCCGTCTGGCTTTCGTTGTCATCCGCTCCACCCGGTAATGATGATAAAATTTCTTGCTCAAAAGTTCCTGCAGATGGTTCCGCTCAGAAGCCATTTCAGGACTGAAATCGATCAGCCGGCTCTTATGCTTCTTCACCTCTTGAGATGATTTGAAATCCGCTTTTCTTAAACGCTCGGATGACGCCGTCAAAAGGTCCTTCACCTGCCGATCGATAAGCTCTTTAACGATCTGGTATTTCAGCATTTCCTGGTCGCTGGTATTCAGAGTTTCCTTGACTTTCCTGAGCGCGTTCTGCCAAAGCAGGCTTTCCGTCAGATCCTTTTCCGTGATGCAGCCGGAGGTGATCCCGTCATCAACGTCATGGTTAAGATACGCGAGCGAATCCGCGATATCGACCACTTGGGCCTCCAAGGCCGGCTCTTCGTTGACGAATTTCTCGGACACCCCGGGGAAATCGTATAGTGTGCGATGCTTTAAAATGCCGACTAAAACTTCCGCCGACAGATTAAGTCCGTCGAAATGCGGATAACGTTTCTCGAATTTCGTCACGATCTCGAAGCTGCGTTTATTATGATTGAAGCCCGGCAGGCCGGCTTTTTTCATAATATTATTGAGGGCCTCTTCTCCGGCGTGGCCGAAAGGCGGATGCCCCAAGTCATGCGCCAGCGCCACCGCTTCGATGAGGTCTTCGTTCAAGGATAAACTCCGTCCGATGGTACGGGCAATTTGCGCCACTTCGATCGTGTGCGTCAAACGGGTCCGGTAATAATCCCCTTCAAAGATCACAAAAACCTGTGTCTTATATTCAAGTTTACGGAAGGCTTGGGAATGCACGATACGGTCGCGGTCCCTCTGGTAACAGGTGCGGAGCTCATGATGCGGCTCGGAGTATTGCCTTCCGGCGGAATCCCTGCTGTGCATCGCATACGGAGCCAAGCTGTGTTGTTCCAACTCTTCAATGGCGATTCGGGTACGCATAATGTTCGATCATTTCTGGACCTGTATGAGCCGTGTCCATAAAGCTCTCAAAGACTGTGAGATCACTTTGGTATCGGTCAGGACCGGCATAAAATTCACATCTCCGAGCCAGCGCGGGACGATATGAATGTGCACGTGTCCCGGGAAACCGGCCCCCGCCGCCCGCCCAATATTTACCCCGATGTTAAAACCTTTTGGCTTCATGACCTTTTCCAAAAGTTTTTTTGTCCGATTTACCAAATTCATCAGGTCCATCATTTCGTCTTGTGTCAATTTCGCAATATCATTCACATGCCGATACGGCATCACCAGGACATGTCCGTTGTTGTAGGGGTAAATGTTAAGGACGGCAAAAGAATATTGGGTGCGCAGAAAAATGAAGTTCTTGCGGTCGTTTTTCCCAGAAAGGATCTTGCAGAAAACGCACTTTTTGCTTTTCGAAAGGATTTTGGTAACGTACTTGACCCGCCAGGGAGCCCAGAGTTTATCCATCATGACCCCAATTTAACGATTTTCGCGTTAACTTCCCCTTTATTGATATCCAGAACGCCGAAAGAACAGTACGGCGAAAAAATCGTATCGTTCGGGCTGCCGGGATTGAAATATAAAACCCCGTTTATCTTTTGATTTAACGGCTGATGCGAATGCCCGAATATGATCACATCCACCTTATCATTTTCAAATTCCTTCTGAAGCACATCCATCAATTTCTGCGGGGCACCTTCCCCGTGAAAAAGCCCGATCGTGACCCCTGCATATTCGAAAATCTCTTTCCGGGGCAGGGCCTTTCTCAGCTCCGGCTCGTCCATGTTTCCCCAGACCGCCTTTGTCTCTTTCAATTTTGTGAAAGCCTGATAATCTTTTAAAGAACAAAAATCTCCGGCGTGGATGATCAGATCCATTTTCGCGAGCTCGATCAGCATCTCTTTGGGCAATGCGCGCGAATGAGTATCGGAAACAATGCCTATCTTCATCCCGCTTTTCCTTCAGCTAAACGGCCTTAGCACTGCGCCGGTCGTCGTCGATCACGATATACGGCTGATCAAAAAAATTCAAAAGGGCATTCAATTCATTCTCATTCCAGATCCACATCCGCTCCTGCAAAGCCTTCACTCGGGTATTTTCATCCAAGTCCGATAAAGAGATGATAATGCACCCCGACGGCTTATTGGGCAGCTTACGGGTCTGAGCGACGAACGCGCTCACATCGCTCTCGGCAAATTTATCCTTTTTAAATAATACGAACCACTGCCCCTGAGCCGAAAAAGCCTTGATCGCGTCCAGCCTTCCATCTTCCTCAGCATCAAATTTGACGGTTGTGATCTTGTTAAAGGTCGGCAACTTATATTTGCGGCCGTTAACGCTGACCGATTCATTATCAAAACAGCGCAGCAATTCGATGATCCTGGACGCCAGATCCTTCTGCGCATTTGTTAGAAAAGTTTCGATCAGTTTTTCCAGGTCTTCGGCAAAGGCCTTGCGCTGACGTTCCGCAGAAATGCTGACCGCCGTGAGACGGCGCTCCAGAACATATTTCAACCAATACCGCAGGAGTTTGTCTTCCAGGTAATAAAAATTCCCGTTCTTGGCGATAACACCCTCTGCCAGGAGCCGGGCGGCCTTCTGGGAAATAAGAGTCTGTTTAACCGCTAATGATTTCGTCAGGTCCGACAGTTTAAGTTTACCGTTAGCCAGGGCGATCAGGATCGGCGACGCGGCATTATTTCCTTTCCCGGATGAAAGGTTGTCAACGAGCAGTTCAAAGTGACGGCTCAACACGCCCCACGGATCAAAAATAGTATTCTCTATCGCCTGCACCAAAATCGGGGCAAAAACTTCCTGCTGTTTATGCACCGCAGCCAAATACCGTATCTCTTTAAGGATCTGCTGGAGGTACAGCGGGTGCCCGCCGGTAAAATCGATCAAAAAATCCTTGAGCGGAACACCGATCTGGATGTCTTCGAGGCGGCTCGCGATAAATTCCTGGCTGGTCTTCAGGTCGAACGGCCCGATGGAAACGATCTCGAAGTTGCCGAACAAAAGGGAAAGCTTCTCGGAAAGAACGGCCTTGGCCTTCTCGGCGCAGGAACTGGTCACGACATACAAACACCGCCGCTGGGTCATGAGGCTGGTGCCGAATTGCTGAAAGATATTCTCGACTCCTAAGTCCTCCATCTTGTGAAATTCGTCAAAGATAAAGAGGCAGAACTTGTTCGCTTCAAAGGTAAAGATCTCCGGCAGTTTCATCAGCGACTGGCAGGCGTCGGAAAGGCGGTTCGCTTCAACATCGGCCTGGATCTTCTGGATGACCTTGGAGGTTTGCGGCAAACGGGATTTAACACTGGCGAGCAGAAGATTGATATCATCGTGAAGCGGCAGGTGTTCGCCCCGGGAATAGTTATGCAGAATCGTGCCGGCGTATTTCAGGAAGAATTGGCGGAAATCTTTATAGCCGAGGTCCAGATAAACTTCCACGATATCTTTATCATCGAGATCGGCGAGGAATTTGTTCAGAATCGTGGTCTTTCCCAAATAATGCCCGCCGAGGATCGCGATGTTCTGGCGGTAACCTTCCTTGAGACCTAAGAGGCGCTTCTTAAGCAAATCCAAAATAGGTTTGCGCCCAAAAAATTTATCATCCCAATATCTGCTGCCGCGCATAAAAAACTACCTCATCAAGGCAGATAATACAAAGGATTATCTGCGACCGAATGTTTCCGGATCTCAAAATGCAATGCTACGGATTCGTCCCTTTTTCCGACGTGAGCGATGGGGTCATTCTTCGCGACCGGCTCGCCCAGCTTGACCGTCAGCGAGGCGTTATCCGCGTACACCGACGAATATCCATCCTGGTGGTCAATAATGACCGTATGTCCATAGCCGCTCAAAAAATCGGCAAAAACCACTTCGCCGGATCGGGAGGCATGCACGGCATCCCCGGCATTTGCCTGAATGGCTATCCCTCGGCTAAACTGCGAACCCCGGCGCTCCCCGAAATACGAAAGAACTTTTCCTTTAACCGGCCACATAAATTCATTCTTATTGAGATCATCCTTGTCGGCAGGGATCTCTTTGACCGTCTCCGCGCCGGGGATGAACACCAGCTGATTCTCCTCGACCTTGGCGACATTGGGGATGCGGTTGATCTTTATGATCTCATCGATACTGACATTATAAACCTGCGCGATCCGCCAAAGGGTTTCCCCTTTGTGCACCTTATGATAAACGCCTTTCCCCCGCGACGCCTGCTGTGTCGCGGCAGCGGTATCTGCTTTCGGAAATTCCGTCGTCGTTGCCGCGCATCCCCATACCATCCCCAAGAGAGGCAGAAGTAATAATTTTGGAGCGAGGGACGGGAATCGAACCCGCGCACTCAGCTTGGGAAGCTGAAATTCTACCATTGAATTACCCTCGCGTTTATTGACCTTTTCTTCATTAAAATATTGAGGTAGTCAATATTAGGTCTTCTATCTTCAGAAAAGAAAAGGTCTTAATATTGGTTACATCTAAATCATTGATTTGGAAAAGACCAATAACTGCATTCAAATCTGTCTTTCCAGTTGTCGTCGGATATCCCTGACCGCTCCCGCCGCATCCTTCGCCAAGCAAATATCCCGGCACACCGCGATTCTTTCGGCCCCCAAAGAAGTCAAACGCCCTACATTAGCGGAAGTAATCCCTCCAATCGGGAAAACGGGAATTCCAATCTTGTGAAGAACATTTTTAAGAACTTTCAAATCCATCGAATCGCGCTCAGGTTTGGTCAACGTTTTAAAAACCGACCCGAACCCGATATAATCCGCGCCTTCCCTTTCGGCTTGAACCGCTTGCGCCCAGTTCTGACACGAAGCCCCGATAATGAATTTCTTTCCGGTCAATATTCTCGCCAAGGAAAGCGGAATATCCGTCTGCCCCATGTGCACACCGTCGGCACCGCCGGCTAAAGCCAGATCGATCCGGTCATTCACGATATACGGAACTTTATGTTTCGTGATCCTGAGTGCGGCCGTGGAAAATTCCAAAATGTCCCGGGCCTGTCCCCTTTTATCCCGCAGCTGGACGATATCGACGCCGGAATGAACCGCTTTTTTCAAAACGGTCAAGAGCCTTCGGTAATCACAAACATCTGTGTCAAGGATCAGGTACAGCTTACATTCTTTTAAGGAATTCTTTTTCAAGCGCATACATTTGATACCGGATCTTTTTCAATTGGGTTGCGGCCGAAATGCTCACCAGCTTTGACATCTCTTCTAATACCCTGACGGATTCCTTGACCCGCTGGGCATTGGCATAAAAAATATCTTTGACGCTGGTCCGTTTTAATTCCGAGCGGCTGCTTGAACGCCCGACATCGCCGCCGATATCCCGGGCCTCCAGGAGTTTCAATATTTTCAAAGAGCCGACCGACGACGTCAGCTGATGACGCAACTTTTTGAACTCTTTGGTGAGCTTCGTTTCATCAAGGACAAACCGGCAGACATCCTCGCACACCCGCAAACCTTCCTTGGCCCGGTTGAAATTCGCGTCGACGATCCGCGCTATTTCTTGTCTAGCGTTTGGCACTTTTTGAAAATACTCTCAATGATATTGGTCGTTGAGAAACCGGGCAAATACTTAATAAATTCCACTTTTCCGCCGCGCGCCTCGACCGCATCCTGGCCGGCGACATATTGCCCTTTCCAATCGGCGCCCTTGATCAAAATATCCGGCTGTAACGCCTCGATGGTCTTCTGCGGGGTGTCTTCACTAAAAATGACAATGTAATCAACGCAACCTAACGCGGCCATAACGCCGGCGCGATGTTTCTGCGGCACGATCGGACGCTCACGCCCCTTGATCCTTCTGACCGAAGCATCGCTGTTGAGCCCTACAATAAGAAGACGGCCATCTCTTTTGGCCGCCTCAAGGTAACTCACATGCCCGGAATGCAGGATATCAAAACATCCGTTGGTAAAGGCTATTTTTAATCCTTTGCGACGTGACCGGGCAGCAATCTTCTTTAAATTCTGCAGACTGACAATTTTATTTTTTGTATTCACGGCTGCCTACGGCCTAAAAAATCAAGCGCCGGTAAAATTTTTCTCAACAAGTTCACAGATCGTATGGGCGATACAGATATGGGATTCCTGGATCCGGGCGGTGACATCGGAAGGCACGATCAATTTAATATCGCTTAAGGCAGCCACTTCTCCTCCGCCACAGCCGGTCAGAGAAATTGTTTTCAATCCCAGTTTCCTGGCTGCTTTAAGGCCGGCAATGACATTCCTGGAACGGCCGCTCGTCGATATCCCGAAAGCGATATCCCCTTTTTGCCCCAGGCCCTCGATCTGACGGGCAAAGACAATGTCAAAACCGTAATCATTTCCCAACGACGTCAAGATCGACGTGTCCGTCGTCAAGGCGATCGCCGGCAGAGATTTTCTTTCCTTCTGGAAGCGTCCGATGAACTCAGCGGCAATGTGCTGGCTGTCCGCTGCCGATCCGCCGTTGCCGAAGAACAAGACCTTGCCGCTTTGCTTAAATGCCGAGGTAATGTCATTAATAGCTTGTGCGATGGAGTCTAAATTATTTTTAAGCGCCGCTTCCTTGACCTTAACCGACTCGGTAAAAATTTCCCGAATTCTGTCTTTCATCCCAATTTTCCTTATTTTTCCAAAATCATAGATGAGATTGGGATAAGTACTTATTACATCTGAATAAATTTAGAGAAAATAAGTACATAGAATGCCTTACGCGAAAAAGACCTGCGCCATTGCGTAGAGTTCCAGGTCGATCGTCTTACGCGCGCGGACCGCTTCCTCAAGATCGACCGATTGGATCTGATTGTTCCGCAGGCTGACCATTTTCCCGAACTTCCCTTCTTTGACCAGCTCAACCGCCTTGACCCCGAACTGCGTGCCGATGATACGGTCATACGCCGTCGGAGATCCTCCCCGCTGGATATGCCCGAGAACACTGACCCTGGTTTCATAGCCGGTGTAATGCTCGATCGCCTTGGCCACCATTTCCCCGACATTACCGAAACGCCTACGCTCCGACCCGCCGCGCTCATCCAGAAATCCGCTCACCTTGGTCCCTTCTGAAACAACAATGATGCTGAAAAATTTTCCACGCTGATGGCGGCGTTTGAGCGCGTCGCAGACTTCCCGGATATCCGTCGGGAATTCCGGCACTAAAATAATATCGGCCCCTCCGGCGATCCCTGCTTCCAAAGCGATCCATCCGGTATAACGGCCCATGACCTCGATGACCATAATGCGGTGATGACTTTCGGCCGTCGTGTGCAGACGGTCAATGCATTCGGTGGCGATATTAATGGCTGTATCAAAACCAAACGCGTAATCGGTTCCCGACAATGCGTTATCAATGGATTTCGGAACACCGACGACCTTGATGCGCCCTTCTTTGGATAAGGCCAGAGCGACCTTTAAAGTATCTTCCCCGCCGACAGCAATCAGGGCATCGATGCCGCTGCGTTTATAATTTTCAGTGATCTTTTTGACCTGTTCCGGGTCTTCGAGAGGGTTGGTACGGCTGGTGCCGAGGATGGTCCCGCCGCGGTCCAGGATACCGGAGGTAAGGCGCAGATCCAGAATGCGCATATCATTTTCAATAAGGCCGAGCCAGCCGTTCTTGACGCCGGTGACGACATAGCCTTCCAGCATTCCCTTGCGGACAACGGCGCGGATAACTGAATTTAAGCCGGGGCAGTCAGCCCCACCGGTGAGAATGCCGAGCTTCTTCATGCGCGATAACCCTGAAAAGGAACGCTGCGCTCATATTGAGGACGTTCAACAACTTTTGATTTACCATCCGACGCGACAAATTTCGAAATATGGATCCGCACATTGATCGGCTCATCGATACCGATCGTCTCCTGGATCTTTCTTTTAATAATTTCCTGGAGGCTGGACGTCATATCCGGGATATTCACTTCCGTCTGAAGCGCCAGCCGGGCAAAAACGTCCAGCCGTCCTTTGCGGGAAACAACAATATTGACCTTGATCTCTTTAACATCGGTGGAATTGCTCAAAACGATTTTGCGCACCAGATCTTCCAAGGCCATCAGAGAAACGGTCACGCGGCCCGACGGATTGTCGAAAGCGATCGTCTTTTCGCGCATCTTCCGGTCGGAGATCGCCTGCGCGTAAATAAAATTCTTGATCAATAAAATGACGGAAATAACGCCTAAGATCCAGCGGAGTTTGACATCCACATAAGCAAATTCCAGTGTCTTGATGAGATAATTGAGGTCGATCAGATTGGTCACAAAAAGTAAAGTGAGGCAGGCTAAAAAGAGAATCGTCGTCACATAGAAGAGAACTGCCAGACGTGTGAGTAATTTCATAACTCCTCCCTCTCTATCCCTTGAACATTCACGATCACATCTTTTAAATGGATATCAATGGCCTTTAAGACGGCGGCGCGCACGATGTCCTGCACTTCCCGGGCGATTTCGGGAACATTCAGCCCGTAGCGGACCACCAGTTTTAATTCCATGCTGACCTGGCGGCTCTCATCTTCGGCCACCGTGATCCCGGAATAACCTTTGATGCCGAAAAGGTCCAGGACGGTCGTCTTAAAATCATTCTCAACCAGGTGGACCCCGTCGATCTCCCGCAGGGCGGAATGGGCGATATCGGCGATGGCTTTTTTATGGACCTGAACACTTCCAAGATCGATTTCTTGCGGCTGGCTCATATGTTCCCCGTTAGTACTGCGTTACCTAAATTTTAGATTTAGAAGAACGCAGCGCTATACCGTGTTCTCCATGAATATAATTTAGGGTACACGGTATTAGAATTTTATTTTTTTTGACAACCAATTATAGCAATTATACCAAATTTTTCCTAAGGATTATTTCTTGGTATCCGGCTCATCTTTCATGATCTTTTCCAGAAAATGCGTGGAAATATTCCCCTGTAAAAAGAGCGGATGGTCAATGATCTTTGCCTGAAGCGCGATCGTGGTTTTGATCGGCGAAATATAA
>CAYING010000018.1:0-25394 GCA_964364715.1 uncultured Planctomycetales bacterium
GGCATCAGGCGCCCGGTAAATTCATCGACGATAATAACCTGGCCGTCCCTGACCACATAGTCGACATCGATGTGAAAAAATTCCCCGGCGCGCAAGGCCTGTAAAATGTGATGGCGGTATTCGATCGTGTCCATATCGTGCAGATTGGCAACGCCGAACATCTGCGCGACCTTGGTCTCCCCGCCTTCGGTCAAGGAAATTGATTTCCCTTTTTCATCCGCAATATAATCGAATCCCTTGGTCAGGTCCTCGTTCTTGTGTTTGGCATCGACCTCTTGCTGGTCCGTGACGCGGCGGCCGCTTAATTTCTTGGCGATCTCATTGGCGCGGTAATAAGTGTCGGTGGATTCTTCCGCCGGGCCGGAAATGATCAAGGGCGTCCTGGCCTCGTCGATCAAAATGCTGTCGACCTCGTCGACGATCGCGAAGGTGTGCTTGCGCTGAACCATCTCGGATTTAAAATTCACCATATTGTCGCG
Source organism: uncultured Planctomycetales bacterium (assembly GCA_964364715.1). Taxonomy (GTDB): domain Bacteria; phylum Omnitrophota; class Gorgyraeia; order Zapsychrales; family GWA2-47-8; genus CAYING01. The sequence goes on from CAYING010000018.1 coordinate 480, forward strand.
CAGGTAATCGAAACCGAACTCATTATTGGTCCCGTAAGTAATGTCGCACAGGTACGCGTACTGGCGTTCTTCGTGGCGCATATCGTGCTGGATGACACCGACGGTCAATCCCAAGAATTCGTACAGCGGGCCCATCCATTCGCGGTCGCGTTTAGCGAGATAATCGTTGACGGTCACGACGTGCACCCCGTCGCCGGTCAAGGCGTTCAGATACCCGGGCAGTGTCGCGACCAGCGTTTTTCCTTCACCGGTCGCCATTTCCGCGATCGAGCCTTGATGTAAAACCATCCCGCCGATCAGCTGAACGTCAAAATGCCGCATCGAAAGAACGCGCCGTCCGACTTCACGCACGACGGCAAAGGCCTCAGGCAGCAATTCACCGAGGGCCTTTTGGCGGGCCTTCTTGAACGCGGCCTTCACCTCTTCCCAGTCGGTGTTAAGCTCTTCACGCTCCTGCGGTGTCGTCGCTTTTTTGTACGCCTCTTCATTGCGGGTCAATTCACCGCGGTGGGATTGGATCTTTTCCTGATAAATCTTTTTGAATTCGTCGGTCTTGGCGCGAAGTTGTGCGTCGGAAAGGTTCTTGACCTTTTCTTCCAGGCCGTTGATCTTGGACACGGTGCCGGCCAACTTTTTGACAAAATTCAAAGACGGCAGCGGGAGTTCTTTATGCAGGTGGATATAGACCTTCGGGATCAAACGGTCAATGGAACGCTGGGTACTTTTAGTGATGGTATTGCGGATCAGGAAATCGAACATACTTTTAATTAAATTCTAAATCCGAAGCACTAAACTCTAAACAAATTCAATCACGAAACTCTAATGTTCAAAACTTTTGAAATTTGGTAATTTGGATTTTGGATTTGTTTAGGGTTTAGAATTTAAGATTTAGGATTTTTGCTCCTTAATATCGATTCTATAAAAACATCTATTTCCCCATCCATGACGGCGTTGACATTCCCGGTCTCGACGTCGGTGCGGTGGTCCTTGACCATCGTGTACGGGTGCATCACGTAGGAGCGGATCTGGCTGCCCCACTCGATCTTCTGTTTCTCGCCGTACTCCTTGGCCATCAACTCTTCTTTTTCCTTCATCCGTTTTTCGTACAGCCGCGCGCGTAAAATTTTCATCGCGGTCTGACGGTTCTGCAGCTGCGAACGTTCGGTCTGGCAGGCCACCACGATCCCCGACGGGAGATGGGTGATCCGCACGGCCGAATCCGTCGTGTTGACGCTCTGCCCGCCCGGGCCCGACGAACGGTACACATCGATCTTCAGGTCGCTCGGGACAATTTCAATCGCCACGTCATCGGTGATCTCGGGGATCACATCCACGGAGGCGAACGACGTGTGCCGCCGTTTGTTCGAATCAAAGGGGGAAATTCTCACCAGCCGGTGCACGCCCTTCTCGCCTTTCAAAAGCCCGTACACCATTTCCCCTTCAATGAGGATCGTGACGTTCTTGATCCCGGCCTCTTCCCCGTGCAGCATATCGAGCAGCTTGACTTTAAAATCTTTATGTTCGGCCCAGCGGGTGTACATCCGGAAGAGCATGCTGGCCCAGTCGCAGGACTCGGTCCCGCCGGCGCCGGCGTTGATGCTAAGAATCGCGTTATTCTTATCGAACGGCCCGCCGAGAATGGTCTGGACCTCGAGTGCCGATATTTCTTTTTCGGCGGCCGCGAGCTCGCTTTCGATCTGCTTTAAAAATTCCTCATCGTCCCCGGACATCGCCAGGAGCTCACTCAAGTCCTTCAATCTTTTTTCATTATTCTGAAAAGGCTCGACGACGGATTTAAGCGCCTTTAATTCCTGCAGAATTTTATTGGCCGCGTTGGAATCGTTCCAGAATGTGCCTGCCGCCATCCGCTCCTGGATCGCGGCGATTGCCTCTATCTTCGGAGGAAGGTCAAAGAAACCCCCTGAGGCTCTGCAATTTTTCGTCAAGACTGTCTATTTTCTGCGTTATATCTGATCTCATCACAAATCCATTCAATTGGCCAAGTACCAAAAAAATACAAATTCCAAGCAACAAATTACAAACAAATTATAATTGATTTTTCACAATAACAAAATTTTATTTAATTCTTTGTTTAATTTTTTGACCAAAAACCTTGTAAAGAAAAATTTGCCAATAATACCATACAATGCTATTATTGTATCGGTCGGTTCCCCGAAAGGGGTAGGCCGTCACTCGACGATACGGCTATCCGCAAGGAAATCGACCCCATTTTATTTATAGCCCTTTTTTAAAAACATCCTTTCAGCAAATTCCAGTCCAATTTCTCCGAATCAGGCAAACAGGTCAGCCCTACGCCCCTCACCTTATTGGGGTAAAGAGGATGAAACGCGAAATTACACCTGACGCGTTCAAAATATTTATAGGTATCCATCCTTGCTTTGCCGTCCTTATCGCGCTCCGCTCCGGACCACGCCCGCCCGTGCTCTAAAAATTGGCGGTAAATATTGTACGCGCAAATATCGGCAACCTGCAGAAAATTTTCCAAGCAAGATTGCTTAAACTGGATATCAACGGTTTTGTCATACTGATCGACATAGATTTCATCCAGCCCTTCATTTTTCCTGTAAATATTCAAGATCCTGTCGTGATCGCCGTGGGTCAATCTCAAAGACGATTCCATTTGATCGAAAACCAGAATATTCAGATTCCCGGCATACTGGACGCGTTCGAATAATATTTGTGTCGTTTTAGAGAGAGGCTGCCCTTCGACTGTCTTTCTTTTTGCATCGCCATAAAACCGTTTGTCAAAGACTACCGCAAAAAGCTTCATCTCCCGTTTATACCGGCCAATCAAGTCAATGACGGCTTCTCCAAACGCATTTAAATCTTGCGCCTTGATTTTATAATGGTCTAAATAACGCTTTTTGCGCTGATGCGGATTTCTGAGCCAATCGGATTTTACTTCAACATGATGTGTCCCAAAATATTTCTTCTTTAAAGTGTTTATATCACTATTGATTTTACCTATATCCTCCTGCTTGATCCGTACCCCGCACAGAACGAAATAATTATCCTGCCAGAATTTTGGATAATCTTTAAAAAGCGGTGGATTATCAATGAACTCCCGGGAATAAGGATTTATATAATCTTTGCTTCCACTGTCATCTATAAATACTTTATACAACATTTTCTAAACGACCTTTCATTTCACTAGGAATACGTCCTTGTTTTGAATTTTCTGCCTCCTGCTTCGCTCAATTGCTTTCGCATTGAGCTTCGCAGGACAAGTCAACCGCCCTTCGATTTTAAACTCTCCTCATACGACTGAATCAGTTCCCCATTTCCTTTTGCACAATTTTCTCATTATCCCGAATTTTTTCATTCCCTGCTTTCTTTAAAAAGAAAACCCGCCCAAAACGCGCGTCCCGCCAAAAGGCGGGAGAGGCGTGGCGGGTGTGTTGACTAAAAACGTTTGTGGGATATTCATTTTTGCAACTTCATTAGTATTAGTAGCTATAGGCATTGCCTTGTTTGCCCTAGAAAAATAGCAGGAACACGGAAAGCGGAATAAATAAAACCTTCCCCGAAGGTGCGGAAGGCTTATAAAAATCTTTTGTCACAACGATCCCCAAGGATTGATCGTACTCTTTAAGAAACCGTTCCATCGCCGGCAAATCGTCCGGCGTCTTCCTATATTTGACCTCGATCGGAAGATACCTTTTACCTCCTAAATGCACCACAAAATCAATTTCTCTCTTTGCATCCTTGTAAAATGTCAACTCGATCTGTCCTGCAAATTGCCGTAACGCGTTAAAGACCAGGTTTTCCGCGTACAACCCTATCATGGCGTTATCGTTCAGTAAATTATGATCCAATTTCAGAATGGCATTTCGCAGGGCCAAGTCGATCAGATAACATTTAACACTTCCCCGACGAAATTTTAGCGGCCTTTTAGAAAAACGCGGCACAGTCTTTACGAGGTCTGTCATCTCCAAAAGCGGGAGATATTTTTCCAGCATGGGGCGGCTACTCCCGATCTTTTGCGCCGTCTTTTCGATATTGATCTCCTGGCCCGGCTGTTCAACCAAAGAGATATAAAAAGCTTTGATATTTTCCGGTTTGCGGAATTCCGTCGCGAGGACCAGATCTTCAAAGATAACTTTCTTCACCTGATTGTCGAACAAGTATTCCTGTTTGGCTACAAAGTCCTTAATTTCCCAAGCTTCAGGAAATCCTCCCTCGACAAAATATTGATCAAGCAATTGATTAAGGTCATCAAACATTGGTTTTGACAAACTTAAAGGCCCTGATTCCGATGTAATTTCTCTCCAATTAACAGCCATTTCGCGCTGCAATTTATATCCGAACTGTTCCGCACGCCCAACAAAATCCAGCAATTCTTTATTTTCAGCGCTGCGAAAATAAACGAACTCTTTAAATGAAAACGGTAAAAGATGATTATCTTTGATCCGCCCTAAAAGGCTCTCTCGGCTTTTACGAAATATGGGTGAGGAAGCCGAACCGGAAATAACAAAACGGACAGGAAAACCCAGATCAAAATACTTTTTCAAATAAAGTTCCCAACGATCGAATTTCTGGACTTCATCCAGGAAAAAATAAACAAGCTTTTCCTTATGTTTAAGATCAGCCCACTGGATCAATCGATCAAAAAAATGCTCCCGCAAATGCGGTTCGGCCAAAAGCGGATCGTCAAAAGAGAAATAGACAATACGCGATGGTTCTATCTTCTGTTCCAAAATTAAACTCTGGATGATCTGTTTAAGAAGTGTCGTCTTACCAACACGCCGCGGCCCTGTGATAGAAATGATCTGTTTAAGATTCAATAGATCCTTAAAGATCTTATGAAAAATAGGGCGCTTAAAATCTTGGGTCTTCACCTCGCCATTTTTCCACCAAGGATTATATTGAGCCAATATCGTTTCTATCGGGATGTTTTCTAATTTGTCTTTTGCTGTCATATTTAACCTAATGTAAGTTATGGTTTACATAATTATTAAATGTTCTGTAAGGATAATAACTACAATAGTTTACAATATATAATTATTTATGTAAAGTATATTTTACATAAATACATAATAATCATAAACATATTAATTTCAATGACTTATAGAATATTCCATTTAACTTGAAATAGCTTGAGGGCAGGAAGAATTTTTCCTGAAGCTCAGCATTCCATTGTTTACGCAAATTCGAAGGAACAATAAGTAATATTCTGCGTTTCCGCTCAGCCCATTTTTGCGTCATCACAAGACCAGCTTCAATTGTCTTACCTAGACCGACTTCATCCGCAAGAATGGCTCCCTTAGAAAGTGGCGAACGAAAAGCAAATAGGGCTGCCTCGATTTGGTGCGGATTTAAGTCAACTTGGGCATTGGATAAAGTGGCGGAAAGCTTCTCTAAACTATCAGAGGGACATCGCTTGGTAAGCTCGTAAGCAAAATACTTGGCGTGATAATCGGTAATATTAACTTTTTGATTTGTCTGCGTCGGCATTCGATTTCCTAAAGAATTTCAGGGGTGTCAAAAATTGTAACTTATTATATCAGAAGATGTTTAAGGCGGAGAGAAATTTATGCGGGAAAGGTCACTCTTTGTTGTAACGTTTGACACCTCTGAGCTCAAGGTTGAACTCATCCTTGCTGTCAGAGAGCAGGCGGGCATCTTCTTCGTGAACCAGGCCGTCTTTGACGAGCTTGACCAGGGTCTTCTTGAACGACTGCATCCCGAACAGCTCGCCCTCATCGATAAAGGTCTGGATCTCTTTAGTATTGTTCTCCCGGATCAGGCGGGAAATGGTCGGCGTAACGACCATGCTTTCATAGGCCGGAACGCGGCCGGCGCCGTCCTTGCGCGGAATGAGCCGCAGGGAAATAACCCCCTTTAAGATCAGGGACAACTGCATCCGCACCTCATCGTGCAAGTGCGGCGGAAAAAAATTCACCATGCGGATAATGGTCTGCACCACATTGACCGTATGAAATGTCGTAATCACGAATGTCCCCAGCTCCGTCGCAGTGATCGCGGCGCGCATCGTATCCAAATCGCGCGTGTTGCCGATATAAATAATGTCCGGGCTCTGTTGGGTCACGTGTTTAAGGGCCGCCGGACACGAAAACACGTCGATCCCCAGTTCACGCTGGTTAATAATACTTTTTTTATCCCTAAACAAAAACTCGATCGGGTCTTCGATCGTGACGATATGTTTGGCTTCATGCGCATTAATGTATTCAATCATACTGGCGATCGCCGTGGATTTTCCGCTTCCCGCCGGGCCGCAGACCAGGAAAAGGCCATTGGATTCTTCGCAAAATTTTTTCAGGAATTCCGCCGGGAGGTTCAACTTCTCAAAATCATCGACGCTGGAATGCACATGTCGGGCGACCACGGCCGGAGATCCGCGCTGGGTAAAAATATTCACACGAAAACGGCCCACCTCAGGCTCGTGATAAATGAACTCTACATCTTTTACTTCCAAAAAAGTGCTCTTGCGGTCATCAGTATCCAAGAGGTGATTGGTGATCGCCGTCATCTCATCTTTGCTGAGCGGTTCCGCTTTGATAACCTGGACCCTGCCGTCGATACGGGCCCGCGGCGAGGCGTTGGTCCGTAAAAATAAATCGGACGCCTCTTTCTCGAGCATCATCTGGAAAAGCTCTTTGATCTTAATGGCCATAAGCAATTCCTATTGTAATTTTGATTATTTTGTTTTGCAACGGGTTTTAAAGAAAAACTCGGGAATTCATTTTTTGCGGAGACCCCCATCACATCACCACGGCCAGAAGCTTTTGCTCTTTTTAATACTCTTCAGCTCGTTAAGGATGTCTTTGATATTTTTATCATAAAAATAAACTTCGTCGCAATACCAGCTCGAAATTTCTCCGTTTTGATATTTTGAAAAAACCAGAAATTCATCCCCCACATCCAACTCAATCATCATCGCAGAGGTATCGGGACTTGTGACCTTCACCTGCCCGCGGACATTTCCCTTAAACCGCTCAATCACTTCCATGCGATAGACAATTTTGCCAAAATAATACGGAGGTTCTGTCCCCTTAATATTTTCTACAGCCTTCACCTTCCCCAGGAAAACAACATCTGATTGAGCGAACCGATCAGACACTGACTGATGATAATCTGTGCAGAGAGTTGCCTCGGAGGAAACCGCAGCCATACAAAGCCCCACGATCACAAAACCTCTGACAAGTATCCGCAAAACCATTGATCTCCTCTCAACCGTTTAAAATGACGCTTCCGATTTCTCAGAAGCCTTATCTTTTAACGCAAGCCGGCGCAGGACTGCGACGGATCGCAAAAATTCATTCAGCGGGCGCGCGGGATACCCGGCATACTTGGCCCCTTCCGGGACATCCCCGGTCACGCCCGAAACCCCGCCGATCTGGGCAAACCTGCCGACGACGACCTCCGGCGCAAAATTCGCGCCTCCGCCCATCGCCACATAATCGCCCAGCGTGACGCTGCCGGAGAACCCCGCCTGGCCGGTGATCAAAACCCCCTTGCCGATCTTACAATTATGCCCCATATGGACCTGATTATCGATCTTGGTCCCTTCCCCGATCAGCGTCGGAGAAAATGTCCCCTGGTCGATCGACGTGCCTGACCCGATCTCAACATTATCTTTAATGACGACCCCGCCGAAATGCCAGACCTTCAGATGCTCGCCCTGAAAATAATTATACCCGTATCCGTCCGAACCGATCGCGGTGTTGGCGTGGATGCGGCAATTCTTCCCGATCGTGACATTGCGGTAGATCGTCACGCTGGGGTAAAGGACCGTATTTTCGCCGATCGTTGAAAACGACAGAATCGCGCAGCCAGCATGGAGCACAGCATGAGCTCCGACCGTGACCCCTTCACCCAAAAAAACACCCTCCGCAATGGAACTCGTCGGATGGACGCGGGCCGTCCCGTTCTTGCGCCCGTCGACGATATCATTTCCATTTTTATTGAACACTTCATAAAATATTTTAGAGAAATACGACAGGGCCAGGTCCACGGACCCGACGGCCGCGGTAAACAAGAACTGCTCCAGAACCTTGGCTTCAGCGGCCGTATCGAGGGCCTTAAAAAATGAATCCTGAAAAACAACGCCAATCTCGCTGACCGACGCGCCCTTCTCCATTTTTTCGATCAGCTTCCGGTAATATTTTTTATTTTTAATAAAAATAATGCCGTTTTTGTGGAATTGATCGAGCGAACACATCGTCGCGACCTTAACGCTTCTATCCTTCGCGGCACACACAGTAAAACTGGGGTCAACCTTCTTCAGATCATCGAATGTAAACATAGTCCGCCTTTGTCTTTTTTCACTCTGCGTTATTTTTGCAGCGACGCGAGGTCGATCACGAAACGGTATTTCACGTCGCTTTTCAAGACCCGTTCGTACGCTTCATTAATTTTCTGGATGGGAATGGTCTCAATGTCGCAGACAATTCCTTTTTTGCCGCAATAATCGAGCATCTCCTGCGTTTCCTTAAGCCCGCCGATCAATGACCCAGACAAATGCCGGCGCTGCATCACAAGATTGAAACTGGCGAGCTTGAGCGGATGTTCCGGAGCGCCGACCAAGACATAATTGCCGGAACGCTTGACCAAAGCAAGGTTCGCGTTCAGATCGTGATCCGCGGAAACTGTATCCAACATAAAGTCAAATGAGCCGGCGTGTTTTTCCATCTCCTGCGCATTATTGGAAAGGATGATGCCGTGCGCGCCGAGGCGTTTGGCGTCCTTTTCCTTCCCGGGCGATCGGGAGAGAACAAAAACCTTCGCGCCGAAGGCGTTGGCAAATTTGACCGCCATATGCCCCAAGCCGCCGAGCCCGACAATGCCGACCCTCTGGCCCTTGCCCACGTTCCACCGGCGGAGCGGTGAATACGTAGTGATCCCGGCGCACAACAAAGGCGCCGCGGCCGCTAAATTTAATTTCGAAGGAATGCGCAGGACAAAGGCCTCATCCACGACGATACTTTGCGAATATCCGCCGTAAGTAACGCCTCCCGAATGCTTATCCGCGCTGTTGTAGGAAAAAATCGGGCCGGTTTCGCAATGTTGTTCCAAATGCTCTTTGCACGCGGAACACGTGCGGCAGGAATCGACGAGGCATCCCACCCCGACGGTGTCGTCTTTTTTAAAATCCCTCACCTTGGCGCCCACCTTGATCACGCGGCCGGCCATTTCGTGGCCGGGCACGCAGGGATACCTTGTGGCGTGCCATTCATTTCTTGCGGTATGGATATCCGAATGGCAGACCCCGCAAAAAAGAATTTCAATCTGAATGTCTTTGGGGCCGGGGTCGCGGCGTTGGATGGAATGAAGTTGAAGCGGTTGATCGCCGGCAGGCGCTGCGAAAGATTTGACGGAATAAGGCATCAATGCTCCTGCGAGTTTATGGCAGTTTATTACTTATTTTTATAAACATCTTTGCGCTGGCCGGCTTTGACAACGACCACGATCAACGCCTGATCTTCAATAGTATACAGTATACGATAATGTCCGCACCGCACACGATATTTTTCTTCTACGGATAATTTTGTACAGTCTGGCGGGCGGGGATCGTCGGAGAGAGTTTCAATGCGTGCGAAAACGAATTTTAGGTCTGCTGAAGGAAGTTTCTTGATCTCTTTGACGGCTGAACGTTTAATTTCGACCTTATATTTTCCCATCAGCCTTTAATTCTTTCAGTAACTGTTCATACGAAACTGTCGGCTCTTTGACACGGTCTTTAAAGGCCTTTAGGTCTTCCTGGTCTTCAGCCAATTCATGGCGGACAGCCTCGCTGACCAGATCAGAAACCGACCGGGATGTCTCAACGGCCTTAAGTTTTAAAACCCGGTGCAGGTCCGAATCCAAATAAACCGTGGCTCGTTTGCTTATTTTGATCATAGCTGGCCTCCCTGCCCCGCCACAGGCGGGGCTTTTCTAAGGAAAGGATAACATCGTAACGTTATAACGTCAAGACTGACGTTCTTCCACCCGTTGTCCCGTCTGCCTCGCTTTGCTCGGCAAAGCGGACGGGACTAATTCGGCCATGTGATTTACGTTCACTTCGTTCCGTAAATCACGGCCTCATTAGTACTTCCTCACCACATGGATCACCACACCAAGGATGGAGATTTTTTCGTCCACCGGGATCGGCTGGTAATTTTTATTGGCCGGGTCGAGAAAATATTTTCCCTCGCGCTTCGCCAGGCGTTTGACCGTCACCTCATCGCCGATCAGGGCGATCACGATCTCGCCGACCGCGGCCATTTCCTGTTTGCGGACCAGGACAAAATCCTCCTCAAGGATGCCGGCGTTGCGCATGCTGTCGCCTTTAACCTTGAGCGCGAAGATATCCTTGTCCGGAAAAATGACCTCTTTGAGATCGAGATAACCGTCCAAGTTCTCGACCGCCAAAATCGGCGCGCCGGCCTGAACCTTGCCGATGACGGGAATTTGAAAAAGCGCCTCCTGGACAAGTTCGATCGCGCGGGATTTGCCTTCCTCGATCTTGATGAAGCCTTTCCTGACCAGGGCCCTCAGGTGGTCGCGGACCGTTCCCGTCGAGGAGAATTTAAACTCCGCGGCGATCTCACGCAAAGTCGGGGGAAGCTGTTTTTCTTTGATGCATTCGAAAATGTACTGCAGAACCTGTTTCTGCTTGGGGGTAAGTTGTGTGTTTTCCATAATGTATTGACCTCGCCTGGAGATGGTTATTGTAATTTTCCGCGTTTCTTCTTTTCAATTAATTTTATACTTTCCGCCGCCGGCAAATTTTCCGGCATGGTGCCGCCGATCTCCTCACGATCAGATAACAGGCGTAACGGGAAAGGAGAATATCTTCGATTTCCCTCTGAGCGCTGGAACCGATATCGACCATTTTCCCCACATGGAGAAAATGGTCCGATACTTTCTGCTGAGAATTGACGCAAGCCTGTTTAGCTTTCTCAATGACCGGCGAAAATTTTTCCCACTTGGCATAACCCAAAGTGGTTTGCATTTCTCTCGCCGACCAGTAATCCTGGCCGTGCTCATTGGTCTTGCGGATGGATTCAAAGGTGGCCTGATGAACTGCGGAAATTTCCCTTTTTTTATTCATGGATATATACTGCCACACATAAATGCGGTATGTCAAGAAATTTTTAAAATACCCTTTTCAACATCTACAATTTACGGACGAAGCCGGTCTCGCCAATCATCAAATTTCTCTTATTACACCGTCGGGACGGTCATCTTCCGTAAAATTTTCGTATCAGGATTCACACTGGAACGCTGCAACCGGCCGCGCTGATACCAGAAAAAATCCACGGTCTTGGAACGGTACATGTCTTTTCGCCTGTACACCGGGAACGGCATCGCCATCGCCTTGACCTCATCGCACACCACGGTATATTCCTGGTCAGGGATCGCCAAAGCGTCCGCGTTGACCCGCCCCCCGCGGCCTTCCGGAATGAATTTGTACAAATGCCAGGCGTGAATGAACGGACGCGGCTGATCCACCTCTTTCAAGAACAGCGCGAGCTTTTCAAGCCCGTCCTTGTTGCCCTTGGTGATGATCGTCGAGATGGTCACGCTTTTTTGGGCGCCGCGCAATTTCTGCAGGCAGTCCATGATCTCCTGATGATGCTTCTCTTTATGGAAGCGCATCTTGTTATGGATATTCCCATCGACAGATTCCAAGGGCAGGACGTAGCGGTCGATGGCGGGGATCGAGGCAAAATTTTGCGGCAGGGCCGCGGCATTGGTGCCGACCTGCACGACGAACCCTAAGCGTTTCGCTTCTTGGGACAACCGCACCAAATTTCCCGGCCACACAAACGGTTCCCCGCCGCCAAAAACAACGCTCGTAAACTTCTCCTTCTTCAGCGTCTTCCAAAGATCAGCCGCTTGCGCTTCGCTCATTGCCTCAAAATTATCCTCGGTGATGCAAAACGTGCACGTCATATTGCACGCCGGATGCAGAAAAATGACCGCGACCGAAGGGAGTCCCTTTGGGACGACCGTCGGAAGTCCTTCTTTAATGCTCATGGTGGTCTTCATGCGAACAGATCTTGCCGGCATCGGTCGAGAATCCGCTGTCCGAGGCTAAAAATTTTCCGCGCTGTTCCAGAAATTCAATGATCTCCCCGGCCGTCATCCCTTCGGCGGAACAGGTAAAAAACCGGGCATCTTCCCCGAATTTCTCGACGATAGCCTTCTTTAACGTCTCCTTGGTGTAAAACTTTCCCGACTCGACCATCATCTGCATCACATCATGGCCGTGAATTTGATTTGACATGTATTACTCCTTTTTAAACTTCTCTCGTTTCTCTTTAAACTCCCGTCACCCGGCCGGCTCAATATGAGGAACGACATCAATGACGCCCAATTCCGCATCAAATAAAACTTTTTTCACCTCATGCCCGATGCGGTGGCCGTCCGCTACCGAAATTGTCCCGTTCACAATCACATGGATCTCAATAAAATAGTCAAACCCGCTTTTCCGGATCCGACATTTCTCAATATCGATCACGCCGGGCACATTTCTCGACAAACTCTTCACCTTGTCCTCAAAATCAAACGACACGGCCGCATCCATCACCTCGGCGACGGCTGACCGCAGCAGCCTGGATCCGTTATAAAAAATCACGCCGCTGGCAAACAGCGCGGCCCAATCATCAGCGCTTTCATAACCTTTCCCGCCGATCAAAGAAACCGAAATCCCGATGAACGCGGCCAAAGACGTCAAGGCATCCGACCGGCTGTGCCAGGCATCGGCCTTGAGCGCGTTGCTGTCGATATCTTCCCCGGTCTTCAATAAAAACCGGTACATCACTTCTTTCACAAAAATAACCCCTACCAAGACGAACAGGGTGAATAACGCCGGCGCATGATGCGGGGTAAAAATTTCCCGGACGCTTTGAACGGCAATACCGATCGCGACACCGATCAAGGTGACGGAAACGGTCATGGCGGCCAGGGATTCAGCCCGGCCGTGGCCGAACGGATAATTTTTATCCGGCGGACGAGCCCCGATCCTTAACCCGCCCCACACAACCGTCGATGAAAAAATATCCATCAGCGACTCGATCCCGTCGGTGATCAAGGCATAACTGTTGCCCAGAAAGCCGGCCACGATCTTCGCCGCCGCCAGAAAAAGGCTCAGGAAAATATTGACCAGCACCATCCTGATCCCCTTGCCGGCGCGGTGCGCGTTCACAACAATTTGATTTTGATTAATGGCCATCCTGCCGGACCTTATTCATCCCCCGTATCAACCGGCGCGGCGGCCGTCAATTCGCTCAACGGCATGCGCTTATGGTCCAGCCGTCTTTTCTTGTGCTTGCGCGCCAGGTCCAAGGCCTGCTTAAAGGCCTTTAAAACCGCGCTCTTCAGCGACGCGGCGTCTTCAAAACATTTTTCCGTCACCACAATATCCTCCAAATGCGACACCTTCAGGTCCAGACGGACACAGGCCATATTCGCCTTCTGGTGATGCTTGCTCAATTTTTCCAAAACTACGCGGCACTTCGTCAGGTCCGGATTCTCGTTTAAAATCTTGCCGAACTTCTCCCGGATCAGGGCCGCGATGTCCTCGCTGTGATGAATGTCGTGATACGTAATCTGTAACGGATTTTGCATAATGACCTTTCTGTAATACATTAAGCCGCTAAATCCCCATATTCTTCAGCATATCGATGAGCCGTTCAAGCTCAGCGCTGATCAAGGGATGCTTCACTTTAAAAGCGACCACATCTTCCTCAAGACGTGATAAAACCGCATTGTGTTTATCCGCATCTTTCGGGTTGTCCAGTTTGTGCTGAATCGTTTCGGCCAAGTCCCGTAGCTTAGCCCTGACCGCCTGGTCATGCTCATGAATATTCTCAATCTTTTTTTAAAGATCCTCCAACTGCCGCACTAAATTTTTATCTTTCATTGTCTTTTCTCCGCTGATGAACGTTAATGAAGTACCGCCATTCTACACCGTACCGAGAAAAAGAGTCAATCCCGGTTTTCCTTCATGTCCTTTAATCATTAGATGAAACAGGGATTAGTCCTGATCTCCTCCCAATGATTTATTCAGGGAAAATCAGGACAATCCCTGTTTTCCTCGATATGGTTTTCCTTTCGATATACTTGTTGACATTCAAGGATTAACCGGTATACTTAACACGTAGTAAAGAGGTGGAAGGAAATAGGACCGCAAGGCTTAGATTTCGCCTGGCGGTTTTTTTATTTCCGACTGAAGGACTTATGTTTAGTTTGCCAGTTATTCTGATGCCTCACAGGTGTCGGATTTACCAATTTACTCAAATAATTCGAGAGGAGGAAATAAAATATGGCTAAAGGAATAGTAAAATGGTTTAACGACCAAAAAGGTTACGGCTTCGTAACTCCGGAAAACGGCAAAGATGTGTTTGTACACCACAGCGCGATTCAAGGCGAGGGTTACAAATCATTGGCCGAGGGTCAGGCGGTTGAATTTGAAATCGCTAACGGACCGAAGGGAGAACAAGCGCAGAACGTTGTGAAGATCTAATTAATGACGGCGCGGTTTAGAGTGAAACGATTCTAAACCGCTGCCGGAATTAACCCCGCACCGCGGGGTTCACGATGTCAAAAAAAAGGCCCCGTCGAAAGACTGGGCCTTTTTTTTATTTACGACGCGGGGTTTCCCCTATTCTTTAATCCGCGAATCTTCGAGAAAGGCCCAGCGCTCAAAGGTCTTCAAGAGATCATCTTCCAGCGTTTCCAATTCATCCTTGGCCTTGGCGATGTCCTGGGCGCTATTCTGAAAAACCGCCGGGGCAGACATGAGCGTGTAAAGTTCATCCTGCCTGGCTTCCATTTTTTCGATCTTGGCGGGGAGTGAAGCGAGTTCTTTTTCTTCCTGATACGAAAGTTTGCGCGGCTTCTCCACCTTCGGCTTCTCTTCCTTCTTCTCTTCCTTCACCTTCATCGTTGCCTTGGCCTGCGACTTGGATTGGGCTAGCCAGTCATCGTAGCCGCCCGGATATTCGTTCACCACCCCGTCGCCTTCCAGCACGATCGTGCTCGTCACCACATTATTTAAAAACGCGCGATCGTGGCTCACCAGCAGCAGCGTCCCCGAATAATCGAGCAGTAATTCTTCCAAAAGTTCCAAAGTCTCAATATCCAAATCGTTGGTGGGCTCGTCCATCACCAGCACGTTGGAAGGTTTGGTAAAAAGCCGCGCCAGCAAAAGACGATTGCGCTCTCCGCCGGACAAAATTTTGACCGGTGTGCGCACGCGATCCGGCGAGAAAAGAAAATCACTCATATAGCCGATAATATGCCGCGGTTTGCCGTTGATCGTGAGCGTGTCGCCGCCGCGGGTAATATTTTCGCCCACGGTCTTTTCCTCATCCAACTGCTCGCGCAATTGGTCGAAATACGCGATCTCTAAATTAGTCCCCAACCGCGCCTTCCCTTGCAGCGGTTCGAGCGTGCCCAAGAGCATCCGGAGCAAAGTTGTTTTGCCGGACCCGTTGGGCCCGATGACGCCGATCTTGTCCCCGCGCATAATGTTCGTAGAAAAATTTTTGATCAGGTATTTGTCGCCGTACCAATATCCCAAATTCGCGGCCTTGATCACCAGATGCCCGGAGCGCTCCGCTTCCTGCGCCTGCATATTCACCTTACCCAAGAGCTGACGCTGGGCCTGTTTTTCTTCACGCAGGCGTTCCAGGGCCTTGACCCGGCCTTCGTTTCTGACCCGTCGGGCCTTGACCCCCTGCCGGATCCAGACTTCTTCTTCGGCGAGCTTTTTTTCAAATTCCCGGCGCTGGACATCCTCATTTTCCTGGGCGAGCTTTTTGCGTTCCAGAAAATTCGTGTAATCACAGCTCCAGCTGTAAATTTTTCCGCGGTCGAGTTCCAAAATCCGTGTGGCTAAATTTCGCATGAACGCGCGGTCGTGAGTCACGAAAAGCAAAGTGCCGGAATATCTTTTCAAAAAATCCTCGAGCCAATTGATCGTATCGATATCGAGATGGTTGGTCGGCTCGTCGAGCAAAAGAATGTCGGGATGGATGACAAGCGCCTTGGCCAGGAGAGTGCGGCGCTTCTGCCCGCCGGAGAGTTCATTAAAATTCACGTCAGGGTCGAGCTTCATCTGGGAGAGCACATACTCGACCTCATTGTTAAAATCCCAGCTTTCGGTGCGGTCGATCTCAGACTGCACGCGGTCAAGCTCCGCCATCAACTCCGGCGTGTGCTCGGTGTGCAGGCGAAGGCTGATGTGGTGAAAATCTTTCAAAAGTTCGCCGCGGCTGCCCAAACCCGAAGCCACGATATCGAAGAGCGTGCCCTGAACGTCCGACGGAATCTCTTGCGGCAGGCGCGTGACCCGAAGCCCTTTTTGGCGCACGATCTCGCCGTCGGTGACACCGGTCTGTCCGGCGATCACTTTCAGCAGTGTCGTCTTGCCGGTCCCGTTGCGGCCGAGCAAAGCCACCCGCTCCCCGGTTTCCAACTGGAGGTTCAAGTGATCAAACAACGCCGGGCCGCCGAACGCGACGGAAATGTCCTGGAGACTGATGAGTGCCATATAGTAAGGGGATAGTATACACGGGGAGGGGAATTCAACAAGGGGAAGTCTCCCTTATTTGTTAAATTCAAGGAATGGGCAAGCCAAAAAAATTTAGTGGTATTTCACCAAAGAAATAATAACAACCAACAGACTCGACATATTTTAAAACATCCTTGTATCGATCCTTTTTAAACCAATCACTCAGGAAATAAACATATTTAACTGATATCCCCAAAGGGGAAAGCAATTTATTATATTGCTCATTTTTGAAACCGCATGTTTGCAGCTTCTCATCAACAGAACCCTGCCCTTCCTGAGATTTAATTTCAATGATATAAAGGGTCTCCTTCTGTAAAACTAAAATTGCATCATCTGGAACTAATCGCGCTGAAACAATTTTTGAATAATCCACCCCATTCTTTTGAAGCAAATTCTTATAAAGCTTGTATTTCCGGTAAAGCTCTGCGACTTTCTTGCCTTGAAAATAAACAACATCATTGGAAACCGTGTAGCCGGGAAGAGAGGCAATAGTACTTTGGACCGAAACCTTTGACTCAAAACGTAATCCCGTAACGGTATTTCCTCCCCCGACACCGCCTTTTTTCATCATCATATATCGATCTCTTTCTTCTTATCGTCCTTACAGGTCATCACGCTATCCTTATAAATCCCCATATCTTCCCCTTCCCCCGGTTTTCTAAACACAAATAAATGCTCATGCATAATGAGAAGAAAATCTTTTGCCTGTGCGCCCCAATAGCGGGTAGTGGAACAGTTATGCTGCAGTTTAATAACATCTTCCTTCAAAATAAATCCAGCTTTCAGAAACCGCTGCATTACATTGAACGCCAACGGTACAAAATGCCGACGTCGGCGGGTATCGCCAATCAAAATCGCACAGTATTTACCGGGCTTGAGCACACGGAAACATTCCTGTGCGACATTTTCTATTTGATCGCAAAATTTGGTGAGATTACTGATAGCGGAAAGATCGCCTTCAGCTTCCTTTTCACCGTAACGAATAATATTCAAATACGGCGGATGTGTGGCAATCAAATCGATAGAATTCTCTTTTATTTTCTCCAAATTACGTGCGTTCCCCACTTCTAACTTAGGTTGAAATGCGTTATTTTCGGCAGAAAAATCGCAGGCTTGTCGGGCGAGCTCGACAACCTCGGGATGAATATCAAAACCGATTCCCTTGCGGCCAAGAAGCTTAGCCTCAATCATGGTAGTCCCGCTTCCGACCATTGGATCAAGAACCGAGTCTCCCTCTTGTGAATATAAAAGGATAATATTACGCGCGATTTGCGGAGCCCAGTTACCGCGATACTTGGCAGAATGCGTCGCCCATTTACCTCGTTCGGGAAAAGACCAGACAGTAGTGGTTTGGAGTTTTTCTTCTTCAGAAGGGCTTTGCGGCAGCTTTTCGGAAAGAACTGTTTTCATTTAGACTCCTTAAATAACATATAATTTCGCACTAATATTTCATGAATCATTCCTCTTTTTTCGGAATTACAATTAATCATCCTTGCTGCTTTTAGACGATCGATTTTATATCTTTTCTGCCTAAAAAGTTCCTCGAAGAAATTATCATCGGGGTCAACATTTTTGGGATCGGAGTTGCTCAAGATAACTTTTGCTCCTATTTTACTTAACTCATCGCAAGCTTTCTTAAGACGCTTTTGATCTTTATCGTTAAATCCCTTTTTAATGTACCCGGTAAAACTTGCCGTCTTAGATATTGGCCGATACGGGGGATCAAAGTAAACCAGTGAATTTGCATCGGTCTTTTTAAGACAATATTCAAAATCTCCGGCCTCTATAACAGCATGCTGTAACACTGCGCTTACAGCATGCAAATTATTCTCATCGCAGATAGTCGGATTTTCGTAGCGCCCAAAGGGAACATTAAATAGGCCTTGTGAGTTAACACGAAACAGGCCATTAAAACAAGTCTTATTAAGAAATATCATTAATGCGGCACGGCGAACACAGTGATTTTCAATCTTTTCGCTAATATAATCGTTATACTCTGTACGTCGGGCATAGAAAAAAACTTCACGTTGAAATTTAGAAAACTTCGAGTATTGCCCTTCTAAACGTTTAAGTTCATTTATCAGTTCTCGAACATCATCTCGAATGGTTCGATAGGCTAAAATAATTTCTGGATTGATGTCGTAAAGATAAGCCTTTTTTATAGAATAGTTTTTGGATAACCAAAAAAATACTGCTCCACCGCCCACAAACGGTTCAAAATATTTTTCAATCTGCTTAGCAGCTACTATTTCAGAAGGAAGAAATTCTTTAATTTGGTTGATGAGTTGGCCCTTGCCGCCGGCCCACTTAAGAAAAGGTTTTGCTTCGTGTTTTGTCTCTGTAGTCATATTTCTCCTTAATTTCCTTAATTTTGGCTGGGAAATTTTTATTTATGAGGCAAATTAATATTACCACTCATTTGTGTGGTACGCCAATAATTTTTTATATTTTTATAACACTCATCTTACAATAAAATTTTTCTCAGTAAGAAAATTATTTAAGAAAATTCCTTTTCCCGAACCCCCAATTCTCCAGACGTCTGGAGAATTGAAGGACAAAATCAACTACGCGGATACAATTTTGCGGAAAAATCCGACTGCCAGTATTCTTTGGTGTCGACGTCCATAATGGTGAGCTTGCCGAACCAGCCCGCCCCGGTATCAAGCGCCCAGACGTTGCCCATCTTGAGCGGCTCGGTAGCGCCGAAGATTTGGGTCGTGGTGTGGCCGATAAAAATCTCGTCATATCCTTCGTAGCGAAAATCAGGATTCATAACGGACTTCTCCCGGGCATCGTAAAATAATTCCCTGTCCCAGACCAAAAACTCCACAGCTTGTTTTTCGATAGGCTCAAAAGGATTGAAACCGCCGTGAACAAATAATTTTTGCTGCAACTTTAACCAGGGATGAGCATTTTTAAAAAGATCGACATGGCTTTGAGGCATTTTTTTACCGGCATAAGACTTAATAGTGCTGTATCCGCCCTGGGTGAGCCAAATGCGCTCTTCTTTTCCCGTCAGCGCCCAATCCAAAACCCAAAGATCGTGATTGCCGATAATATACTCGCATTTGTTTATTTTCAAAAGTTCGTCAATGCACTGTTTTACCTCAGGATATCCGTCGCAGACATCGCCCAAAACGATCAGGCGGTCTTTGCCGTAATCAAATCCGGAGCGCTCGAAGCACTGCATGAGCAATTTGTACGCGCCGTGGATATCGCCGATGACGAAAGTTTTCATGATTATTTCCAGAGTTTACGCGCCGAGATGAATTCCGAAGGCCTTGCCGATAAACAAGCCCAAAAGATACGAGGCTCCCGCGGTAAAAAGCATCAGCCCCACCGTCTCTAAAAATTCCCTTAAAAAACGCCGGTCAAACACGACGGCGCTGTAAAAGGTCAAAAGCGCGATGAGCGACATGCCGACAAGGATGGAAAAAACAAAGGCCAGACTCATGTTTTGAGTCAGGAAATACGGAATGGCCAACAGAATAACAGAAAGAATATAGGAAATCCCCGTGGTGACGGCCGACGCCCAGGCCGACCGGCTTGGGTCCTGTTTGGCCTGCAAATACGCCGCCGAGCCCATGGAAATCGCCGCTGAAAATCCGACAATGAGTCCGGAAATCCCGGCGAAAAGGGTGGAACTGGTGACCCCTAAAAATCCCGCGTGGACCCCCGTGATCTCGACAATCGCGTCAGCCAGCCCCAGGGCGATAAAGCCGATGTATTTGATGACGGTTTCCTTGATCTGGCTGACAAAAAAAATCTCGTGTTCCTTTTCATCCTGGATGATCTTTTCTAATTTTACCCGCTCATCGGGGGCCATAGTCTCGGCGATTTTTTTATACTCTTCGATGACCACATGCTCATGCCGCTCGAGGAATTTTACGGTGAAGGTCAGCCCAAAGAGACGGCGCATCCAACGGAATCGCAATAAAAAAAACGGGCTCACCACCGGTTCATAGGAAGGCGCAAACTTCTTCCAATACAGATAATGCCCGTGCTCATGCTGGGACAGCTTCTCTAAGGCCGTTTTATTGTTGGGGTCTTTTTCCTGCATGGCTAAAGCGTTGTACAAAAGATAATCAGAATACTCGTCCAGCATATATTGTTCAGCCTTCATTCGTCCTCCTTACGTTAAATATTATAAAATCGTTTCCCTTAATCTTTCTCAAAGACACTATTATTTCTTCTTAACCGGTGGTAACTGACGGCGAAGCGGTGCGCTTCGTCGCGCACGCGCTGGAGGAGCTTCAAGCCCAGCGAATCTTTGGACAAAATAACCGGCAAGCGTTTGTTCGGCAAAAAAATTTCTTCTTCGCGTTTGGCGAGGGAGATGCTGGGGATCTGGACGCCCAAAAGCGCCAACTGTTCGCAGGCGGCCGAGAGCTGGCCTTTGCCGCCGTCGATGACGATCAGATCCGGGTACGCAGCGCCTTCTCTCTTCAAACGGGAATAACGCCGCCGCACAATCTCGGCGATCATTTTAAAATCGTCGATGCCTTGGACTTCGCGGATCTTGAAACGCCGGTAATTGTTTTTGTCCGGCTTGCCGTTGGCAAACGAGACCATCGACCCGACGGCCTGGCTGCCCATAATATTGGAAATGTCAAAACACTCGAGGCGCTCGGGAAGTTTGGGCAAATTGAGGCTGCGCTTAAGCTGTTCGGCTTCTTTGTAATAATTAATGTCCTTGGTCCCGGAATACAACGCGCCAATCGCACGGATCTGATCGCGAACCTTGGCCGCCTTTTCAAACTCCTTGGCTTTCGACAGCGCTTCCATATCCTTTTTCAAATTGATGTACAGTTCGTCCTTCTTTCCCTCGAGGATAAGGCAGACGTGTTTGATATTCCGCAGATAATCTTTGCGGCTGATATTAGCAATGCACGGCGCCTCGCACCGGCCGATATGAAAGTCCAGGCATTCTTTTTTTGGGAACGGGTCGCAGGCGCGGAAATGAAAGATCTTTCGGATAATATTCAGCGCCGCGCGCACGAGCGTGACCTCGACGTAGGGGCCGTAGTAGGCGGACGTTTTATTTTTCTCGCGCGGGCGGACGACCGCGATTCGGGGAAATTCTTCGCCGGTCACTTCGATGTACGGATAACTTTTGTCGTCGCGCAGTTCGACATTGTACCGGGGCTGGTGCTGTTTGATCAGGCTCGCTTCCAGGATCAGCGCCTCGGCCTCGCTCGCGGTGTTGATGGTATCGATGTCGCGGATGTCGGCTGCCAGAAGGTCGGTCTTGGAATTGGTCTTTTTCCAGCGGAAATAAGATTGAACGCGCTTCCGGAGCGAAACAGCTTTCCCGACATAGATGATCGTGCCGGAAGCGTCCTTCATTAAATAGACGCCGCTTGTTAAGGGAAGGAATTTTATTTTCTCGGCGAGGCCCATAACAGATCAACGTTTCATTTTTTCCTGCAGAAAGTTGAGCGTCCGGAGGACTTGCGGGATCTTAAAAAGGTAACAGGTCATCAGGTACAGGATCCCGCCTCCCAAACTCGCGAGGATGACCTTCAAGAGTTGCGGCATCCGCGGAAGTTTGATCCACAGCATCAGGACGGTCAGGCCCATCACGCAGCAGGCCCCGAAAATTTTTAAGATAAATTTATCAAGCTCGCCCCGCATGCCCGCGAGCTTTTTGTCGAGAAGATAGAACAGGATCACAAAGTTCGCAATGCCGGCGATCGAACTCGCCAGCGCAATGCCGCCGATCTTTAAAGGATACATTAAAATAAAATTGAGCGAAGCGTTGATCAACAGGCACACGGCCCCGACTTTGACCGGGGTCTTGGTGTCCTGAAACGCGTAAAAGACCGAGACCAGGATTTTCGCCGCGCCGAACCCGAAGAGCCCGACCGAATAAAACAAAAGCGCCGTCGAGGTAATGCCGGTCGAGTACGCGGTAAATTCCCCGCGCTGGAACAACACCTTGACCACCGGAGCCGACAGGATCATCAAGAGGATACTGCACGGAAACATCACGAAGAGGATATTTTCCAACGCGAACAGGACGGTTTCTTTTAGTTTCTGAAGGTCTTTGGCCACGACGAGCGAGGAAAAAGTCGGCAGCGCGGCTGAGGCAAACGCAACGCCCACGATCCCCATTGGAAATTGGATCAACCGATTGGCGTAATACACCGCTGAGATCCCGCCGAGGCCGACGACCGACGCCAAGGACGCGCAAAACGTGTCAACAAAGATATTGAGTTCGTACACGCCCGCGCCGAGCATACGCGGCATCAACAGCCGGCCAATCTTGATCAGCCCCGGATGATTAAAAGTTCTCGGAAAAACAAATTTCATTCCCCGCTTCGCGAGCGCCCGGATCTGCATTAAAAGCTGCAGCGCTCCTCCGGCCAGTACCCCGACGCCTAAACCGTACACCACTTCCCCCTTCATCAGGACCACGACAAAAACGCTCACGATCAGCGCGACGTTCAACAGGCACGGGGCAAATGCCGGCGCGGTGAACGAACGCAGGCTGTACAAAATTCCCATCGAGTACGCGGTCAACCCGATCAGGATCAGGTACGGGAACATGAGCTGCGTCAAAAAAACGGTGAGCGAATATTTTTGCGGATCGGCGACAAATCCCGGCGCCATAACCTTAACGATCCAGGGCGAGACGAAAATTCCGAGCAAAGTAAAGACCGTCAGCGAAATAAACGCGAGCGTCAGCACAAGGCTCATCAGCTTGGAAAGTTCCTCCTTGTCTTCTTTGTGGCTGTATTCGCTGAACACCGGCACGACCGCCGCGTTGCTGGCCCCTTCCCCGACCAATTCGCGCAAAAGATTCGGGATCCGGAACGCGACAAAGAAGGCGTCCGCCTTCATCCCGGTCCCGAGGAATCTGGCGATGATGATATCCCGCACAAAGCCCAAAATGCGCGAACTTAAAGTTCCCAGCGAGATGATGGACATCGACTTGATGAGCGACCGGCGGGAGTTGTGGTGCCCGGATTTATTAGTTGACATCAAAATGCCTCTTTGGTATATTTACGGTCACTCAAATACTTAAGAAAGGAGCAATACCTGTGCCACAACGTAAATCCGGAATAAAAGAACTTCGCAAAACGTACACGAGACGGATGCAGAATATGGATATTAAGACCGACCTTAAACATGCGGTCAAAGAATTCCTGACGGCTGTCAGTTCCAAGAACAAGAGCGACGCTCAATCGCTGTTCAAGACCTTGGCGAAGAAATTCGATAAGGCTGCCAAGAAAAATATTCTCCACAAGAACACCGCATCCCGCCGCAAGTCACGTTTCAGCAGATTAGTTGCCGCTTTATAACGAACACAATTTCACGACCAAAAGTTCCAGGGCATATTCAGGCTTGAGGCGGCTTCGTTTAATACTGAGGTCCGCCTCCTGCATCGCCTCCAGCCCCTGCTGAAATCTCCGCGCCGGAAGCCGGTCGCGCGACCTTCCCCAAGACCACACGATCCCTCCCAAGATCTGCAATGGATTAGTCCCGGCGGAAATCAATTGAAAAAGAATCATCAGCGCCTCGCTGGGTTTGCGCATCCCGACCCAGCGCATCATATCAAAAACATTTTTCACCGCCGGCGCGCCCAGGTCCACGACCTTCACGTAGGGCTTCAAGGCCGCGGTAAAACTGTCGCCCGGTTCCATTGTTTCGGATTCCAGGATCACGACCACGTTGTCATTTTTTTGCCGTAAGAATTCAAAGAGGAGTTCGCGGTTGTGCGGGATCAATTTGTCGCACTCGCGGAGCAGGATCACGCGCTGGGCCGTGACCGCGGGAAGCGCCAAAAGGGATTTCTTAAAAGTGTCGCTGTCTAATTTGTGGCCGTAGAGAAGTTCGTAATCGAACTCGCGGGATTCACGGGAGGGCAGAAAACGCTTTTTGATCTCGCCGATCTGGGCGTCTTTCTGCGCTTTGTCTGCCCCTAGGAATAGGTAGGCGTTCATGGATTTTTCTGAAGACCAATAAATTACCAGGATTCGATGCCGCGCTCAACCACCCGGCGGGCCAGGTCAACCAAGGCCAAATCAATGGCCTCGGCCTCGGACTTTGCCGACGGGCCGGACAGAAAATAGGTAGATTCGCCGGCAAAACCTTTCTCTTCCCAGAAGATCGTGCCGGGTTCGCGCTCGGTCATCGTCAGGTCCACGATCACCTGGATCCGGTATTCTTCAACGTCGTTACTATCAGTGCGGCGCAGGACATTGCGTTCAAAGCCAAGCAAAGAACCTTTCAAGATCAGGCCCGCGTCTTCGGGTTTCGCGATCCGCAAATGCCCGTCGAATTGAACACGGTCGATGATCGCTTCCCGCACCGTGACCTCCGAAAGCGGACCAGACAGCCCGCGGGTTAAATGTTCGGTGTAA
>CAYING010000019.1:0-4362 GCA_964364715.1 uncultured Planctomycetales bacterium
AATTTTTCTTTACGGACGATCGCTTCTATTTTTTTCATCCCAATTTTCCTAATTATTTCCCAAATTATTATCTAGATGTAATTGGGATAGTACTTGCTTCATCAATATATTTCTCAGAGAAAGCAAGTACATAAATGAACTCCAAATTTATGGAACGCAGTGAACATAAATTTGTTGAGTGAATTTATCCTGTTTTTGCGAATTCAAAAACAGGATCTCTCAAGCGGGCGTATCTTACCACAGCCACTGGAAATACGTCAAACTGAAAGATTTACCGAGGATTAAACTTCCGGGTCGTAGTAGGTAAATTCCTTGCCGGCAAAATTGCGCAGGACCCATTTGCCGTCGCCTTTGCTGACCACGTAGTCAGGGGTGAGGGGGATCTTTCCGCCGCCGCCGGGGCCGTCGATGACATAGGTAGGAACGGCGTAACCTGTGGTGTGACCGCGAAGCTTTTCGATGATGTTGATCCCGGTCGAAACCGAGGTCCTAAAATGCTTGGACCCCAGGATCGGATCGCACTGATATATATAGTAGGGACGCACACGGATCTTTAAAAGTTCATGCACCAACTTTTTCATGATCACGGGTTTGTCATTGATCCCTTTCAAAAGAACGGTCTGGCTGCCCATCGGGATACCGCTGTCCGCTAAAAGATCACAGGCGAATTTGACGCGCTTGGTAATTTCCTTTGGATGGTTGAAATGGATGCTCATCCAGATCGGGCTGTATTTTTTAAGCATACGGGCCAGGTCCAGCGTCACGCGCTGCGGCAAGGTGACCGGGATACGGGTTCCGATGCGGACAAACTCAACATGCGGGATTTCTTTTAAACTTTTAATTAAATATTCCAAAACATTGTCGCTCAACGTGAGCGGATCCCCGCCGGAGATGAGAACGTCACGCACTTTTTTATTGGAACGGATATAATCCAGCGCGGCGTTATAAGTGGAAGTGCTCAGCGTGCGGTTGCCGTCGCCGACCATGCGGGAACGCGTGCAATAACGGCAATACATAGCGCACATTTCATTGACCAGAAAAAGGACCCGGTCCGGATAACGGTGCACAAGGCCGTGAACCGGCATATTTTTATCTTCACCGCAGGGATCAGCCATTTCTTCCGGAGACGTTTCCAATTCATACGCTAACGGAACAGACTGCAGGCGGATCGGGCATTGCGGATCATCCGGATCGATCAGGCTGGCGAAATACGGCGGGATCGACATGGTCAATTTTGTGCCTGACCCGTCGATGCCTTTTTCTTCATCGGGAGTTAAATTGATCAGCTTCGCCAAAACATCCTTGGTGCGGATACGGTTACGGAGCTGCCATTTCCAATCTTCCCATTCTAACGGAGAAGCGTTGAAAAAATTGATCACCCGGTTTTCGCGAGGCGTCGGTTTTATATTCGGCTGAAGCTGTATCTGCTCAGCTGCCGGTTCATCTTTTGTGGCCACTGGGGGTGGATTCATTTTTATTTTCCTCCTTGCCCTACCGTGCCGCCGGGCTTACCAATCGGGAAGCCCGCACGTTTTTGTCAAGACCATATCGCGCAATCGCGTTATTGAGGATCTCATTGACTGTCTTTTGATACGTTGAGCCGATCACTTCCGGGAACATATTGAACACATCGTTCTTTCCTAATGACGGCAACGGGTTAATTTCCAGGATATATGGATCTCCCCTTTCATCCACGCGGAAATCCACGCGGCCGAAATCCCGGCAATCCACGCTTTTGTAAGCTCGGATCGCCAAATCCTGAAGTTTTTGCGCTACTTCCTTAGATATAGGGGCCGGGCAGGCATACTGAAGGCTGTCGTCTTTGGAGACCACATGGGCAAAGGTGAAAAATTCGTTTCCCAGGTCAAGTTTCCCATTGATCTTGACTTGGCAGACCGGCATCGCTTTCGGATCTTCATTTCCCAGGATAGGAACGGTAAATTCTGTTCCGCGGATGAATTTTTCCACAAGCGCTGACTGCTTATAAGTTTGAGTGATCAAATCGACCTGACGGGTCAACTGCTCTAAATTCTCGACGCGTGACTGATCGGTCAATCCTTTTGAAGTCCCTTCATAACGGGGTTTAACGATGAGCGGATAACCGATCGTACTTAACTTTGCCAGATCTTTTGTGTTATCCGCGCAAAAATAAGGCGCCGTAGGCAATCCGTCCGCGATAAAACATTTCTTGGCGGCAATTTTATCCAGAGTGATCCCCGAGGTCAGCGCGTCTGCACCGACATACGGGATCCCATGCAGTTCCAAAATGAGCGGGATTTGAGATTCACGGTTGCGGCCGTTGAATCCTTCGGCGATATTAAAAACAATATCGACATTCAGACCCGAGATCTGCTTCAAAAGATTGAAAACGTGGCCGATCTTTTTCACCTGATGTCCGCCGGACTCAAGGGCTGAAGCGATAGCGTTGACCGTCTCCTCCGAATCAAATTCCGCGTTAAGGTCAGCAGGATCGTCGACGGAGAGCTTCATATCTGATTTCAAATTATAAGTTAAGCCTATCTTCATAAATAATTTTTTTCCCAAAAAAAAGGGACCTCTCGTGCTTCCCAAGGTCCCTTCCGTTACAATTTATTTCAATTTATTAAATCTCCTCAAATTATTTGTTAATTTTCTCGTCGAAAATTTTGCTTCGTTATTCTCTGGATTTTAAAATCTATTGTTAAGTTTTTTTAACATACTGCGCAAACAATGTCAACGATTTTCTCGCTTTACCACTTCTTATAATGCCAGGTAAAACGGATAACGACCACAGAAAACACAGATAACGCCGTCACGAGCCAGAAAGGCCACACCGAAACGTGCTGGTCGATGGGCAATTTTAGATTCATCGAAAAAACATTCACGATCAAAGTCGGCACCATCAAGCAGATCATGACCAGCGTCAGTGTTTTGATAAAAATGTTCAGATTATTGTTCACCAAAGAGACCCAGGCATCCATCATGCTGGAAAGGACCTGAGAATACGTGTTGGCCTGCTCGTAACACTGATTGTTCTCGATGATGACGTCTTCCAGGAATTCATTGTCATCCGGGGTGAAATCTAATTTGCTTCCGCTCAGCTTTAAACGTTCAATGACTTTTCCGTTAGAGCTGATACCGTTGAGATAATACACAAGGCTTTTCTCCAATTTGAACATGTTGATCAGATGACGGTTGGCCATGGAGCGGTTGATCTCCCGCTCCAATTCGTCGGAAATATTATGGATGACCTGCAGATGGTCCTCAAAATGCAGAATGCAGCGGTGGATGATCTTAAGGGCAAGGTCATGTATCGACCGGATACGGGAAAATTGTCTGCCCTCGAACGGATTGATGTCTTCCGGAAGAAGGATGATCAGCTGATCTTTAAAAATGAACAAACCGACCGACAAAACTTTCAGCAAGAATTGATCTTCGGAAGAATATCGTTTGGGCCGCTTGACGATGATCACGGCATGCCCCGGTTCAAACTCAACGCGGCCGAGCTCGTTAGGGTCGAGGGCGGAGTTAACATCGTACTCGTCGATACCCATTTTCTCAACGAGAAATTTTTTCTCGCTCTCATCGGGGTTAATGAACAGCGATACCGGGCAGGCTTCCGCTCCGTTCTGTACGATGCGGCCTTCCTGGATATGAAATTTTTTCAGCATAACATTATCTTTCTATATCAAGAACATACCCCTGTCAACACATCTACCGGCTTTTTGCCACTCCCGCGCGTTTGCAAAAAATTCTGATCGGACACTGCGAGCACAGCGGCGAGATCGGCTTACAGATATTCTGCCCCCATGTGACCAAGGTCGCATTATATTCGATCCAATATTTTTGCGGCAATTTTTTTCTTAAAGCCCATTCCGTTTCTTCCGGCGTTTTAGTTTTCACATACCCGAACCGGTTAGAAATACGGTGCACGTGCGTGTCCACACATACGCCTAATTTCCCGAAACCTTCGGTCAAGACCAGATTCGCCGTCTTTCGGCCTACTCCTTTAAATGTTAACAATGCGTCAATGTCATCCGGAACTTGTCCGTTATATTTTTCGACCAGATCCTTGCAGATCCCCAGAATTGTACGCGCCTTAGTGCGGTAAAACCCGACCGGAAAGATCGCCGGCTCGATCTGCTTGACCGACAACTGTAACATTTTCTGCGGCGTGTCGGCAAGTTTGAATAACCGCTCGGAAGCCGGGAGGGTCGTTTCATCTTTGGTGCGCAAACTTAAGATGCAAGAGATCAGAACCAGGAACGGGCTTTTCCATTTCTTACCGACGAGGGTAACCGAAGGGTCCGGCAGGTCTTTCATCGCCGCTTTCAAACGGCGCACGACTTCATCTATGTTTTCGCTGGTAACTGGCATCCCAAT
>CAYING010000019.1:4462-24859 GCA_964364715.1 uncultured Planctomycetales bacterium
TTTCCTTATATAATCCCAATGATCATTAGAGGAAATTGGGATAAGTACTTGTTACATCTAAACCATTTTAGAGAAAACAAGTACATCCCAATTTTCCTTATATAATCCCAATGATCATTAGAGGAAATTGGGATAAGTACTTGTTACCTCTGTACTCATTCAAGGAAAACAAGTACATTTTGGTATTCCGATATTCGCAATAATAATTTTTCCGGTATGCTTTAAGCCTTGGCCGCGGAACATTCCCGCCTTGGCAAAGCTGAAGGTCACAGTCACATCCGCTTTCACACCGGCGCCTAAAATTTCTCCCGTGTCGCCGCCCAAACCCGACGGAATATCCACGGCAATAATCTTCGCCCGGCTGGTGTTGATCGCCGCGATCACGCTTTTGAACGGTTCATCCACCGGCCGGTTAAGCCCGACGCCGAAAAGAGCATCAACGATGACGGCAGATCTTTTTAATGCGGTACTAAAAATTTTATCCGCCTTGCGGATCTGTATAATTGAATGCCCGGATTTTTTCAGGATCTGATAATTGATAACCGCGTCTTGTTTTAATTTGGGGAGTGATCCGACGATGAAAATATTTACCGCAGCACCCTTATTCAACAAATGCCGCGCTGCCACGAATCCGTCGCCGCCGTTGTTCCCGGCTCCGCACACGACACTTACCCGGCCGCGGCGTTTACCTTTCACGCTCTTGAAAACTTCTTCCGCCACCGCCCGGCCGGCGTTCTCCATTAAAACGATTGACGGTATTCCCAGATCCTCGATCGCCCAACGGTCCAAGGCCTTGATCTCCTGAACCGTAACAACTTCCTTAGATCGTCGGGTCATACCCCAACTCCTGCAGAAGCGAGAGGTCTTCGCGCCAGTTCTTCTTTAATTTGACGTGCGTTTCCAGGAAAATTTTTGCGCCCAGCAATTCTTCCAGTTCCTGCCGGGCCAAGGTGCCGGCCTTCTTAAGCACGCTTCCGCCTTTCCCGATCACGATCTCTTTTTGCGAATCCCGCTCGACCAGAATCACCGCCCGAATGCGCAGAGTTTTATTCCGCTGTGGCTCAGCTGATTCAATCACGACCGCGATCGAATGCGGCACTTCCTGGCGGAGGATATGGAACAACTTTTCACGGATGATGTCGGCCATGACCATCTTGCGCGGGACATCACAGACAATATCTTCCGGGTACAGCATCGGGCCTTCAGGTAAAATCTCAAACAAAATTTCCAACAGCTTTTCAATGTGCGTCCCGTCCTTACCCGACAACGGCAGCAAAACAAATGATTTCAGATCGCCGACCGGCTTTCCCTTAATACGCTCCCACAACGCGATGTATTCGTGAATATATTTTCCCTTCAGGTCGACTTTATTCAGCCCTAAAATGACCGGAGCCTTCCGATCTTTCAGCTGCGCGACCAAGGCCTCTTCTTCTCTGCCGACGTGTTCGTTCGTGTCGACCAGATGGATGATGCAATCCGCGTCCGGCAACGTTCCCAGCGCCGCCCGCTTGAGAACCTGATCGAATTTGTCCTTGCCCATGACCAGGCCAGGCGTATCGATAAAAATGACCTGTCCGCGGTCATCCGTGTAAATGCCGCGGATCCGGTTGCGCGTGGTCTGCGGGACATTGGAAACGATGGCGACTTTCTCACCGATGATACGGTTTAAAAGCGTGGACTTACCCGTGTTGGGGCGGCCGACGATCGAAACCATGCCGCAGCGCAATTTCTTTTCTGCAGGGGGATTACTTTGATTTGGCATGAGGGCGGAAACGAAAGACAGTTAGCATAACGATCGTGAAGAGCACAAAGTTCATAATGTTGAACGTACGCCAAATGACATCTTCTGATTGAAGGCCTGCCGGGAACATTAATATCTGGCACGTCCATACGCCCAACGCCCACGACAGGCTGATATCCCCGGAGGAACGCCGCTGGATGATCTTTTTGATCAGCGGGATATTCCAGAGCGGAAGGATGATGGACGCCGCGAGGGCGATCTTTTGTATCAAGGTGAGGTCTGTCATAAGCAAATTTATAAAGACATAAATTTCAAAAGTTCTTTCATCCGCTTATGGACGACCGGAAGTGTCAGCTGGGCGGTCTTTTCCATCCCGAAACCTTCAACGTTAAAGGACGCAACGGTTGTCGCGTAGATCACCGCCTGCTTTAATTCCTTTTCCGTGATCTTTTTTGTTTTGCTCAAATACCCCATCAATCCGCCGGCGAACGTATCTCCCGCTCCCGTCGGGTCAATGACCTCTTCAACCGGATACGCGGGAAATGAGAACATCAACTTATCGCTGTAAAACAAAACTCCGTGTTCGCCCTTTTTCACCACAACGAGTTTCGGGCCGAATTTCCGCAGGCGTCTCGCCGCTTTAATAAGGTTATCTTCCCCGGTCAGGGCATTGGCCTCGCCGTCGTTGGCGACAAAAAGATCGACCTTCTTCATCAATTTGAGCAAGGATTGACGCTTGATGTCGATCCAGAGGTTCATACTGTCCAGCCCGATAAGCCGCGGCTTGTTCATCAGCGCCAATAATTTCATCTGGACTTCCGGATCGATGTTCGCCAAAAAAATATTCGGAAGATTACGGTGCTCATACGCGACTTCCGGCAGATAATTTTCCAGAACACCCAAACGGGTGACGAGCGTGAGCGCCTTATTCAAATCTTCCTTTTTATACTCACCTTCCCAGCGGAACGTCTCCCCCTGGCCTTCCACAACCGACGTGAGGTCTACTCCCTTTTTACGCAAAAAATCAAAATAATGCTTCGGAAAATCTTTCCCGACGATCGCGGCCAGATGCACTTTGGTAAAAAGACGCGCGCTCATTGAAAAATGCGCGGCTGACCCGCCCAGAAGGCCATGCTTCACCCCTGCCGGTGTGCGCACATTGTCGAGCGCGACCGTTCCTAAAACGAGCAGGCTCATCCCGATTTTCCTTTCTTTTGCCCAATTTCAATTAGATGAAATCGGGATAAGTACTTGCTCCCTCTAAATAAAATACAGAGAAAGCAAGTACATAATTCTATTCTCCGATGATTTTAATCAAAACTCTTTTATCTCTTTTTCCATCGAACTCCCCGTAAAAAATCTGTTCCCACGGGCCGAAATCCAATTTCCCCTTGGTCTCCGCGGCCACCACTTCACGCCCCATGACCTGGCGTTTCAGATGCGCGTCCGCGTTATCTTCGCCGGTGTCATTATGACGGTACTGCGACACCGGTTCATGCGGGGCCAATTTTTCCAGCCACTTGTCGTAGTCATGGAGCAGGCCTTCTTCATCGTCATTAATATAAACGCTGGCGGAAATATGCATCGCGTTGACCAGGCACAATCCTTCCTTGATCCCGCTTTTATCAATGGCCGCCTGAACTTTATCCGAAATATTAATGTACGCCCGTCGGGTCTTGGTATTAAACCACAATTCTTCGCGGTAAGATTTCATATTCTATTCTCCCCACCCCGGGGACACCTCCGGGGTGGGGTGGGTTCAAAAGCCGATATCGACCGGCAAGGTCACGCCCTCATCAAACATATGGCGTAAAGACATAATATTTCTTTCTTCCCTGATCCGCTGTTCCGCTTCCCGCAAATATTCACGGGCCTCCTCGATCCGATTCTGCATCAAGAGCGCCTGGATCGCATAGCCATACCCTAAATAACCCGGAGTTAATTCTAAACTTTTCCTGGAATAAGACAAGGCTTTTTCAATTTCACCTTGAAAGAGGGCTGCCCGCGCGGCTCCGGTATGGAACGACGGCATTCCCGGATAAAATTCGATCGCTTGTTCAAAGATCTGCCTGGCCCGCGAAGGATCCGTTTGCGTCAGAATGAGCCCCAGTTCAAAAAGAAGCCTGGGGTCTAACGAACCCAGCTCTAAGGCCCGCTCAAAAAATTTATGAGCCTGCTCCTTCGCTCCGGCCCGGCCGAACACCAGTCCCGCCAAAAAATGCGCTTCCGGATTATTCGGAAAATTTTTGACCAGCAACAATGTATACGAGGCATTGCTTTTCCATAAAAAATTAAGCGGAAAAGTCATCAAGAAATAGCCCGCGATCACCGCTGTCGGTCCGATCACTCTCAGGCGGGGCAACCGCAGTTTATCGGCTGAACTCGACAGAACTTTTTCTAAAAGAATCGCCAATGCGGCAAAAAATCCGACGGATGGTAAATACAAGAACCGGTACGCCATCGGGTTAGGTAACGGCACGATATTGGCCACCGGAATAAAAAAGAGCAGGAACCACAAAAGAAAAAAAGCCAAGATCTTCCCGCCCCTGAGGGAGCGGAAAATAATAAAAATGATCCCGGCTAATCCCGCCAGTGAAAGAAGAATATTCAATAGCGTTAATTCCGCAAGCGGCGGACGGTACAGAGGCGGCAGGGCGCGAACCGAGAACGGCCATATCAGATCCCGAAGATATTGACCGAAGATCACGATCATGGTTTTGACATGCGTCGACAGCGTTCCCCCTAAATACTGCGTGCCGGCAAAAGCGGAATTCGGAAAAACTTTTAAATACAAGAATACATATACGGCTGCGACAGCAAAATACGGCAGGTATCTTTGCGCGGCAGATTTAATAGCCGGGCTCAATTTTCTATCCGCGAAAAAAATATCATAACCGATCAAAATCACCGGCGTCACGATCGCCGATTCTTTACTGAAAACAGCAAAAAAGAAACTCAACAGCGAACCAAAAAAATTCTTCCGAGAACCATCCTTGCGATATTGAATGTACAAAAACACCGACAGCAGGACGAACAAACACGCGGCCATATCCGCCCGGTATCCTATATTACAGACAGCCTCTGACCTGGCCGGATGCAGAGCAAACAGCGCCGCACCAAAAAATGCTGCGCTATTATTCGGCAGAATCAATGCGATGATCCCGAATACCAACACTGTGTTGAATAGATGCAGAACAAAATTTGTCAGGTGATAGCCGAAAGGTTTCCCCCCCCACAAACCGTAGTCAATAAAAAATGTCGTGGAAAGGACCGGCCGGTACGCGACCGATCCCGAACCAAGATCCTGCGGCCCGCTGCTTAAATACAGCGCGGCTTCATTGGTATTGGTGGAATATCGCGGGGTGAATAGCTTGGGAAAATTTGCCCAGGAGTGGTAGAAATTATTCGCAATAAAAAGAGTGTCATCATCTCCGATGAAATCGTTGTTCAGAGAATTTGAAAAGGCCGACGCCGTAAGGATCAGCAGGATCGCTATGAGGAATTTTTTGCTAAAACGCATGATTGATCCCGAACCAAAAATGCGGGTCGTCTTCGCCGTCTTCGCTGATAGCCCGCGCCACATCAGCGCGCACGATGATCTTTTCCAGGAAACTTCCGATATTCACGTGCATCCTTAAACCGGCCCCGACATCCTTTTTTAAATCCGAATCCGGAAAACTGCTGAACCAGCTTTGCCCCGCGTCGGCAAACACAACCCCGCTGATCGATTCGATCCCGAAGAGATTATCCAGGAACGCTGCATTGATCTTTTTTATCAGAGGGAAACGATACTCAACACTGCCGAGTATCGCATTAGCGCCGCGCACACTTTTACGGTCAAATCCCCTCAGCCCGTCGTATCCGCCCAGCTGAAAAAGATTTTTATCATCCGGGAATCCGAGGCCGACTTTCATCCGGTACGCCATCTGACTTTGCGCAGTGACCGGCAGATAAATACTTGTGTCCACCGCCCCGCGGTTGAAATATTGTGCGGCGTTCAGAAAATGTCCGGAATTTTCCAGGATCACATCGGTGTTAAATCCCCGCCGCGGATCCGGTGCAGGCCCGGAACGGCCGAAATGAACATTGGCCCCGACGATCGCTTCATCACGCCGCAGATAAGAAAGGTTGCGGCTGTCTTCGCGCTCATCGATCGTCAAAGAGCCGTCGATCCCGCGGTTACGGATCACATACAAACTCACGTGGTCATTGATATCCGTCAATCCGTACTTCGCCGGCCAAAGTTCCCGGCGGATATAAACTTTTCCGGCCGCCAGGTCCTCTTCCCCGCCGTCGTGGTCCGTGCGATTGGCGATCGCAAAACCTAAAGCGGTTTGTGTATTGAGAACATTCTTTAATTCATACCCCGCGCGCGATGTATGCAGTGATTCGCCAAATTCATAACCTGTTCCCGCGTAAAAAATTTGGTCATACGCTTTCTGGACAGAGGCCTTCACGCCGATGCCGTTGGAAATGATCTCCGGACCGGCGACGACACGGTACGCGTCTTCCGGCTGAAAGACCGAAACATCGTACAGCGGCCAATAGATCGGCACCGGTTTAAATTGGACCTGCCGCGGCCAAAAATTGTTTATGCGGTCAATATCCAGCTGATCATTATTAGGGTCGATAGCAACTTTGGCCACCGGACCGGCCGCTGAAATTGTTTCTTTCAGCTTCGCGCCATTCCACTGAAGTGTTTGCTTTTCACCGGACTTAAGAGTTATCTCGACATCCACCAGCATCGCGATCTGGCCCAAGTTCTCGAGGAGAATAGTGCGCCCCTTCACGCCTTGAACCGCAAAATTCAATTTTTTATCCGAATAAAGCCAATCGCGAGAAAATTCCGCCAGGTCTTTTCCGCTCTCCGTTTCGCAAATCTTGATAAAATTCTTTATATCCAAAATTTTGAAACGGAAGTCAGCAAAGATCTTAACAAAGACTTTCTTGAAAGCATCATCTCCGATCTGCGCCCGAAGCATCTGAACAATGCGGCAGCCTTTCCCGTACGTCACCGAAAAAATACTGCTCGGTTCCTGGAAGCTGGACAATTTCCCGACGGCCGCATGATCATATCCTTTAATGCGGGACATGATCTTATAGCGGACATCGCGCGTACGCTTAAAGGTCAACTCCGGAAAAATCCACTCCAATTTTTTCAGCCAGCGGGGAAATTCCACGACCGCCGCATTCTCTCCGTATTTTTGGCCAAGATACTCGGCGATAAAATACGAATTGACCCCTTCTTCCAGCCACATTTCAGAGAACTCATCCATCCCGACCATGTTGTAGAACCACTGATGCCCGCTTTCGTGCGCGACCAAGAAATCAAAATAACGCATCAGGAATTTGGGAAGTTTATAGACCCGCGTATCAATAAAGGCCAAATTCGACATCTGTTCCCCGCCGTATCCCAAATGGACCGGAACGATGCTGAACTCCGGGTAAGGATATTTCCCGAAACGCGCGGCATAAAATGCGAACAGGTCCTGGGCGTCCTTGAGCGCGGCTTTGGCGTGAAATTCATCACCCGGCAGGTAATAAGATTTAAATTTTATGCCGCCGGCGGCCTCTTCGAGAAGATTATAACGCGGGCTCATCGCCAGAGAAAATTCACGGATCGGAGATGTTGAGTTGATCGTCAGAATTTTTGTATTCCCGGCGGCCTTTTCGTATTTAAGGACACCCGAATGGACCACCTGCTGATTAGCCGGAACAGTCAATTCGACGGAATAATTCGCCGCGTCGGAATAAAACGGACGATGGAACGGATAGGACGGATTTAAATGCCAGCCATTTTCGTCAAGTACGCACAAGACCGGATACCAGCGCGACAACTTGATAATATCTTCATGCCAGCCGAAACGGCCGTACGCGTGCGGGATCTTCACGTGATAATCCAAGGTCAACGTTACTGTCTCCCCCGTGCCCAGCGGTGCGGGCAAGACAACTTTCAAAAGCGTTCTATCTTTCCCCTCGACCTGAAAAGAAAAATCCTTCCCGAAACTTTTTACCGCGCGGATATCAATGCCGCCGTTCTCAAATCCTTCCGGGAAAGGATTCACCTTGAAATACGCGCTGTAGCGCAGCATAAACTCCTTTTCCTCGACCGAATATTCCCGGTTGGGATAGATATAAAAATAAACCTCATTCAACGGTAAAGCCGTAAGGTTGGTGTAGTTGACTGTTTGGACGGCGGTGAGTTCTTTTTTCCCGGCATCGACGGCCGCTTTGATGTCATAGCCGGGAAATTCGTCCGAAAATACGGCGGCAGAATAACCATTGAGGATCAACAGCAGAAGAGAGACCGTTTTTGCTGCTCGCGAAAAGTTCATACTGCGGAGGGGGCGTTAACTTTCCTTTTTCTTTTTGGCTAAGGCCATCAGATGTAAAAACCGGTGATCGCGGCGCAAATTCTCCAGATCGGTGTCAGCTTTTAAATAATCAAAATTGGTGTATCCCAAATGAATGGATGCCTTGAGCGCGTCGAAGGATTTATCGAGCTGATTGACCAGCGAATAGCTGCACGCCAGGTTATACCATACGATCGGATCTTCCGGCTTGATCCCGGAAAGTTTTCGGTCGACCTCAAGCCCTTTTTCATACAGGCCGCGCCGGGTATACAAATCCCCCAGAGCGATCAGGGTCTCCAGAAAGTCCGGCTGTTTTTCCAAGATGCCTTCGTAGAATTTTATTTCAAAATCCAGGTCTTCGGGCTTCTCTTTCATCCCAATTTTACCTTTACGGATAGCGCTCATTTCCCCAAATAACTTTTGATGCGCGCCAGCGCCTCTTTCAAGTTCTCATAACTCGACGCATAAGAGATCCGCACGTTCGCATCAAATGACTTTCCGAACGCGACCCCCGGCACCAGCGCGACCTTTTTTTCTTTCAAAAGGTTCTTGGCAAAATCCAAAGATTTCTCGCCTGTTTTCTTGATCGACGGAAAAACATAGAACGCCCCTTCCGGCTGATGGCAGGTCAGCCCCAGTTCATTGAGCCCGTCGACAATGAACCGCCGGCGGCGCATATATTCGCGCTTCATCATCTGCAGGTCTTTCATCCCGTGCTTTAAGGCCTCCATGGCGGCGATCTGCGCGGTGATCGGGGCGCAGAGCATCGTGTACTGATGGATCTTGGTCATCGCGGCGATCACGTCCCTAGGGCCGCAGGCATAGCCTATACGGAACCCGGTCATCGCGTAAGTCTTGGAAAAACCGTTAAAATAGACCGTATGCTCCTTCATCCCTTTTAATCCCGGGAAAGCCGTATGCTCAAAATCATAGGTCAATTCGTCATAGATCTCGTCGCTTACGACAATAAGGTTATATTTCTTGACGATCTTCGCGATCTCTTGCAATTCTTTTTTTGTATAGGAAGCCCCTGTCGGGTTACACGGATAATTGATCATCAAGGCCTTCGCGCCCTTTTTAGCGCCCTCCGCGATCTGTTTCGGGGTTAATTTAAAACCGTTCGAAATATCGGTCTTTAAATAAATGGGCTGTCCGCCGGCCAACTCAACGACCGGGCCGTACGAAACATAGGAAGGGTCCGGAACAAGCACTTTGTCGCCCGGGTTCAGGATCGCGCGCATCACCAAGTCTAATCCTTCGCTGACCCCGACGGTGATCAAGACTTCCTCTTCCGGATCGTATTCGATGCCGTGGCGGTGCTTCAAAAAACGCACGACCTCACGGCGCAGTTCGATCATCCCCTTATTGGACGTATACGACGTGTATCCCTTCTCCAAAGAATAGATCGCCTTTTCGCGGATATGCCACGGTGTGATAAAATCCGGCTCGCCGACGCCGAGCGAAATGACCTCTTTCATTCCCAACACAAGGTCAAAAAACGCGCGGATCCCCGACGGGGCCAATTGCTCGACTTTTTTTGCGATAGTGATTTTCATATAAGGATCGTGACTTGTGACTTGTGGCCAGTGACTAGGAACGAAAAACTTGCTCTTCGCTTTTCGAGTCACGAGCCACGAGTCACCAGTCACGGATTTAATAAGATATATTCAATCTCTTTCCATTACTTCCTTTTTTCAAAACCTGGCCGTCTTCCTTATACTTTTTCAAAAGAAAATGCGTTGTGGTCCTCTGCACCGCTTCTAACGGCGACAATTTGGACGCGATAAAATTAGCGACGGTCTGCAGGCTGTCGCCTTCGACCACGACCAACAGATCATACGCGCCGGAAACAAGGTAACAGCTGCTCACTTCCGGAAAGCTGTAGATCCGCTCGGCGACGGCGTCAAACCCGACATCCTTCTGCGGCGTGATCCCGACCTCGATCAAGGCGCGGACGCGGGATTTATTTTCACTCAAAAGGTCATCGTTGATGACCGTTCGGTACTTTACGATAACGCCTTCTTTTTCATATTTCGTGATCGCTTTTTCGATATCGCCGGATTTCTTGCCGGTCAATTTCGCGATCTCCGGCGGGGTCAAACGGGCGTCTTTCGCCAAAACTTCCAAAATCTCATCCATATCTGATCTCCTTGTTTTCTAAGTTGCACCGAATTTCTACGGAAGGACACGGGAAGGACAGCAAAATCTTCTACTGAACCGCTCCGGCTGCCCCTGATCCGCCTTTGACAGCGTCGATCGCGGCTTTGAGTTCCGAAACTTTATTGCGCAATTCCTGATTTTCTTTATCGACGGTCATGATCTGGTCAACGAGCTCACGCTTCTGCGACTGAAGGCCGACGGAAGATTCCAAGGACCGGCGGACATTTTCCAATTCGCCTTCCAGATTCTTGACGCGCGCCTCGACGACCTTCTTTTCCTGTAATTTTCCAGCGTAGTCCGGGCCCATCTTGACGGATTCAGCCTGCTTTTGCAGTTCGGCATTTTCGCGCGCCTTGATTTCTTTATCACGCTGCAGTTGAACGATCTGGTCCTCAAAATTCTTATTCTCATTTTTCAAAACTTCGATCTCTTCCATGGCTTTTTGATTTTCCTGCCGGGAAGCCTCAATCGCCTGCAGGACATTATTCTCGCCGCCCTGGATCGCGGACAATTGTTCCTTCAACGCCTTGATCTCCTCGGCCTCGCCGCTTAAGATCCTCCGGCGCTGGGCTTCTTCTTCCTGCAGCTGAGTCGTTAAGAGATTCTTTTGATTATCAAGATCCGCGATCTTTGCCTGCCAGGTCTTTAATTTTTCGTCATAAGAACCCAGATCCGTTTCGAGCGCTCCGGATTTTTCCTCATTCCCGGCGATCTCTTTCTTGAGAAGTTCGATTCTTTGCGTTAAAGAATCGCGCGTATACCGCTGCTTGTCGGTCAAATTCCTGGCCTGCTCAATTTCCTGTTCCAGGGCCCTGTTTTCTATTTTGTAATCATTGATGTTGGTCTGGCTCTCCAGGACGCGGCTTTTCAATTCCTTATATTCCTCTTCCAAACGGCTGTTCTCCGACAAGAGGCCCGCGATGTCCTGTTTGACCTGATCAAATGGAGTTACCGGCGAATCCTGGGCGAAAACAACGGAGACTGAAAGCAGAAACGCTGCGAGAAAAATTGTCGATGAAAATACTTTCTTCATAGTTGTGTATTATAACGAGTTGCGTTTGACAGAGCAAGAAATTATTCGAGTGTTTCCCGGATGAGGCTCACCGCACGTGAAAACCGATCCCGCGTTTGGGTTTGGCGTCGTCTTTCATTGTCCCAATTTTCCTTAAAAACAATTTAGAGGTAATTGGGATAACCCTGATTTCCTTCTAATTAAATATTTGGAAAAATCACGGGTTAGTTGACGTATGGCGTCGAAAACGACCCTGAACTGCGTGTCGTATTTATTTTCCAATTGGTCAAGCTTGCGGGCAAGGTCATTGTGGCTCGCGAGCATTTCGCGAAGTTTCACAAAGGCCCTCATAATGGCGATGTTGACAAAGATAGCGCGGTCACTGCTCAAAACACCGGAAAGCATAGCAATGCCTTCCTGCGTAAACGCAAAAGGCAGATACTTAATATTTTGCCCCTGTTTCAAGGTCGCAATTTGCGACCTTGAAAAAACCATTATTGCCTCTTCAAAAGTCAGCTCAAACATGGAGCCCCCGCGGGCTTTACCCGCGGTTCCTTTCTACCTGCCCCTCGCGGGGCGGAATCCCGCCGCTTTCCCATCCCCGGGCTGAAGCCTGGGGTGTTATGGGAAGGCGGGATAAAATCCTTCGGAAACCGCTTAAGGTTTCTACGCACTTGCTCCTTTAGCCTTTTGGTGGAAACTTCGTATAGCTCCGCCAAATCCCTATCAATCATGACCTTTTGGCCTCGAATAAGGTAAATCTTGCTCTCGACACGCTCACTTGGAATTAACACAGACATGATCCCCCCTTTAGATTAAGTTATTAGGGGAAACAAGGCAGGAACAACGTTACAAATTTAACATATGAATTTTAGGATGTCAAATCGGATGGTTTTAAGCTTCCAATTTGGAATCTCAAACATACCTCACCGCCAGCCGTTCGTCCAACAGCATCTGGTTCAGAAAATTTTCACGCCGCGGGTCAGGGCCGAGAAAAATTTCCGCGAGGTAGCGGTCAAACTTGTCGGTCCGGTCCTTCACTGTCTTCACAATAATCGGGCTGCAGTCCTTGACCATTGACTCCACGAACCGTTTCGCGGCCTTGCCTTCCTCAGTGTCGAGCTCGGGGCAGTCGAGGCCCGCGAGCCTGAGCTTCTGGCTGATCGAAACCGGGAGCCCCAGATCGAACGACGCCAGGATCGTGTCCCCGTCGATCACCCGCTCCACCTCGGCCAGGTACGTGAAGATCTCACCGCCCGAAGCCGCTGCCTTTTTGGCGCCGGTGAGTTGGCCGTCCTTGAACAAAAGCTCGACCGTGTCTCCTTCCTTCCCCCTCACCTCCGGCGGGACAAGGGTCTGCAGGCGGAAGCCTAAATCCAACGCGAGTCCTGCCTGTTCCGCCAAACTCGCATTCGCCTTCACCACCCGGTACGTGTGTAATTTTCCCGGCGTGAATTTCAATGGCGAAACATCGACGGGACGGTCGAGTTTGCGCTTGGTGTTTAAATATCTCTGAACGTCGTGCGTGTCCCATTTATTGTGGACAATTTCCTTTTCAAGTTTGCGCCTTTCCTCTTTATCCTTAATAGTAATGAGTGTCCGATAATGGCCCCAAGTCAATTCTTGCCCCGGGGCAAGAATTGGATAAGTACGGTAAAACTTGAGCGCCCGGCTTAACGTGGACGGGTCGCGGCCCACGTCCCTGGCGAGATTATCCAGAACAGTCTCCCCGTATTCCGCACGGCCCTGGTGGGCCAGGAGGTGTCCGTCAATATACTTTCCGACATTCCAATACGCCCGACCGGCGCTGCTCTTAATGAGGGCTTCCAGGGTGTCGAATTCCTTGGAGACTTTGGCGACGAGGAATTTATAAGTAATTGTGGCGGGGGGCTTAGGCATTGACTTAAAATTTTAGCCTGATGTTTCCTTTTCAAAAATGTTCTGGAATTCTTTCAAAAACTGCGCAGGAGTCACCACGGAACTTTTCAAATATTGACGTACTTTACTTGTGTGAAAATGTTTTATGTCCAGGCTTACCAGATAGCGGATATCTTCCCTTTGGGCAGCGGCCAGGATGAGCGCGTCATCTTTATCAATCACCTTTTCAGCCGCCCGAACCTCTTCGGCGGTAGGGTCATTGACAACTTCGGGGGAAAGATTCCTGACAAATTCCCTGAACTCCCCGATAAGACCGGGGAACTTTTTCTCAAAAACCCGGTCGGTCTCAACCAAGACACCTTTACTTAAAACAATGACGATCTCCCCCGCTTCCCCCAGATCAAGGATGGCGGAAGAGGCCCCTGTCTGGGAAATCACACCGGAGATCAGCACGCTGGAACCCAAAAAAACACGCCAAGACCTAACGCCCATAAGTTTCTTTTCGGTAGCTGCGGCGTTCGGCCTTGAGATCGGAAAGAAGGGCCTTTAAACTCAATTTCTTGGCACGCATTTCCTTGTGGGCCTTTTTGGCCAAAGACCGGCGCAGTAAATTTTTAGGGGTCATCACCAGGCACCTGCCGACGGCAAAAACATTGAGCCTCGTTTCCTTGCCCAGATGAAGAGCTTCCCGCATGTCCTTGGGGATGGTCAGCTGGCCGCTTCCCCAGAGCTTGACCGATTTAGGGGCGAAAGTCACCATGGCGAACCTCCTGTTTTAAAAATTTCATGATTATTCGGAATTCGGAATTCAGAATTATTCGGAATTTGATTAAAGTATACTGCTGAAAGCATCTGCTGTCAAATACATGAGCCTGTGACTTATGGAACGCCTCCGCCGTGCTGCGCTTAATGAGGAATTCCAGATCGTCGAGTTCTTTGGAAACTTTCGTGACAAGCGTGCGGTAGGTGTTGGGGGAAAGTACTTTAGTTAGGTGGTCGGGCATAACTGGTGACACTCCTTGGGAGTAGAGCGTTACTTTTTCTTCCGGTTCTTTGAAAATTTCTTTATTTTCTCTTCAATGTGTTTAAATTGAGCGTCATCAACCAACATCTCAACATTGGCTTCTTGCTTCAATCGTTTAACGTTAAACCGCTCATACTGCTTCAACGCTAAATTATCAGCAACTTCTTTGGCGACTTTTCCAGCATTTTTCAATATCTCCCGTTCATTAAATTTAAGGAAAGCATCCAATTTTTGCCGCCAGTCACGCATAAATATCTGGTTGTGGCGCTTTGCCTGATCTTCCGCATAATCGAGATACATGGTCACAATGCGATTAAGCCCTTCGATTTCTGCGGCCTTAAGATAATTCTTGGCAATGGTCACATCCCCCGAACGGACTTTGGATCCTTTCCACGAAGTAAGTCCCATATTGGGCTTTGACGCATCCGCACGTTCGGCAATTAACTCAGCGGCGGTCTTTCCTGAAATAGCAAAATGCAACTTATTCTGAACAATCCTGAAGAATTCCAACGTTTCTTCAGCTTTTGCGTCATAGTCAACCGCCAATTTATAAATATCCCGTATTTTCTGATAAAAGCGTTTCTCACTCGCGCGTATATCCCTGATGCGCTCAAGGATTTCATCAAAATAATCAGAACCGATGTTCCCCCCTTCTTTGAGGCGCTCATCATCCATGGTAAAACCTTTAACCAAATACTCATTCAGCCGCTGGGTAGCCCACTGCCTGAACTGTGTACCTCGACTGGAATTAACCCGATAACCGACAGCGATAATAACTGGTAAACTGTAAAATTTCCGTACCCGGCTGACTTGCCGCGTTCCTTCAGGTTGAACTTGTAAGTAATCCTTACAAGTTGCTCCTTCCATCAGCTCCCCTTCTGCGTAAATAGCTTTCAAATGAAGCGTAATATTTTGTGGTGTCGTCTGAAAAAGCTCCGCCATAGCCGCTTGCGTTAGCCAAATATTCTCATGCTCAAGACGGACTTCCAGCTTTATTTTTCCATCCTCGGTTTTAT
This sequence comes from uncultured Planctomycetales bacterium, assembly GCA_964364715.1. GTDB lineage: Bacteria > Omnitrophota > Gorgyraeia > Zapsychrales > GWA2-47-8 > CAYING01. The sequence continues at coordinate 19,647 of CAYING010000019.1, forward strand.
AAAGAATTATTTCTGATTTCTTGGCTACTTCACCCATCTATAAAACCTCCGTCGGTACGCGCCGTGCGATCTAATGTCCCGCGATCTATATGTCATCAGAATTCTATTGGCGTTAACGATATTTTTTTTACATCAATTTCATTTTCTGATTTTATTTCAAGTACTATTGGTTCATTGAGTGGCGGCGTAGCTGTTTTTAGTTCAATCCATCCTTTTTGTGCAGCTTCGCTATTTCCTCCCGATTCTGTTGTACGAACCTCGGTCAGGGCGTTTGCAATACCACTTGTAAATTCGTAGCTGATGTATGGACCAGTTAATTGTAATTGTATCCAAAACATTGTTCCGCTATCCCAAATACCATTTGTTTGCTGAAATGTGAGTGTCAATACGTGTATACCGTCAATCAACTCTTTCTTAGTTTTAACTTCCCTTTTTATAATTCGCTTCTCGTTGATTGTTTGTTGGCTACCTGGGCTATTTATGCTGACTTGGGTCTTGCCAGTGTTGCCTGAAATTTCAACATCTCCTACCACTGAACTAGGGCTTGGGCGGTGTTCTCTCTGAGTTAACCGCATAAACAAAGCCAAGACTCCCACCATAATAATGCAGCGCACGTACAAAGGTAGTCGACAAAAAGTTTTTTTCCATCTCATCGCATTATCATGATCAGGTAAGTCCATATTCATTTTTTCTCCATTTTGCATAATCGACAACACAAATTCGGTATACGACGGGAAGACTTTTTAATTTAAGGCGAAAGGGTCAGTCCCCATTTAGGGTCCCCTTCCCTTCTTATCAAAATTAAAATCCAACTCAAACTGCGGATCTTTCGCTTTTACTTCCCTGTATATTTCCTGCACCAGCATGACCGCATCATCGAAACTTTGCCTGACTTCCGTCTTGGATAACAGCGTTCCCGCTTCATAGGTCATTTCATTTCTCTTCCGGCGCATGGTTTCAAAATGTTGGGTGAGGGATTGAAACCGATCCCCCAGAAATGCCGCGGTCAATTCCACGACCGTTTTATGCTGGGCTCCATCATCGGGCCTATAGCCATGCCACAAAAGCAGTGCTCTTCCCGCTTTGAGCATGGCATTGTAAGCCAAAAGATACGTGGCCCGATCAGCAATGTCCACAATTTGCACAGCTTCTTTTAAATCAAGGATACTCTCGCGCAACAATGCTTCAACTTGAACGATTCCGGCCTTTTGCTTTTTAAGTTTTCCCTCTTGCTCTAACCGTTTAATCAAGTTTTGCGGCACGCGGGTCTCCTTTAAGCGTATAGATACGGTCTTTGAGGACTAAATTGAGAAAGCTTCCCTTTTTTCGCCCTTCGCGGTCGAACTCTTCTAAAGAGTAGAGCGTAAAATTAATTTCCCGATGAATCTGTTTTTCCAGCTCACGGATCTGCTGCGTAAGTTTGTGATGGGAAACTTGACCGACAACCACCAGATCGACGTCGGATGCTTTATTCTCCATGTCCTTGGCATAAGAACCGTAAATAAAGGATACTGAAATATCCTTAAATCCATTTACTAATTTTGACAAAGCCCCTGCCACACCGTGAGTCTTGAAGATAACCTTTTTCAGCTCATCGTAGAGCGGATAATTTTTATTGAGCGAATAAAATTTACTATTTCCCCTGACGTGGGAAACATATAAACCTTCAGCTTCCAATTTTTTAAGTTCGCGGGACAAATTCCCAGGGTCTTCCGCAATAAGCGCGGCGAGCTCTCGGACGTAGAAATCCTGGCCGGGATGGGTGAACGTGTGGGCCAGCAGCCTTCGCTGCAATCTATTTTTAAAAAAGATGGTCATAGGCATGATGTGTAATAAACAACAATAGTTGTAATTTATACATCACTAAACGGACTTTGTCAAGTTTTGTATTTCCAAACAATCCCCTCACCTTTTCCACCCCCAAAACAACCAACCCAAACAACGCACAGCACCGTAGTACACTCGGGCTAACTTAAAATTATTCTCTTTCAATATTTCATAAAACAGCCGGTCGACCTCTTTGCGTTTGACGAACGGCTTCACATCATAACTGAACTGATAAAACACATCGTGGACCATGGACGCGTGATATGTTTTTGGCCTTCTTGTGTTCCAATTCAGTACGGCGTCCGGGATCCCCAGGCAGATATCCTTGAACTTCAGCTTGGGACTGCACCCGTCCCAAGCATAGCCTTTTTTGTTCGAACCCTTGACGGTGACCGTGCCGTCCGCCGCCAATTTGAACCATTCACTCTCAAACGCGCGGCCGGTGATGGAAGACCGGCAAGAGTAATCTTCTTCTAAACAGTATATGTAGACGCCCATAAAGTCAGTCCCTAGGTCAAATAAAAAAACACGGCACGCCGGGTTAAAACCCCAACGTTGCCCGACTATAAAGCACCCTTAAACGCTTGGTTATTGGCCCTGGTTTTCCCCGGCCGATCGGACGGCCATGGCAGAAGCTGACCGGCATAATTTCCATTATGGAATTTGTCAAAAAGGCTTCGTCCGCCTTGAGCAGGTCTTTCAAAAAAAATTTCGATTCTTTGACGGGAATGCCGGATTTTTGGGCAAGTTGGATCACGATCCCCCGCGTCACACCGTTCAAACAGCCGCACACCAGAGCCGGAGTAAAAACAACTCCGTTCTTAACGATAAAAATATTACTGCGGCTGGCCTCGGTAATTTCTCTTCTCTTATTAAGCAGGATCGCCTCTTCTCCGCCGCGCTTCAATACTTCCTGATAAGCCTTTAAATACAATTCATAACGGATCGATTTCACGTTGCAAAATCTTTTGCCGGAGCGGCAGCGCACCGACGAGACCAGGAACCGGAAACCTTTCCGATAAACCCGGCCGGCGAACGGACGATGCTTTTGCGCGGCCACGGAGATATGGATTTTCTCTTTATTCTGCCGAATAATCAGGCGGATACGGGCGTTTTTGAATGGATTCATAATAAAATTTTCGGCCAGCCGTTTTTTGATCTCAGCTTTCGAAAAAGTTTGCCTGATGCCAAGCGCCTTGAGCCCGGCCGCCAGCCGCTTGAGATGCGCATCCAGAGCGAAGATCTTCCCGTCGTACGAACGCATCGTTTCAAAAACGCCTTTCCCCGGCAAGCGCCACGGCAAAAGCGATTCTTCTAGCTGAGGCGTTGCCGCGATCCATTCTCCATCTAAAAATATTTTTCGGCTCATAGCGTCACCTTGGCCTTAAAGACATCCTCCAGACATTCCTTCATCGCCTGCGCTTTCACCAGCGTCTCTTCATACTCTTTCTCTGGAGTGGAATCCGACACGATCCCGCCCCCGACGTGAAAATAGATCTCGTTTTTAATTTTCAACAGCGTGCGGATCAGGATATTAAAATCCATGTCGCCATTAAAAGAAATATACCCCAGCGCGCCGGTATAGATCCCGCGGTGGTGCGGTTCCAATTCTTCAATGATCTGCATCGAACGGATCTTGGGGCAGCCGGTGATCGACCCGCCGGGGAAACACGCCTGCAGGACATCAAAAGCGTCCATGCCCTTGCGCACGATCCCCTCGACCGTCGAGGTTGCCTGAAAAACACTGCGGTAGGCTTCAATAGTCCGCATATTTTTCACTTTGACCGAGCCGTACTCACACACCCGCCCGAGGTCGTTGCGCTCCAAATCCGTGATCATCAAAAGCTCCGCCTTGTCTTTGGCGCTCAGTAAAAGATTCCGGCGTTCTTTTTTATCCTGCAAAATATTTTTTCCGCGGGGACGCGTGCCTTTCATCGGCCGGGTCTGTAAAAGCCTTCCCTGTTTCGACAAAAATCTTTCCGGAGAACTGCTGATGATCTGAAAGTCCTTCGCATCCAAATAGCTCGAAAAACTCGACGGTGATCTGCGGCGGAGCGAGCGGTACAGTTCAAAAGGATGCACGCCACGGCCGTGCGGCAAAGCTCCGGTCGAAAACCGCTGCGCCAGATTGACCTGATAAATATCACCTTCGCGGATATACGACAACGCCGTTTGCACGGTCTTCCGGTACTGATCCGAAGATAAATTACTTTTTAACTTTAAATTGCCTTTGACGATAGCCGGAGAAATGTAAAGCGCATCCTGTGTTTTAGTGAGACCATCCGTCACAGCGCCCAAGACATCATCGATCCGGCGGGATTTGTCCGACGATGTCACATGCAATTTTTTGGCGAAGTGATCGATCGTCAGAATGGTATCATAAAAACCGAACAGCAATCCGGGGACCGGCAGGTCATCCTTGCGCCTCGCGCTGATCTTCTCAAGCTCCAGCCCGAGATCATACCCCAAATACCCGACGATCCCGCCGGGGAGCGGGGTCGGCGGATTTTTCTCCGGGCTGAAATATTTCGCGAACTTTTTCCGCAGGCGCTCAATGACCTCAAGACCGTTACCGGCTACGACTTCGAACGGCTCAAACCCCAAGAAAGAATATCGCCCCAGAGCCCGATGCCGCAGACTGCTTTCCAACAGGAAAACATATGGTTTGTCCTTAAAAATATTAAGCAGGTCCGCCCCGCTGGCGGAAAAAGGGATACTTCTATGAAGAAGATCTTTCATAACGCGAGGAAGAATATTTTGGGTTGGAAAAAAGCTTGAGCCACGCGTCCCATTGCGTCAGGTTCTTGCGCTCGGCGTTCTGCCGCAGGCGTTCAAAAACTTCCCACGTCATCATCACGTCGGCCATCGCGCGGTGCCGCTGGATCTCGGTGATCCCCAACGCGTACGACACCGAAGCCAGAGAATAACTTCCCAGCCCCGGGATCAACGCGCGCGCCATACGGATCGTATCCAAAGCAACGGTCTGCGGAGAAAGTTTTAATTCCAAAAGAGAAAGTTCATACGACAAAAACCCCAGGTCAAATTTCACGTTGTGTCCGATCAAAACCGATGTTTTGATGAATTCCAAAAAAGCGGGAATGATCTTACGCGCCGTCGGCGCTCCGTCGACCATCGCCCGGGAAATGCCGTTGACCGCGAAAGCGCCGAAAGAGATTTCCCTCTGCGGATTGATCAAAGAATAAAATTCTTCCACGACCTGAAGGCCGCGCACTTTGACCGCGGCGATCTCGATCACCCGGTCGCCGCTTACCGGCGAAAGCCCGGTCGTTTCCACGTCGAACACGACAAATTCTTTTTGTTTAATTTCGTTCATCCCAATTTTCCTTTATATAATCCCAATTATCATTAGAGGAAATTGGGATAAG
>CAYING010000020.1:0-4649 GCA_964364715.1 uncultured Planctomycetales bacterium
GATAGTCGGTTGTTGCATCGGTTATGGCATTTGCCCCATTGCCTACAATCTGCTTGCAAGCTGATAAAATTTCAGCTTGCGGCGCCATTCCTCTTAAATTAGCATTTCCGGTACCGTCTCCGATCGCACCACCAGCTACGCGTGTGGCATGATTGTCAAAAGGATTTAGCACACATGCCACATCGAAAACATTAATTCTATTTATTAAATCAGGATGGTTCTCATTAGGCCTGCCTGGTTCATATTGAAGAATATCAATATTATTGCCTTGCAGATTAGACGGGGGCCCGGAGATTAGGTCAACACCAACCAAAGGCCGCGATTGATCAAGCTCTTCTTCAGCAGGTCCCGGGATTTGTTCTATCCATAAAACTTCGTCCATTGTGTTAAGCAAATCTATATGATCTTTTGAAAGGCTAATGGTCAGACTGTTAATAGCGGGAATTTCATAAAGAACTTGCGCACCAATAGTATTGACTATGGACTTAGCATTTGCCAGAGGAATATCCTTAAAAAATTGAACTGTTAGTAATATATTTTTTCCTTCCAATGCCCACGGGAAATATTCTTTGTTTCTTAAGTAAGGGGATGTTTTATCTTCGGGGAGTATCGGGAATATTGATCGTATCCTGCTGTCTTTTGCTAATAATTGGAGTTGTTCTTGAGATATTTTTGTAAAGTACGCATGGTTGGGAATATAATCAAAAAGTTCTAATCCGGCAGATTTCCTTTCCGCATAAGGGACATGCTGGTAAAACTGAACAAGGACATGGCTTTCATCGATATTGTAAATTTTAGGAGCTATCCCTTCCTTGGGTATAAAGCGTCGTGATTTTAGTAATATTTTATAGGAGGGTTGCGGTCTTGGGATATTGGATTCAATAGGTTTTTTACTTTGCTCTTGTAACGCTAGAATTTCTTTTTGTTTTTCAGGCGGAATATTTAATAATCTAAAAAATTCTGAAGGATCCTTATCTTTTTGACTGGAGAGAGAATATAGATCGATATTGACATAGTAATGATTTGGGCTTGCGTTTGATTGGGCTCTGGTAGATGTAGGAATAACTACTATTACCCCCAGAATTATTAATGTAGCGCTTAAGTTAATTTTCATAATCTTCTCCCTGTTCTGATCGCGCCGGAATCGCCACGATCGCCTCATATAATTTTTTGCGGCGGAGTTTTCTGACCGTCACGGCTATTCCATCGCTGACCACTGCCTCGCCGCCGTGCAAAGGCCGGTTTATTTTCCGGCCGAACCATTCCGAAAGCGTTGGAACACGCCCGTCCTTAGATGGATGGGGCATCTCAACCCTTAATGTTGCCGCGACCGTATTCATCGGAACCCCGCCGCCCATGATCCAAGTCGAACCGTATGGGTGGATATAGGTCGGCAAACGGTCATACTCATCTTCTATCTCACCGACCAATTCTTCCAGAATATCCTCCAGGGTGATCATCCCCATGATCTTCCCCTCCCCGTCTTTTACCAACGCGATGTGGATCTTTTCCTGGATCATCTGCTCCAAGACCTGAGAGATAGGGGCGCTGGACTGAAAATGCCGGATCGGCATCACGATCCCCCTGACGGTCGGATCCGACGGATTGATCTTCAAGGCGTTCACGATATCCTTAAAATTTACATACCCGCGGACCGTCTGCGGATCGTCGTCAATTTCACAGACCGGGAATCGGGTGTGCATATCCAAATGCGCCCTGATCAGGGCTTCGTTCAGTGTGCTATGCATCGACAACATTGAGATATCCTGCGCCAGTAAAATTATATCGGAAACCGGTCTGGTAGAAAGCTGCGCGGCTGCAAGAACGATCTTTTCCTGTCCGGCTCCGATAAGCCGTGAGGTCCGCGCCAAAGCCAGCGCCGCCTTCAGCTCATGGAGTCCATGCCTGTCCGAATCATCCACCGGAGGGGTCCAATGCTCAGAACCGAATCCGATGAGCATCTTCACGACCTTTTCAAAAACAATAACGACCGGATAACCAAGATGCGAAAAGATCTTCAGCATGGGAGAAAAAGTCAAACAGACCCATTCCTGATTTCTCAAGGCAAAAACTTTAGGGACAAGTTCCGAAAAGATGATCGTTAACGCGCTCAAGGGAATGATCAAAAAAACCAGGGAGATGAACTGGGCAAGGATCTTTGAAATACCCCACTGGTCACTTAACACCGGAGCAATGACCTCCACCGCCCCGGCGCCGCCCGTCGCGGCCGCGATCGCTCCGGCAAACGTAATCCCGATCTGAATGACCGCCAGACTGGACTCAATGCGGTCTTTCATATAAAGCGCATCTTCCGCGCCTTTTCGCTTCTGCTGGCCAAGCGCCATCAGCCGGGGCTTAGAAATGGACGCAAGCGCCATTTCATAAGCAGCCAGAATGGCGTTAAAAAGAAGCATTAAAATGATAATAATTAGTGATTCGATCATGGAGCCCCCGCGGGCCAAAGCCCGCGGTTCCTTTCTACCTGCCCCTCGCGGGGCGGAATCCCGCCGCTTTCCCATCCCCAAGCTAAAGCATGGGGTGTTATGGGAAGGCGGGATAAATTCCGAGCAATTCCTGACGGTGGTCTCATTTTGTCCGCTTTACTATACAAGCCTTCCCCGTTTTTGACAAGTTCAGAATCTTATTGCAAACGTTTTCCCCAAAACAGCCCAGCCCCCTTTTTTTTTGTGCCAAAGATGAAGCATACTTATTATGTGCCGTATTAATCACAACAAAAAGGGGAATATTCATGAAAATTAGAATATCTAAAATCTTCTACTCTCTATTTATACTTCGAGAAAAAGATTTTGATTTAAAGATTTCCCCTGCGGGAGATGCTATTGTTCATTATTCTGTTCCCGGGGCATGTATAGCGGGATCCAGATGCTTGAGATATAATGAGCGGCACCTGAACAATTGGACCGTTTCTTCGTCATTACCGTCTACAAACGCTAAATTATTTACTTTATCACCCGATGCTTTGTGGTCTGCTACACTTGAAGGCCAGCCTCTCGCGAATTTATTCTTACAAATTTATAGTGGCTTTGGATTAAATTCCCTTGCGGCTAGCATACCTTTAGCGTCGTTGGCATCTGGGGCAGTATTTAATTCTGCCGATCTGCCAAGCCAACTTGATGGGAATGCTCCACTCGTCGTGGGAGCAAGCGTGAACCTCAATATCCTACAAGGCGGGGCACAAATTTATAATCTTTATTATTTTAATTCTACTGGCGCACAAACGAGCCCGATCGTCAACCTAACAGGAACTGGGGCAAGTGTATCGGGTGCAGGAATTCTGCCTTTTTCTAAATAAAAATTTCTGGCTTTGCGTCCCCGCCTTTCGGCGGGTTTGCCTTTATCGGCTATCACAAAATATAACACATCCCAAGGGGCTTGGCAGTTCAGAATCGGATAGTTTTTTCATCCACGCCCAAAATAGGCTTTATTTTCACCATACTGAAAAATAATTGTTCACTGCTCACCTTCTCGACCGAACGCACTTCCTTCAAACGGATTGGCCCCCGCAAAGCGACCCCAAGCCGCAAAAGGGCGGAAAACGTAAATAGGGCAAAAATATTGCAGCCGAAAAACGGAAGGACATTATCCATCAAAATACCCCCCAAAAACGCCCCAAAGCATATCGCCGTCCCATTCACGACATTAAAATACGCGATGCAGCGCGTCCTCTTTTCAGGCTTGGCGGCATCATAAATAAAGTTGGACGCGCACAGATTAAACCCGGCCCACGCGAACCCGGAAACACACTGAACAAAAAATAAATACGCCGGATCCTGATTAAAAATCCACAATAGCGGCAAGATCGCGATGACCGGAGCGGTAAAACGAAGGACTCGTAAATTCCCGACCCGGTCGGCATGCCGGCCCCAGCGCCCCATCATCAGAAAGATCATTCCGGTCGCGGTGACCGTCACGGCCGTATACATAACGTAACTGAACTGCAATTCCCGGAGCATAAAGACAGCGAAAAACGGCGAAGCGAGGTGGACACAAAAATTAAACGCGGCAACGAACAGGACGAACTGAGCGAAATTACTTTCCCTCCGGCGCCGGATAAACATAAAAAAATTAAAATAATCTTCCTTTTTCGGCACCAACGGAGGCTCATACATCCGGGTGAGAAAGTAACAGGAAATGAATCGAAAGATCCCGGCGAAACCGAAGATCAGCGCGAATCCCTGATAGATTTTCGCCGGTTCAAAAACATGCAGAATATTCCCGGCGATAAAACTGAAAACCACAATAAGGATCCCCAGCACTTTATTTCGCCAGCCGAAATATTCGCCTCTTTTTTTCTCCGCGACCAAGTCTGACATCAGACTGCCCCAGACCGGCATCACAAAACTTCCCAAGGACGTAAAGAGGGTGACCAAGGCAATAAAAACAACCGGACTCACCCCTCCCCTGAAAGCGGCCCCGGCTAAAAAAAATAAAACCATCGCCTGGATAAAAACAAAAGCCGCAATAAACTTTTTTCGGGAACCAAGTTTTTCGGCGAGATCAGCGGTCTTCAGCTGCAGGAGCGCCGAAATTAAATTAGGGATGGAACTTAAAAGCCCGACGAGGGGGGGGGGGGGGGGGGGGGCGCGGGGGGGCGGGGGGGGCCGGGGGGGGGGGGGGGGGGGGCGAGC
>CAYING010000020.1:4659-21320 GCA_964364715.1 uncultured Planctomycetales bacterium
TGTGCTCCGGCCTGCCGCGGCTGCTGGGCGTAATTTAAATTCGGCAGGGAACTTAAGCCCCGCCGGTCACCGCCCCCGCCCCCAGCACAAGCAGGAATGGTGTGAAGAAATCCTGGGTGAACCCGATCATCCCGCCGGCAAAGATACCGTCCAAAAACGAAAACCGCAAACTGCGCCTGTGTTGTTCCGCATATTCAGACATAGAAACACATTACTTTAAAAAAATTATAACCCCGAATAGGACGGCAAAGACGATCCGATAGATACCAAACGTAACGAAATTATTGGTTTGGATATACCGCAGCAGAAATTTTACGCTGCCCATCGCAACAATGAACGAAACACAAACTCCGACAGCCAAGCAAGCCCATTCCTGCCGGGAAAAATTTGCCTGACTTTTGGCCAGATCCAAAACGCTCGCCGCCAGCATTGTCGGCACCGCCAAAAGAAAAGAAAATTCAACCGTTTCTTTGCGCTTGAGCCCCAAAACCAGCCCGCCGATGATCGTGGCGGCAGAACGGGAAACCCCCGGGACCATTGCCAATGCCTGAAAAAGGCCGATGCCGGCTGAGATCAAATAGGGGATCTTATCGAGGCCGTTACTCCCTTCCTTTTCTTTATGATATTTTTCAAAAACGATCAAAAAAATACCGCCCAAAAACAATGCCCATAATATGATCGCGATATCCTCAAAAAAAACATCCTTTATGACCTTATGCAAAAATAACCCTAGAATGGCCGTCGGTATAAACGCGGTCAAAACCCGCTTCAGGATCTCAGGGTTCACCAACAAGGATTTCGCATACAGGACCACAATTGAGAGGATCGCTCCCAATTGGATGACCACCTCAAAAACCTTCAAAAATTCGGTCTGCGGATTCCCCAGGAGTTTTGAAACAATGATTAAATGGGCGGTTGACGAAACCGGCAGGAATTCCGTCAGCCCTTCCACCAGACCGTAAATGAGCGCGTCAAGGAAAGTCATCGTAAATTTTACTTCTTAATTTTATCGAGCAGTTGATTGATACGGCTGACCAATGGCAGAAATTTGTCGGATTGCCGGATCATGATGTGCCCCTGCCGTTTGCCGTCGATACACTCGTCCAATTCCCGGACGATCCGATCGAACGGCCCGACGATATTATGGGTCAACTTGTGAGCCAGCGCCAGGATGCCGACGGCGGCGAGCGGGATCGTGATCAACAGGATAACAGTGACTCTCTGCGCGGCCGGCAGGATGTTATAGGCGATCGCCTCGGGTATCCCGATCTGTTCGGCCGTAATATTGAAGATGAGATAGAACAAAGAAACGGTCGTAATGACCGTCGGCGCAAAGACCGCCAGAAAGATCACCCAAAAAATTTCCCGGTGCATTTGATTGGCAAAGAACTGTCTGCGGAATGTCGGTTTGTTCATTTTTTATACCCCACTTTCAAATTTTGGTAAGCCGCTTCAGCCGTTGAGCGCGTGTTATCCGCGTCGGTCATGATCGCGATCGCTCCGACATAACGCGGCGGCTTTGCTCCGAATGCCTTCTTGTAATCTTCGAAAATATCGCGTTCCTCCGCAGTCCATTTGTTGAGGTTCTCCGATCCGGATTCCACAACGATCATCTTGATATTCGTCAAATACGGACTAGTCTTTACTGTCCCGACCGGCAGGCTTTCATCCCAGATATACTCAAGGCTCTTGATGTTCATAAAATTCCAGCTGGGAAAGATCACATACACGCGGGCGGCATAATCATCACGCTCCATCCACCCGGTGAATTCATCGGCAGCCATCTCTTTCGCCGGAAATTGACTAACTTTCCATTCCCAGCTGAACATCGGAAATTCTTTGACGTTGAATTTAATGCGGTACATCAACCCGGAACAGGCCTGCCGGCTCGTGGCCGACAGAAAATTCTCTTTGGTATGATCGGCCTTGATCTCGTAGAGGACTTTCCCTCTAAAAACTTTTTCCTGCCATTCCTTAAGCGAATTCTGCTGTTTGAAAGGGAACCATTTGGGAAGGTCGCCGGCATAGGCGCAGTAGATCACAAAGATCAATGAAGCCGCCGCAGCAACCAGGACGATACGCGGATTTTTCATTGCTTATAAAATTCCATTAATTTAGAAACATAAAATTTAATGAATTTTACTTCCTCGTCCTTCGGACTCTCGGTGAGCTTGATACCGGCGGTATATTCGCCGCCGAGAGAAAAATCCGCGGTCCGGAACCAGACGACAACGGCATTGAGATTTACTTTTTCCTGATTGGGGAGTTTTAAAGTGAGCGCCAATTCTTGGCCGGCCCGCAATGTTTCCTTCGTCTGAAGGCACAATCCTAAGGCGCTGACATCGACCGTGGTCGCGATCGAAATATGTTCCTGATTCTTGGAGACTTTAAATGTCGCCGGGATCTCAATCCGTAAACGATGTGCACGACGGTTTTCCATAACACCTCTCACTGGCGATACTGATATCGACCGCATTTATAATACTGTTAAGGCTTTCATTCTTCAACCTAAACTTAATTTATCGCGCGCGTCTTCGCCGGCGGCGGATATGCGAGACATGGCTGTCATGATTACGTCCTTTCGTACTCATATGCACATACCCGCTGAAATCCGCACGTTCAAAATCGATAAACGCTTCCTCGGGTTCAACATTGATCAAACGGACCAAAACTTTTTCGCCGGTATCCATTCCTTTTTCCCCGCGAATGACCCGTCCTTCGGCCGGCGGTGAGATCAGCCGGACATACGTCCCCTTCTCCGAAGCTCCGGTGACGATCCCTTCAAAAACTTCGCCGATACGCCGGTACAAAAGCAGCGCCGCCGCGGCCTTACGCATGAACCGTTCAACCTTCCGCGCAGCATTGGTCCGCTCAGTGCACCATTCTGCGATCTCGAACAATTCCCGCTTTGTATAAGGGATAGGTTCTTTTGCCAAAACCGCTTTGATCAGCCGTTGAATGATAACGTCCACATAACGCCGGTTGGGCGCCGTCGAATGAATATAATCCTGGACCGCGAGCCCGAAATGTCCGACGGCCGCCTTCCCCGGTTCCGTCATTGTGTATTCCGCAAAACCCAAAAGCTTGACCACGGTCAGGGATAGATCAGAGAACCGCCGCGGGTCTGCCGCTCTCCGCCGGATAAGAAAATCAGAGAGGGCATGTGAATCCGGGGTCTCGGGAAGTGTTTCGCCAAAATCTTCCGCGATCCGGACGATCTTCGGCCAGCGTTCCGGCGGACGGAGGATCCGCTGAATAAAGGGCGAATCATTTTTTTCCAGGAACCACATCATAGTCTGATTCGCGGCGATCATAAAATTTTCAATAATATAGCGGGCGCGGTTCTTGACCTTGATCGTCAGGCCCGTTATATTTCCATCCTTCAGGACCGGAGAGGCTTCGATCGTTTCCAATTCCAGCGCCCCGCTGCTCATCCGGAACCCGTGCAGCCGCTGAGCCGCCTCGTCCTGCAGACGGACTTGTTCTTCCAGGCCATTAATCGTGCGCACCGCTTGCGGTATATCCCCTTTCTTTTCCAGCCAATCCCCGGCGGATTCATAAACAAGTTTGGCCTGATTGCGGACATAGGCACGGAATACGCCGCTGTAACGGACGCTTCCGTCTTTACGAACGTAATATTCGATCACAACCGCGAAACGGTCCTCGCCCGGCATCAGTGAGGTGAGATCATGCGACAATTTCCGGGGAAGCATGGGGAATACATCAACGCCGGTATAAACTGACGTCCCGTTATTATGAGCGTGTTTGTCGCACGCCGAATGTTTTTGAACATATTCATCGACATCGGCGATCGCGACCCAAACGCGAATCTCGCGGTTCGGCGAAAGTTCACAAAATTCTATCTGGTCCAGGTCTTGCGACTCGAGATTATCGATCGAGCACCAGAGAATATCCCGCAAGTCGCGGAGCGCGGTATTTTTTACGAAATTTCGGGGAGAAAATGCTTTTATATCTTTGAGCGCCTTGACGGAAAAATCCGGAATAAAACCGTAATTGGCCATGGCATTACGGGCTATGGAATGGAGATTAACAACGGCGTGATACATCTATTATCCGTTACGTAAAATGTCGTCCAAAAAAAAGGGAGAAGATCGATTCGATCTGCGGCAGCACATTAAGCAGCCGGTGATCACTTTTAAAAAGATGCAGCTCTGATTTGTGATCCTGCGCAAAGCGGATCGAATTTTCCACCGGGATCACATCGTCATCCCAGCCGTGCACGACGGCCACTTTAGCCGCATGCGGCGTGGGAACAGAATGTTTATATCCCGTCTTAAAAAACGCCGGCGCCAATAAAAAAATCCCCTTCACCGTGAGCTGTGCTGAGGCAATCGTCGAAACATATCCGCCCATACTCGAACCGGCCAGCACCAAATGACGGGAGGCAGCCGGCTTCAATTTCAAAAGCGTTTCGACCCGCTCATCCGGATCATGAGTCCTCGAATAGTTCGGGCTTTCAACGGCAAAACCTTTATCTTCGGCAACTTGCGCCAGGCGGGTAATTTTTGTTCCCCACGGCCCGCTTTCTTTTCCGTGGGCGAAATACACGACATCTTTATGCATAGAATCTGATCAATAATATTTATAATTTCGGGTCCTGATAAAGCCCCTTAGTTCTTTCGTCCTCGTACTCAGTCCCCTTGTTCAATTCCGGAGCGCATTTTTTAATAACCCGCTCAATGCCCATATCCCGACGGTGCTTGCGGACGATCCCGACGAAAACCATCGAAATGATGACCAGGTTCACGACCATCATTCCGACGACCAACGCCAGCTTCAAATGCCGTGAATCAGCTTTCCGGACCTCACGGTCGCATTTGACCCGGCAATCCGCATGCCCATAGAGGGCTTTTTCCTGAACGACCGTTACTTTCTCGACCTTATACAACTCCGGAAAATATTTCCGCTCGCACTTTTCCAGACACATGCCGTAGTCGTTATATATTGTCCCTAACTCCAAAAACTGCATACCGGAAAAGATCAAAAGCGGGACAACAGCAAGAACACCCGCGGTCAAGATCGCTTTCTGTCCCCCGCTCATTCTGGATGCCATCGCTATTTCAACTCCTGTTTGAGTTTATAGACCACTCCGGCGGCGATCTCCGGTTTGGAGAGCGTAATAGGATCGCTAAAACAATAATGATCAATTTTTTATTTTTCATAACGCCAGTGCCATGGTTCAAACGTGATCCCGCCTTGCGCGTTGCGCGGGTACGAAAGAACAAAATCAAATTTCACCGCATTCTCGAGAAGCCATCGGTATTCCGGGAGCGCCTCGAATTCTTCAGGGACTTCTTCCCCATTAATGCCATTCTCATTAATAAAATCGACCGCCTGGTGATTCGGAGAACCGTGCTCGCTGTAACCGGGAAGCGTGACAAACTTCACCGTTTCCGTTATGGAGTATTCATGATTTTTAAGATAATACACAAAAAGATACAGCTGATAGGCGCTCGAACGGTAACCGGATTCGACCAAAAGGCGTTTGCCGAGGTCTTTCTGCATCGCGTCCATCATTTCCGTATATTTCTGAAAGACCGGCGGAGGCAGATATTGCGGGGGGACGATCTTCTCCTCTTCTTTGCCGTCCTTCACGACCTTCATCTTTTGCCCGCGGAGGACGACAAGTTCTTCCTGCCCGGTCGCGATCTCCCGGTACGGGATCCGCACACCGGCGGCTTTGGGGTCAATGTCCTGAAAACCTTTTAAGAACGCGCGCTCATCCTCATCAAGCGGGGCGTACAATTCATCAAAGGTCAGTTTGGCAAGATTCTCCGCTGCCTCGCGTTCCCGGATATACGGTTCGAGTTTAACGATCAGATCTTTGACCTGCTGGACATCCGGTTCGGGAAGTTTAGCGAGATCAAGTGCTGCGGAATACGCCGGAACGGATAAAACCAGCAAAACGGCACAAATAAAAAACTTTTTCATTTCTCCCTCTGGTATTATCTTTACTATTGCCACATTGTAACACAGAGCCTCGCGGGTGGAGGGAAAAAACCGTCAAACTTCACCGGATAATCCAAGCCGGCTCAATCTCTCCTGAATAACAGCGGTAAATTGCGCCTGCTTGTTTTGATCCAGCCGCGAATTTCCGATGATCTCTTTCATCCTTTCAAACTGCTTTTCAAATTTTTCATAACGAACATCTTCCGGCACACCTAAGTATCCGCCCAGATCATCAAAGTCTTTCCGGTTTAAATTATTTCTCTTTCCTTTATTCCTGCCTATCCCTAAAGCAGATTCCCATTTTTCTTTCGTCAGCACTATTCTGGAACAAATGAGATCATATGCGGGAGATAAGCGTATTTCGTCCCCCTTGGTCAAAACAGAATAATTTTTCAAATGAGCGTCGCCGTTGCCAATAATGAAACTAAAGACCACCCGCTCAAACAGGAGCTGATTATCCAATCCCGGCGCTGTGGAAATTTTTCGCAGCATTTTTCCGATCTGTTCCACAGTGCCATCATACTTTTCCGGCCGTTCGAGCATTTGGGCAAAATGTTCCTGGGCAAATTTTTCGCCCTTTTGCCGGTCAAATCGTTTCACTATGTACGCCAGAGTGCCGTCCTGCAATGGGATCAAACAATGCGGCGGCACTTCGATGTTGAACGCCTCCGCCATATCCATGCAGCATTGCTCATTTTCCGGGATATTCGGATAACTTGCCGTTTGGGGCTTTAAAATATATTCGCCCCCCTTTGCCGCAGATATCAATTTATTATTTTTTTTATCCAATTTCACGGATAATTTCGGCTGCACCCCGGAAATTGATAATTGGCCGGCTGCTTCTTCGGCATTATGCAGCACGTCCGCGAGGCCAAAATCAATTTTGGGCAGTTCAGAAACCCCGAACATCTCTTTGCTCCGCTTATCCTTCACTTTCCTGCTCCTCTTTACGGACCGTTACCGCTCCGATCGTGTCAACACTTGTGGTGGAAAGTAAAACTCCAAAGGCATCGTCACTGTCTACTTTTTGGGTCATGCACACAATGCCTAAATACCATCCTTCCGGCAGAAGGCCTTTAAAGAACGGGAACAATTCCCTGGATCGATAAGGTTCTTCTCTGGGCGGTAAAGACAGTGAAACCGAAATATTTTTTTTCAAGAAATCCTTATCATATTGAAAAACATATTCATCCTTATTCTCGACAAGGCGGCCCGCCAATTCGTCCCTATAGAAAACTTGCGCTTTTCTTGGTTTATGGATCATCAGTATATGTTTCCTCATCATCCGGAATATCCGCGGCGCTTGTATTAATGATGCCGGACTTAGTAAGCCAGGTTTTCAGCTTTTCGTTGTTACCTTTTAACTCTAAGTGACAGCCTAAAAAATCGATGACCTGTATAAGTTTATCTAATCGTACCGATATTTTGCCCTGCTCTAATTCGCGTAAAAACCGCAAACCAATGCCTGCCCGCTTGGCAAACTCGATCTGATTCAACCCCACCTTCTTGCGTAAACGAGGAATTTGACGGTTAATTTCCAGAATATGTTTGGCTTTCGCCTGTTCATTAAGTTTTCCCATAAGTAAAATATATCCCTAATCGGGTATAATGTCAACAATTTTTTACACTTATTATACCCAAAAAGGTATATTATTAATAATTAATACCCTAAAGGGTATATATTTTTATAAATTATACCTTATGGGGTATATTTTTTAGGTTCCAAGCAGGAGGACTGGCCGCCCTCACTAATAACGAAACGGGGAATGTAGATACCCACGGGCTTTAGCCCGTGGGTATCTACATCTCGATCAAATCAGGAATTTTACCTTTCGCTACGTAGTCTAAATATAAAAGAAGAGAAGATTTACCAATTCCTCTTTCGCCAGTAATCATAAAATGAGCGGGCTCATCAACGCATGCCTGATCTAGCGCACGTTCTAATCTTACTAGCTCATGATAACGCCCAGCAAACATGCCCGGATTTATCGGAGGATTAGGTCGGAATGGATTTGTTTTCATTTTTTAGGATTTGAACCCCAGGGAACCCTAGGACCGCTTCTTGATACCCTTGCATTTTCTAAAGTTACAAAAAAAGTGTCCCTGAAATAAATTTCGGTAACACGTACTTATTTGTCCAATTATAACAAAAAACCTCCAAAATAGCGGGATTCTTATGCTCCATAAATTTCCGCCAATCCCTTTATCTGGTTTCGCTCTGGCTCAACCACTTCTTCGTCCGCCTAAGGCGGACTCAGCCGCAGCGGCCGTACATTTAAATTTTCAATGTCTCCAGCTTTTTTGAAACATACAGACGTATCTTTTCCTCCGGAATACGTTCCACCCATTTGGCCGCTTTTTTGAAGCTGAACTCCGGCGGGAAATGCAATTCCGGGAAATACCCGAATTGTTTTTTCTTGCGGCTCGACAAATACAGGCTGTCGACAAGCGCTTTTTCCGGTTCCGCTATCAGAAATCTCCCTTCCCCCTTATACCAGTCAAACCCGTCAAAGATCGCCGGATCGATCTGGTGAACCGCGAAAGTTCCCGCTTTGGTACGAAGGGTGCTGGTATGCGCGGTTGACGCCAAAGTGATGACCTGGGGGATCTGTTCCAGGATCCCGTGCAGATGAAGCGCGCTGATAAAAGAGACATAAACACGCTGGCGAGGGAACAAACAGGGGATGATCTCAAACGCCGATACTCTCTTGTCCCCCGCCTCTGCCCAGATGCCGCGGTAAATCTTGATCAGCAGGCCTTGTTCCACAAGACGGTTTAAGGATTGAACGATCGTTGACGTCGATTTACCGGAGGTTGTTATGAGTTCGTGGGTCGTAAAGACCGGCCGCCCCAGCTTTTTGACGAAAACCATGATATTGGGAGAATTATTCTTTTTCATTTTTCAGCTCTTCTAAAAAATGGGCTGTTTTCAGTTTGATCTCATCCCATATTTCCGGTGAAGAATAGGCTTTTTTATCTTCAGCCTCCAGATAGTCGATAACCGTATCCCGGAATTGAATGAATCCCACCTGATAAATATTGTCATAGGCTGTTTTGAGGACAGATTTGCTGACGTGCTCCCCCAAGACCGCCCCCTCGCATTGGGAACTGAGCAAAAACAGGTCAAATATATCGCGGGCCTGTAACACAGACCGTTGGGCCAGCGCGTGGATCTTTTGTACGACAGCGGAATCCGCATCATAATGCGGAACCAAGAGCGGCGCCATCTTATAGGAGCGGAGGATCTGGGCCGATACCGGCTCCACAACCATCGCGCCCTTTGATCCTCTTCTGGAAAAATCTATCTTGGTGAACAGGTCTTCCCCGTCTGACGTCAGGATGTGGATTTTAAACCGCTGGGTAGTCTCTGTCTGTTTGGCTTTTGTGATATCCGGCGGCACGATCCTTTCGATCCCGAAGGACTTGAGGCTGTCGGAAAAACCACGGACGGAAAGGATATCCATAACCGTCTTCTTGACCTTATCCACACGGGCACCGATGATGTCAATGTCCATGTCTTCGGAATAACGGATGCTTTTAAAGAATAACCTTAAGTTTACCCCGCCTTTAAGGCAATAGCGGCCTGCTTCCAGTTTCCGGCTGAACCAGCGGAGAAACTCTAAGTGAAAAACCTCCCGCACCTGTAAAGATGTATAAATTTTGCTGTCCATATTATGAAGTATAGATTATTTATTAATAAGTTTCAACTCATAATTACAAAAAGGGATTAAAGGCAGTTTTCCCGTTAATATACTGAAGCAGACCCTTTATCTGGTTTCGCTCTGGCTCAACCACTTCTTCGTCCGCCTAAGGCGGACTCAGCCGCCTTAATAAATTTCCGCAAATCCCTTATCCAGGAGAAGCTGATTCAGAAACTCCCCCTCCGCCGCGATTTTGTAGGGGTCGGAACAGCCTTTGAGCGCAAAAATATCGGCGAGCCAGCGGCCGTACATTTCTTCTTTCTGTTTATAGGTGCGGAGAATGATCAACGGACAGCGCGACAGGTAATCAACGAGAAATTTTTTGGCGAGTTTTCCTTCTTGCGTTTCGACTTCCGGGGCGTTAATGCCTCTTAATCTTAACCGGTCGTACAGCTGAATGCTGAAGCCCACATCGATCCGCACGTCGATCGTATCCGCATCGATCACTTTCTCGACGGTGGCCGCGTAGGTGTAGAGTTTGGCGGACGCCTCTTTAAAAAGATGCACCGAGTAGCGGCCGTCTTTTTTGACCACGCGCACGCCGCGGGAATCTTCTGAAACCGAGGACACCGGGCTTTGAACGATCATTCCGTTTAACGGCACATCAATTTTAAATCCGCAGTCGATGTAAAAGTCCTTACGGCCGGTCAGATCCGTGTATTGATGGATACAATATACATACGGCTCGCCGCGCTCGAGGGTTAATTTCTTGAAAGACTTTTTCACGGGGAGCAGCCGGGCGTTCATTTTGGCGACCGCCATTTTAAGATCAGGGCTGGACCAATTTTCTTTAATCGCCTTTTGCTCAAGCCGGCGGCGTTCTTTGGGGTCAGGGACGCGCAGTAAAGCCAGATAATGCGTGAAGGTCAGGGTTGTTTTGGCGGGGAATTTCGGATACTCGTCGTGAAACTGGACCATGCGGCCGATCATATCGGATGAAAGCGTCAGCCCCATTTGGGCCTCGATGTCGCGGCTGATGTCGAGATAAAGTTTTTCGGAGCGTGCCCCGTAACGGCTGATCTCCCGGCCGATCTCCCAATAGGTTTTGAGCCGTTGGTATTCGAGCGCCTTCTGCGCGGCGAGAAACCCGCTCCGTAAAGCGGAGGTGATGGAGGCGATGAGATTCTTATAGGACTTTGAGGCTGTGAGTTTGGTATGCATTGGACTCTATGAGATTAGCATACTCCGGCAAAAAATTAAAGATGCAGCGCCTCCAAGACAGCTCTTGGCTTTTTAGCCGCGACTTTCAGCAGAGCCCTAGCGGCTCCCTCAGGGACTGTCCGCCCCTGCTCCCAATTTCTCAACGTGGCGACGCTCACACCGATCATGATAGCGAATTCCGGCTGTGATACGCGTAATTTATCACGAATTTTCTTAACTTCTAAAGGTTTAAATTTAAAGACCCGGCTCGGCTTACGTTTTCCTTTATGGATCTCCCGCGCCTCATCGATGCTTTTAAGCAACTCCTGAAAATCATTATCTTTCATAAAACACCCTCCTTTACATACTCAACAAGGATCTTCATTTGCTCTGCGGTCAGATCAGCTTGATCCGGCTTTTTGTACGGGAACAACATATAAATCTTGTCCTCTGCTAAATACAGATAATAAATAACTCGGGCTCCCCCGCTTTTCCCCTTCCCGGAAGCAGCCCAGCGGTACTTTCGCCGGCCTTTTCCGCCCGGGATGAGCCGCCCGGCTTTAGGGCTTTTAACCAATTCTTCCTGCAAAGAACGATATTCCTCATCACTGAGAATCTCTGTGATACGCTTCGTAAACACAGGTGTTTCGACAAATTCCATAATTCATCCTTGCGGTTTAAGTATACGCTATTAGCGTATACTTGTCAAACCATGATCACGTCACAGAGAATTTCTGCACGCAACCTCGCCAGTTCTTTGAAGCGCGCCATGCCGCTGGCACTCTCCAGGGTCAGATCCACAAGCTCAAGAGCACGCTCAAACGCTTTCCGGCTATAATCGGCATTTTGCCTGGCCTTCCAATTTAAAGCCCGTTCCACTTCACTCCCGATATTGGCCATTTGTTCAAGGAAAGGCATCTTGTGCCAACGGCCGGCGGCAAGATCGCGATGCTGAGGATTCATCGCTTCACCCTTTTGAGTATGACACTGAGGATTTTCTTCCACATCTTTTCATCATCGACTCCCCCGCGAGGACTCTCCCGCTTCGTTTCACTTCGCGGGATTTCCTTCGGTCAGAACCCATCGCTTCGCGATAGGTTCTTCTTACTCACAGAGAATATAATTTAAAAAGGGCACCGTAAAGAGTGCCCTTTTTAAATTTAACTCCGCGAGTCCCCCAGGAATCCGAACTTTTGCTATGAGGTGATTTTAGGGCTGACAAATTCAAAATCGAAAGAGCGGTGGGTTATTTTGAACTAAACGATTTATGCCCATCACTGAAGCTATTTAATTTCCGCTAAAATCCTCAAATATTTATCCCTGTCGATCCCTAGTGTCTTGAGATTGCTTTGTATGACCGTCCGCGAAAGGTTTTTCTTGGCAGGAACGACGATAGGGCGGCGTAAATCATCTCTCACATATATAAGATGGCTGCCTTTTTGTCGTTTGAAAGTACAGCCTACATACTCAAGGAATTTACAAAACTTGCCGTAATGGATTGGCTCTAGGTGGGGCATGGAACAGTAAAAGATTCATTCTTGTCAGTAATAACTTCTCTTTTGGGAGGAATCCACTCTTTTTTATGGTCAACTTTCTTCCACCCGCACTCTTTTAAGACTTGTTCAATTGTTCCCCGTTCAATACATTCTTCAAAGAATATCTGGATCATTTCACCCAGCATTTGTTCTGCTTCTTCGTATGTATCGCCTTGTGTGCATAATTCAAGGGCAGGGGTGTACGCCACAAAGACACCATCCTCTTTGATGATTTGAACAGGAATTTTTATTTCTAATTGATTTAATCGTCTAGTCATAGTTTTTCACCAATTTAAGTATAGCATATTATAGGGTGGCGCGCCCTGTATCGCAAGCCCTTTTGTAAAGCCTTTTTATACCTACACAAAACCCTCTTCAACACATCAGTCAAAGAGGGCTTGTGCCGAACAAAAAGTTCGGATTTTTTACTGCATTGACAAATATGGCTCCGCGCGTCCCCCAGAAATCCGAACTTTTCGTATGAGGTATTTTTAGGCCTTACAAACGCCAAAAACGGTAAACGGTGGATTATTTTAAATTAATGCTTTCTTTTTGGATTAACCCGTTCGCTCTTCTCAAGCAGATCTATCGGATTTTTATGTGGCGGACAGCAATATGAAAAAGCTGTAATACCGTTAGCATTGGCAATAGAAAAATCCCCGGCTTGAATAATATCCATCCCTATAATCACATCATAATGACCTTGCAACAATCCTTCCGACACATTTATATTTGCAAAAAGAACCCTGTTAGGCAAACCGACATCGACTATGTAAGTGCTTACGATATCCTCGCTATTCACCCCCTTGACAGTCGCCTTACCAGTTGGAGTCAAGCCGACGGCATTAACAACATTTTTTGTAATAACAGAATTCGTCGCGCCGGTATCCCATAAAGCGAGAAAGTTCTTGAATTCTTTTGCAGGACCCGGATGAGTTGACGAAGGAAGAGCTATTGTTACATCTGTAATCAATTCCCTGACAATGCCGGAATATACTGTTCTAAAGGCGTGGTAAAAAATCTGATTTTTCATTTGTGGACATAAACTCTGGAAGAGAAACGCTGGATCACATCATCTTCACCGCGGGAAACTTTTTGGATCAGGAAGGTTCCGATATCATGTTTGGAAGACGCCTCTTTCAGGGCTTCATCCCGAGAAGAATAACTGCCGACAACCTCATTCCCAACAATAACAATAAATTTACCCTCGTGCTCTTTGAGCAAGGCATCCTTATGCTTCAAAAAATATTGATATTCTTTTTCCAACATCTTCTTCACCTCTGGTTAAATTGTACCCTTTTTTTCGGGTGCTTTTCGAATGGTTATAAGGATACCATAGTAATCGTGATATTTCAACAAAAACGGATGTCAACGGATGTCAATATCCTGTGTGATTTTTCCGGCCTTTTGTTTCATCCTGTTTTTACAAAAACTAGCCTCTTTTTCCTTTGACGTATTTTGGGCCGTCATTTTTTCCTTTTTCATATGCAGATACACGCCCTTGGCAAGGAGTTCGCCAATTTTATCCAATCTTTGAGACATCGGTAGATCTCGGTACATAAAAAAGCCCCTTGGTCGCAAATTCTTCCAAAGGGGGTGAAGAAATTACAATAAAACTGACAAGATTTTTAAGAACTGATATTTCTTTTTAGGGGATCTTTACTACTCTTGCCGACCAGGGGGTATCGACAGAAATTAATTTATCATCAAATTACAATATGATGTTATCAAATAAACTGTGTTTGTCAAACATAATTTTCTAGGATACTTCTTTGACTTTTAATATTCGGTTTTTATATCACTGCAACATCTCAACAAACTCCGCAACCACGTGAAATTCGTCCTCGCGGACATTTTCTAAGACAATATCTTGAAAATTTTTATTATCCGGTCGCTGGCTGAACGAGATTAGAACTTGCCTGACGGTAGTGTAGGCCTGTTTAATGCACCATCCTGTGCCGCCTACGGAATTGCCAAATGCCCCAAAATAGAATCACCGTGCCGCCAACAGTCACAAACCATCCTAGACAAACAAGTATAAAATTCTCAGAGAAAAATTTCACTGCGGCCATGCCGAATATCCATGCTGATAAAGCCGTACGGATATACGCTAGCAAGGTCCGCTCATTGGCTAATATTGTACGCAACTGATCCAGATCCGCCATATAAATCCCTTTCTTAGGAAACTTTAACCATTATTGTTTTTCGAAACGGAAAATGCCTCCATAGGGCCCAGTCTTGCCATCCATCATCAGTGGCCCCATCCAATTATAATCTGTTTCTAAAAGTAAAACTGTTTGTATAAGCGCCAGGTGAGAATATCCTTGAGGAAAATTTCCAACAAGTCGTCCCGTATCCGTTTCGATTCCTTCTGAAAAAAGCCCGTGAGGATTCAACCATTGCACGACTTGAGTAAACATTTCCTTCGCTTTCCCTTCTTCCCCGATCAGATAAAGCGCATTAATCATCCAAAATGTACAAACAATAAAAGCATTACGCGGCGCGCCAAAATCATCGTCTGCCACATACCTCATCATGAAGTGGTTACGGACAAGTGTTTGATACATTTTCTTGACAGTACTCACCATTCGTTCATCGTTGGGGGGCAGAAAACCGTAATGAAGCATGAGCAGTACGGCGGCATCCATTTCATTGGAACCATAATGCATGACAAATGCCTGCAAATGATCATTCCAACCCTGCTTTAAAATATCATTCTTAATTTCCACCGTTGTTTTAAAACACATCTCGGCATATTGTTTTCTTCCCAAATGCTGGGCGATGCGTCCGGCTCGATCCATCGCCACCCAGCTCATCATCTTCGAATGAACATAATGCTGAGGTTCCCCTCGCCGTTCCCATATTCCGCTATCGGGTTCTTTCCATGAGGCGCGTACATAGTTAACCAAAGAACGAACTACCGTCCAAATTTCTTCATTGATATAAGCAGAAGTCCTTACTTGAGAATTTAAAACCAGATACGTGTAAATCATTTCTATCAACTCGCCGTAAAGGTCATTCTGCTTCTGGCGATAAGCATCGTTTCCTATGCGCACCGGCTTCGAATCCTCATAACCGTCCAGATAATCTAATGTCGTTTCAGGAAGATCACGTTCACCATTAATGCCATACATGACAGTGACATTTTCATGTTTAAGCAAAACTTTATTTAAAATAAACTTAATATACTGATCCGCAAAGCCCATATGCCCAAGACGGGCAAAAAGGTCGATCATCATGGACGCATCCCGCACCCAGCAGTAACGGTAATCCCAATTACGATCCCCTCCAATAATCTCAGGCAATGATGTCGTCGGAGCCGCAATGACCGCACCGGTGCGCTCATACATCAAAAGTTTAAGTGTAATAGTGGAACGAATGGCCATTTCACGGTATTTTGAAGGAAGCTTCGTCCGATAGACCCAATCAAGCCAGTAACTCTTGGTTTTCTCATACTCAACATAAATTTTGTTCAAATTTATCTTCTCTAATTTTTCATGATAAGAAAGAAGAAAGAAAGAGGATTCCGTAAGTTCAATCGGTTCCCCTGAAACAATTTTTTTATGAGACAAGTTGGAATATAAATAAAAGCTGTTATATTCCCCTTTTAGTGAAGAAATTTTAATGTAATCATCTATTAAATCGAATTTAGCCTCGCTTAAGGCGTAATTCGGCCGCGGCTGTAACTCAACAATTAATTTGGGTTTTCCCGAAATAACATGGATATCACGTTGAATTTCCGAAGGGCAGTAAGTTGCGCCATATTCCGTATGAAAACGCGGCATATAATCGCTCACTTCAAAAACACCCTGTTTGGTTTCAAAAATAGTCTTTAGAATCGCTGTGTGCGGGATATAGTTTTGTTTTACCGTAATAATGTCTTGCGCTGTTATCTTAAAATACCCGCCTTTATTCTGATCTAAAATCCGCGCAAAAAGCGACGGAGAATCAAAAAACGGCAGACACAACCACTCAATGCTACAGTCGGGTGAAATAAGTGCGGCACTGGTACAATTGCCAATGACTCCAAACGGGTATGTTTTCATCCTTTTTGTCCTTTCAAATCAACAAGGCATTCTAGAAATTTCTCAACCTCCCGAGGACTTGCTAAAGAATACTCGGCACTTGTCGATTGAGAATCTCCGACATGAACTGTCACGGCAATTTTGTGCAGGACATGAAAAGCATCCTCATCCGTCCGGTCATCTCCGATATAAATGGCAACAGCTCGTTGATCTTTCATAATATCCTCATAAGGTTTTAACAGCCACAGGACCGCTTTGCCTTTATCCCACTCAATGGGTGGTCTTATTTC
>CAYING010000020.1:21420-24465 GCA_964364715.1 uncultured Planctomycetales bacterium
ATACCTGCTCCCTCAATTTCAAGGCCATGATTCCCTACATACACAATATTATCGATACCGGCTATTTTTTTGACATCAGACAATGCCCTGCCGCTGACAATGAAAACTTTAAATCGCTCGTTTTTTGCCAGCTTCTCAATAAGTCCTTTTGTTTGATTAGAAAGAACGGCGAATTCCGGCCTCTCGACAATGGGAGTTAAAGTGCCGTCGTAATCCAAGAACAAAAGAATATCTTTTCCCATAAGAGATTCTTTGATCCCAGGCCAATGGTCAAGAAAATTATTTACGTCTTTGCGTAACACGGCTCCTCATGATTTAACCTTTTCTAATCGATGTCAATTCGGTAATAATATTGGCCGCCCAGCGGTAAATATTGTTTTCATGGATATTCTGGCGCATATTCTGCATGCGTCTTCTTTTCTCTTCTACAGGCATCGCCACGGCGAACCGTATACTGTCCGCGAATTCTTCTATGGAATAAGGATTGATCTGTACGGCATCTGTTAACTCTTTTGCCGCGCCGGTAAAACGGCTCAAAATAAGCGTCCCCATCAAATCATTTTTGGCCGCGATATATTCCTTCGCTACAAGATTCATCCCATCATGCAAAGAACTGACGACACATAAATCGCCCAGCGCGTAATAAGGTTTGATCTCATCGCTGGAAAAATGTTTCTTTAAATATATGATCGGTTTCCAGTTACCGCTGGAATGCTTCCAGTTTATTTTATCGACCAACTCGTCGATTTCTCCCATAAAATCGTGATAACGTTTGATATGCGTGCGGCTAGGGGCAGCCAACTGGACAAAAACAAATTTATTTTTATATTCAGGATATTTTTCCAAAAACCGGTCTATCGCCAAAAACCTTTCAGCCAGACCTTTTGTGTAATCAATCCTCTCCACCCCTATGCCGACGATTTTACCGTCAATATCATATTCACGGCGAATAGCCTCAACTTCCTTAGCTAAAACATCCGGAGTATCGTTACTGAAATAGCCGTCTATACTGATCGGAAATGGGCGAATAAGTGTTTCATGCCCGGAACGGATAACGCTGGATTTTTCCATGTCGACACGGCACTCCAAAAGCCTATTGGCCGTCTCCAGAAAATTATTGCAATGATACTGCACATGGAATCCAACAAGATCGCATCCTAACATCCCGTCTAATATTTCCTGTTGATAGGGGCAAATCGAGAAAACTTCGCAATTGGGCCACGGGATATGCCAGAAAAGGGCAACGGTCGCATCCGGCCTTTTTTCTTTGATCATCTTTCCCATCAGAGTAAAGTGATAATCCTGAATAAAAATAAACGGACTTTTTTGGGGAAGTTCCTCTAAAATGGCGTCGGCAAATTTCTGGTTGACCTTTTTATACATCTGCCAGTCTGCTTCTCTAAACGTAGGCCTTGTATGCGTAATATGACATAATGGCCACAGGCCCTCATTGGAAAATCCGTAATAATACCCCTCTTCCTCCTCTTTATTAAGCCAGACCCTTTTAAGAATGTAACGGTTGTCCTCGGGAGGAACTCCTAGTTTATTTTTAGAATTCGTGAATTTCCGATCCATCTCGCCACTGCCATGCGCCACCCAAACGCCCCCGCACGCATATAGAATGGGATTAATAGCCGTGACAACACCACTTGCGGGACGAATACATGTCGGCTTGCCGGTAGTTTTATTCATAACGTGCATGTACGGCTCGCGGTTGGAAACGACAAACAGGGAATTATCGCCTAATTTAGAATGGATTAGGTCTTTAAGCCTTGACTCCGTCCAGAGATCTTTCGCCTCAAGGCGGTGAGTCGCTTCTTTTGAAATGGCCCGGCGCGCCACCCGCAAAGTCAAAGCCGCCTGCTCCACTTCATTGGCAAGTTTTCCTAACTCGTCTTTGTCTTTAATAGAATGCATCTCATCGGTTTCACCTTTTTGAAAATGCGTGAACCATTCCGTGAGGCGTTGTACGGGCAAAGTAAATATTTGTCTTTGAATAAAAAACGCGATAATTAAAATGCATACGATCAGAATGATCAAGGTCAAACTGATGCGTTTCCAAATTTCGGTAAGCCTGACAAAGACATACGAAGTGTCATAAAGAATTTCAACCGCCCCTAAAACGTTGTTATCATCATCCAAAACAGGGAGAGTATAACTATAAATAGAGTAGTCTTTAAACTGCTCTAAGGATCCGCGCGCTGTTTTCCCACTGAGAATATCTTTAATATACGGCTTTTCCTTATCCCTCCAGTCTGCAAAACGATCCGTTACAGCTAAAATATTGCCTTCTTTGTCATAAACAACACAGCCTTGCAGCCTCTCCCGGTTCTGAAATTTCTCAACCAAACGCTGAGCGCTTCTGAGATCATTATTTTGCAGCAGGAATTTTGCGGAAAGATCCATGCTCTCAGCGATGGCTTTGGCTCTTCTTTGCAAATCATCCATTAATTTATGCTCTTCCGATCGGACCTGGAAAATTCCGAGGGCCACAAAAGCGGCGGCAACAATAATTAAAATCGGCAAAATAAATAAAAGGATTCTTTTCATTTTTTATACCTTAAAAACAAAAAACCAGAAAGAAAACTCTCTGGTTAGCTCTCTCATTTTAATTTTACGGAGTTAGCTGTCGGGCTCGAGGTGAGTGCCTCTTACTCATGAATCCAGAGTACTAGCCCCAAGACTTACGTCAATCGTGGGTTCTCCATTTTCTGATGAAATTATTCAACAGAAACTAAAACTTTATCAGTTAATATATCATAAAATAACGGAAGTTTAAACACATTCCTTTCATCATTCTCCTACTTCTTTCAATACTTTCAAAACTCAAAAATAATTAATCGACAACTTCCGTTGACGTTACTTCATAAATGGCTTAACAAAAATTACTTTATATATACATCTCATATTAAAAAACTAAAATTAATTGATGAAAAATATTCGTAATCGCTTCCTATTTATCTAAAATAGAAACGCCCCACCGTGAAAGGTGAGGCGTTTGTGTTAACCAAGCAGTGTTCGCTTGGTTACAGTTAAATACTCCCC
>CAYING010000021.1:0-24371 GCA_964364715.1 uncultured Planctomycetales bacterium
CGCGGTGCAGGATCTGAAATTGCAGGATGATCAATTCCGCGCCCGGGGTCAAGGCGACGTGGCGGATGATGGCCGTCGGGTAAAGGGCTAACGAGTGGTTCTGCATCCAATGGGCGACCCGGGGCATATGGTACGTCATCGAGTCCCAGGTGTTGGGGGGAGATTTAAAAGTGATAAAACCGATCAGCAGCGTGATGATGCCGACCACGCTTAGAAATATCTTGTCGGACCGGACGAGCGGAACGGGCTGAAAGAATTTTGTAAAGCCGTAACGGTTTTCTTGATAACGGATCAGGATAAAGGCCGCAAGGAAAAAACAATAAAGCCCCCAAAAGGTCAACAGCCATTCGAAGGTGAGGGATTGAAACAGGCTTAAGAATTCGGCCGATAACACTAAGGCTGCGCCCCAGATGACTGAGGCCTGCAGAAAAGCGGCGCGTAAACTATTTTGGATTTTATGAAAGTACAGAGACAGAAAGGTCAAAAGAAAGGATAGAGGTAGAAGTAAGGCAGCCATATGCGCCCCATTCTACAATGGGGTGTAAAGTTAATCAAATATATTGAGATGAAAGTCGGAAAGTATTAGAATAGCAAAGTGTTAAGAAATTTCGTTAAATCTCTCGCTAAGAAATTGGACTTTGTTCATTGGCTGGTAATCCTCTCTTTCGTGATTTGGATGATCGGGATGAGGGAGTTTCTGTTTTTAAGATTGCCTCTGTGTGACGACGCCTACCCGTATTATGAGCATATCAAATTCTATGTCGATAATTTGATGCGGGGCGTCCTTCCGCTGTGGGACCCGGTCATTATGTTCTGCAATGGTGTTCCCAATGATTTTTTTCTGCGCCGGATAGGCCCGTACAATCCTTTCCTTCTTGTTATTGCCCTCTTCAAGTCGTTAGGGCTTCCTTTCCAATATGCCTATACGATATATTTGGCGTTCTATTATTGGCTGGGGACGATCGGTTTCTATCTGATCGCTCAAATAGTTTTGAAAGACAGGGCAGCGGCCTTTACGGCGTATGCTTTGTTGTTGTTTTCATCGTTGGGAACGCGGTTGTTTGATTCCTATATTGTGTTCTTGTTCGTTCCCATTGTATGGTTCTTTTATTTCCTGTTGAAATTCTCGAGCGGCAAACCGTACGACAGGCTTTCTTTCCTGGGTATAATTTTTACCCTGATGATTATTGTCACAACGTATTTACCATTTTATTTCTTTACGATCTTTTTGGCTTTCGCTGTTTCGTATGCAGCGGTCTATCCGGACAGGATCATCGGCGAGGTTAAAAAGTATGTTGAATTTTCCAAACAGAACAAGGCTTTTGTTTTATTGTGCCTGGCGGCCCTGACAGTGGCGTTGCTGCCCGGCGCAACATTTTATATTTCTTCAAAGCACGGCGATATCGTGATGCCGCACCGCAGCGCTAATGCTTCGGGCGGTGATGTCGTTCAGGTGAGCCGGCAATGGATCGTCTGGTGGGGGATCGTCGAAGAGCTGATCTTTTCAGGGTATTTCTTGCGGGACTTGAGCCGGATGCAGTACGCGGTCTTTTATGTTCCTTTTTTTGCGTGTGTTATTTTTTTGGCCGGGATGTTCGCCAAGATCAACCGGCGGCTGATCTTTTTGGGGCTGTGGGTCTTGATATTATTTTTGATCGGGGTCCCGCGCAGCAATGTGTATCAATTTTTGTCTGAACACATTTTTTATTTTAAATATTTTCGTAATCTGCATTTTATTTTATGGATAGGGATCCTCCCGGTCTTTATTTTGTTATTGGCAGAACAGTTTCGGCTGATGCGGCAGTGGGAAGTGCGCATTAAGTGGAAAAAAATTGCCGCAGCTGTCGCTTTATTGGTCATCCATGGGGGATTGATCGCATTTTTTGAATGGTGGGGAAAGCCGCTCCTGTCATTCTATGTGATGATCGTGCTGAGCGGTTTGTTCTGGACTTTGCTTTGGCTGGGATCTTTTGAGGGGATGGTTCGGAAAGACCAAAGGATCCTTTACATTCTTTTGTTGGCCACGATTGTTGTTCAGCCTTTGGAGGTGTTTTACCGTCTCAGTTCCCGGAAACCCTTTACCTTGAATCCACCCGGGATTTCCGATTATGAAAAACCGTTTTTGGAATTCTCTTACACAAAAGATAAGAAGTGGGCCGCTGATGCTTTCGGAAATTATGATTTTACTTCCCCGAAAATTTTTTATGCAGCGCACTGGCTGAATACCCTTGTGAGTAATATTAATTTTGACGTTTATGACGATTATGCCCATTATAAATTTTTGCTTTACGATTCTTTGGAGGCGCTGGACGATACCCATATCGATTTTCAGCATGTTGAGGACACCCTGCGAAAATTGGATAATGCCGCTTTTGTCCCTCGGGCAGATGCCCCGCCGAACATGGGAAAGAAAACAAGTCCGACGGCTGAAGCCGTTCTGAATGACTCGGCTCAATTCCAAGTCCTGCAATACGGTATGAACGCCGTTAAGATCAAGACAAATTATCCTGCGGAAAAATTTTTGGTGTTCAATGACAGTTCCCATCCCTTCTGGAAGGCTTTTCTAAACGGAAAGGAAGTGAAAATTTACCGGGCCAATGTAGCTTTTAAAGGGCTCTGGCTGCCGGCCGGTGAAAATGTCCTTGTTTTTAGATATGGAAAGGTCTGGCAATATATTTTAGAAGTCTCCCTGTTAATTATTTTTTACACCGTATTCGGTTGGCTCGTCGGATGGTCGATGAAATTTAAGAAAAACAACCATATAAGTGTTAATCACATGATCTAACCGGTAAAGGGCGCGGGGTTCCTTTTTCTTGAAGGAAACTCTCTTAAGAAGGTTGTCAAAATGTTATTTAATTCGTTATACTTTCTTATCTTTTTCCCGCTGGTCGTCGGGATTTATTTTCTTTTGCCGTACCGCGTGCGGTGGATATGGCTTCTTTTGGCCAGTTGTTATTTCTATATGGCCTTTATTCCTGTTTATATTATAGTTTTGTTTCTTTTGATTATTATCGATTACTTTGCAGCGATTTTGATTGAAAAGGCGCAAGGAAGAATGCGCAAGTTTTACCTTTGCCTGAGTATTTTCTCAACGTGCATTGTCCTGTTCATGTTTAAATATTTTAATTTTTTTAATGCGAATCTATCTCAACTGGCCCAATTTATTGGTTGGAATTACCCTATTGAAAATTTAAAGTTAATTTTACCCATTGGGCTATCATTTCATACCTTTCAGAGCTTAAGCTATGTTGTGGAAGTTTATCGTAAAAATTTTCCAGTACAAAAACATCTTGGTGTTTATGCTGTGTATGTTATGTTTTTCCCCCAACTGGTGGCCGGTCCGATTGAAAGACCTTATAATCTGATTCCTCAGTTTTTTAAAAAGTATGATTTTGATTATGAAAGGGTAACCAATGGTTTGAAACTCATGGCCTGGGGATTTTTAAAGAAGCTTGTTGTCGCTGACCGGCTGGCGATCTTCGTTAACTATGTTTATGGTGATGTTCATGATCTTACTGGAGCGCCGCTTGTTTTGGCGACCTATTTTTTTGCTTTTCAGATTTACTGTGACTTCTCAGGATATTCTGATATAGCGATTGGCTCAGCCAAAGTTTTGGGATTTAACCTGATGGAAAATTTTAAACAACCCTATTTAGCCAGATCCATAAGGGAATTTTGGCAACGATGGCATATCTCACTGACCAGTTGGTTTCGGGATTATCTTTATATCCCTTTAGGGGGGAACCGGGTGAATTCAATTCGTTTTTATTTCAATGTCATCATTGTTTTTCTCGTGAGTGGACTATGGCATGGAGCCAATTGGACCTTTGCTGTCTGGGGAGGGCTGCATGGATTTTATTATCTTATGGCGGTTTGGACTAGAGGATTGAGAGAGAAGATGGCGAGTTTTTTTCTGCTGGACCAGTTCCCCGCGTTTTGCAAAGCCATTCGGATTTTTATTATTTTCAACTTGGTGGCTTTTGCCTGGATATTCTTCAGAGCCCGATCATTTTCTGATGCCTGGTATATCGTTACGCATTTATTTGTCAATTTTTCAGGTGATTGGGCGGCAGGCCCATCCGGCCGTCGGGGCCTGTTGTTAAGCGCTTTGGGCTTGGCCTTGATCATCGGGGGAGATATTTTTCAATCTCGCGTTAACGTCAGGGATTGGTTAGCCCGCCGGTCGGTGTTGGTGCGGTGGTCGGCTTATTATGGCCTTATATTGAGCATTATTATTTTGGGTGTATTTGAGCGGTCCCCGTTTATTTATTTTCAGTTCTAAAATGCCGGCAAATGAAATTAGAAAATTTGTTTTCAAGTTAGCGTTATTTGCGCCGATCCTTTTCCTGGTGATGGCAGCAAATTATGTGCTCGACCCGGCGCGCCTTTTTTCTGGGAAGGCCGTGAAAGAGGTCCATGTAGAATTGCGGGAACGATTGAAGGTAGAATTAAAAGAGGAACCGATCGACGAATATGTGCTGGGGATCGCTGATTATTTGCTTAATGGGCTAAATGTTGCCGGCGCGGCTAATTATGACGGCCGATTGTTGCAAAAATACTGTATCATCGGTTCAAAACAACAAAAGGATGTGATTGTCCTGGGATCTTCCCGGTCTTGGGATGTCAATTCCAAAATTTTTCCAAAGAAAATTTTTTTTAATCATGGGGTCTCAGCGGCAACGATGGAAGACCTGTTTGCAATATTCAATATCTATGAAGAAAGGGAAGAAATCCCTCCGGTGATTATCGTGGGGGTCGACCCATGGGTGTTCCAACGCCATAACAAAATTCGTTGGAAATCTATCGGGAAAGATTATGAAGCGATGGCCAAAAAATTGGAGGAGTTTTCCAAAACGGTGAAAGCTCACCGAAACAAAAGTCCATTCTTAAATAAATTTGATTTTATCTTCTTTTGGGAAGGCATATTTTTTGAAAAGTATTTTCAGCTGGTCTCGTTCAGTTATTTTCAAAGTTCTTTAGAGGAGTTCGTAAAGTTGGCGAGAGAGCGCAGGATTTATGAGATCATTGGAAACCGTTCAGCTTCCGGTGTTCATGGGAATTCTGATGCGCCGGTCCAGACTCGTCTTAATGTAGGGTCAGGCTCTCAGTCCCGATACTCCCCAACCCAAGAGATCGAAGGGCAGCAGGATATCATTTTAACTGACGGAAGCTTGAACTTTCCCCGGAGCGCTAAAACTCGGCCGGCCCAAGAAATTCTCCAAGAGATCAAGGCGGTCATCAGTCAGGGATCGGAGTCCAATATGGGATCCTCGTACGAAAAAATGGATCCGGCCTTAAAAAGGCAATTTGAGGATTTTGTTGAATATTTACGGGACCGTAAGATCAGGGTAGTTTTCTTTTTACCGCCTTTTCATCCTTTTTTTTACGATTATATGCTAAAATCTCAGAAATTTGATGGTGTGATGGAAGTGGAGAATTATATTCGAGGTTTTGCCCGGGAAGAGGGGATAGATGTCGTTGGGTCATATGATCCTCGTAAATGTTCCTTGACCCAGGATGATTTTATGGATTATTTTCACGCAAAGAGGGATAGGGTCGAACGGATTTTTGGAAGTACTCAATGAGCAGAGGGAAGTATGTATAGGGAAATCAAAAAGTGCAGGATTTGCGGGAATAAACAGTTACGGCCCATTATTCATTTGGGGGAGCAAGTCCTGACGGGTGTTTTTCCGAGAAAGAAGAACACCTTGATCACCAAAGGCCCTTTGGAGCTCGTTATGTGTGAGGGGGGCGATGGGAATGATTCCTGCGGCCTGCTGCAGCTTAGGCATTCCTACGATTCAAATGAAATGTACCGTAACAATTACGGCTATCGTTCCGGCCTGAACCAGTCCATGGTCAAACACCTCCGCAGGAGGGTTGAGCATGTTTTGGGTATCGTTTCTCTGAACAAGGGGGATCTGATCATTGATATCGGCAGCAATGACAGCACGCTTCTGCAGGGATACCCTCAGCAAGACCTTTTTTTGGTCGGGATCGATCCGGCAGGCGGAAGATTTGAGAAATATTATCCGGACCACATACAGTTGATCCCGGAATTTTTTGCCGGTGAACTTATCGAAAGGAATTTCAGCGGGAAGAAGGCCAAGGTCGTGACGTCGATCGCCATGTTCTATGACCTGGAATCGCCCACAGATTTTATGTCGCAGGTTTATAATATCCTTGACGACGAAGGCATTTGGGTCTTTGAGCAGAGCTATATGCCGACGATGATCGAAAAGAATGCCTACGATACGATCTGCCACGAACATTTGGAATATTACGCGCTTAAGCAGATCAAGTGGATGGCGGATAGGGTGGGGTTCAAGATATTAGATGTCGAATTTAATCAGGCCAACGGCGGAAGTTTTGCGGTCGTTGTCGTTAAAAATACCAACAAGCGGCTGAAAGAAAATACGGCATTGATCAATGGTATCTTGAAAGAGGAAAAACTTAAAGGGCTTTCAACGCCTAAGCCGTATGAGGCGTTTAAGTCGAGGGTCTATAAGAGCCGTGATGACCTGAATGTGTTTGTCCGAGATGTTCAAAAGAGAGGGGAGTTGCTTTTAGGTTATGGGGCTTCCACCAAAGGAAATGTTATTCTGCAATTTTGCGGATTGACCGCCAAGGAGATCCCCTGTATCGCTGAAATTAATCAGGATAAGTTCGGATGCTTCACCCCGGGAACGAAGATCCCGATCGTTTCTGAAGAAGAGGCAAAGGCTAAAAAGCCTGATTATTTCTTGGTCCTGCCGTGGCATTTTAAGGAGAACATTGTTCAGCGTGAGAAACTATTCCTGGGAAACGGAGGGGCATTGGTGATGCCGCTCCCGGGAATTGAGGTGATTGCCCTGAACAAGAAGAGAGTGAAATGAAGAAGGCGATCATTGCCGGGAGTAACGGACAGGATGGACGGTTGCTCACAGACCTTCTTTTGAAGAAAGGCTATGATCTATTGGGGATCCACAAAAAGGGTTTGTCCGGCGCAAAACCATCATCCATTGAATCAATCGATATCAGTGATCCTGCCCAGGTGGAAAGGATCGCTAAGGTTTTTCAGCCCGCCGAGATCTACTATTTAGCGGCATTCCATCATTCCTCCCAAGATAAAGTTCCGGATAACGTCGAGCTTTTTGAAAAAAGTTTTCAGGTTAATACCTTCGGGTTTGTTTATTTTCTGGAAGCGGTACGCAGTGTCTGCCCCGGCGCGCGGTTGATGTATGCGGCATCTTCGAAGATCTTCGGCGAGCCTGAGACCGATATCCAGACAGAGCTGACTCCGATGAATCCCGTATGCGTGTACGGCATGAGCAAGGCCGCCGGCGTCTCCGCCTGCCGGCATTACCGTTTGGTGCATAAAATTTTTGCTTCAGCGGCGATCCTGTATAATCACGAATCTTCCTTAAGGGATGAAAAATTTCTTTCCCGTAAGATCATTAAAAGCGCCATCGCCATCAAAAGCGGCAGGCAAAGCAATCTTGAATTGGGAGATTTGGACGCTGAAGTTGATTGGGGGTATGCGCCTGATTACGTCGAGGCGATGTTCCGTATTGTGCAGATGCAGAATCCGGAAGACCTGATCGTTGCGACCGGAGAAAAGCATTCGGTGCGTGAATTTGCGGAGGCGGTTTTCCGGGCATTGGGGATGGACTGGAAACAGTATGTCAAAGAAATTAAAGGCGTTGTCTCCCGCTCTCCGAGAGCGTTGGTCGGGGACCCTTCACGATTAAAGCTTCTCACGGGCTGGCGTCCTTCAATCGATTTTGCGGGAATGATCTATCGGCTTCTGGAAGAAGAAGGAGTTTTGGCTCATGGCAAATAATACGCTGGTTATGATCCCGACTTATAATGAGGCTGGCAATGTCGGGCGTATCTATCAGCAGATCAATGACCTTGATTTGGGGTTGGATTTTTTATTTGTCGATGATAATTCACCTGATGGAACCGGACGCCTTATCGATCAGATCATTGAAAAGGACTCTTCCGTCCACGTTGTTCATCGGGCCGGGAAACTGGGGATCGGAACAGCGCATAAGGACGGGATCCGCTGGGCGTACCGCCAGAATTATCAAAATTTGATCACCATGGATTGTGATTTCTCGCATTCACCTGTCTATATCAAGGAATTTCTAAAATTGTCATCGGATTGCGAGGTGGTAGTCGGTTCGCGTTATTTGGCGCAAGGAAGTCTGCCGGGATGGAACTTATATCGGAAATCTTTGACCTATCTGGGGCATTTTTTTACAAAATTTTATTTAAATATGCCCTACGATGCTACAGGGGCATTTCGTTTGTATCGCTTAGATAAGGTTCCGCTGAAGATTTTCGAGCAGGTGGAATCAAGGGGATATTCTTTTTTCTTTGAAAGTTTATATATCCTTCATCGCAATAAGTTTTCGATCAAAGAATTCCCGATTCATTTGCCCAGCCGGACGTATGGGAATTCTAAAATGTCTTTACGGGCCGCGTGGGGCAGTTTGATGCAATTGATGTGGATATATTTTCGGGTCCATAAGGGGAGATAAGATTTGATAGACCGTCCTTCAGTGCAAACAGTCCAGGCGGAATGGGACCGGTATTGGTCGGGTAAAGCCAAGAATACATTTCGCCTTTATGATGTTATAGCGGAAATTTATCGGAAATTCATTATTATGCCTACGCTGAATTATTTTATAAATAAGTATTTTCCGGAAGGGGCCAAACTGCTTCATGCCGGATGCGGGAGCGGTCAGGTGGATACAGGCCTGGCTAAAAGATTTAAGATCTCTGCATTGGATCTTTCGCTGCCGGCGCTGGATATTTACAAAAGTATTCATGGCGATTCCTGCGAGATCATTCAGGGGAATATCTTCGATATTCCGGTGCAGGGCGCATCCTTCGATGGGGTTTATAATTTGGGAGTGATGGAACATTTCAGCGAGAGTGAGATTCAGAAGATTTTGAAGGAATTTGAGCGGGTTTTAAAGCCGAACGGCAAGCTTGTGATATTCTGGCCGCCGGAATTTGGAATGAGCGTTTGGTTCCTGAAGAATGTCCACTATGTCTTGAATCATCTTCTGAAACGGAACGTAAAACTTCATCCTGCTGAAATTACGCGTTTGTGT
The DNA here is from genome assembly GCA_964364715.1 of uncultured Planctomycetales bacterium. Classification (GTDB taxonomy): domain Bacteria; phylum Omnitrophota; class Gorgyraeia; order Zapsychrales; family GWA2-47-8; genus CAYING01. The sequence goes on from CAYING010000021.1 coordinate 9,105, forward strand.
TCCCGCCAGCATGCGGAGCGGATTTTTCAGCGGGCCGGGTTTAAAACGGTTGATTATTATTTTGGGGTCAGAGATCTCTTTACTCATGCCGTGATTGTGGCGGTTAAGAAATGAAAGGGAAACAGGTATGATTCTAGTCACCGGGGCAACCGGGCTCATTGGACGGTCTCTCGTCAGACAATTAGTCCAGCGGGAAGGAAGGAGTAATATCCTGTGCCTGGCTTATAATCAGGATTCGGCATTGGAGCGAGAAGGAAGAAAAATCCTCAGGGACATTGGCCTTGCTTTTTTGGAAGTTGACCTGTCCAGCGGAGAAGGGTTGGATAAAATTCCGAAATCGCCGGATAAAATTTTCCATCTGGCGTCCATAACTGATACGTCTGTTCAGGACCATAGTATCAATGATGCGGGAACGCGTAATCTGCTGGAAGCCGTCATGCCTTTGTCGCCCGACGCGCATTGGATCTTTACCAGTTCTATTGCCGTGACCGATAATCGCCCCGACCTTTCCGTTCCGGCTGATGAAACGCTCCTTGATCCTCCGAGGCCTTCCCACAAATACGGGCAAACGAAGCGAGCAGCAGAGCTGTACATAATGCAGAAAGCCCGGGAAATGGGTTTCCGTTTGTCGATCGTCAGGGTGTGCGGTGTTTACGGCGAGGGGGTCAGGGCCGGGGGGTTGTTTGACAGTATAAAAAAACTTGTGGGCAAGGGGTCTTTTTTTACACGTTTAAATTGGCCGGGAAAAATCAGCGTGATATTCGTTGAGGATATGGCCCGCTTCCTTGTGCGGGTCTCTGATCAGCCGCCGGTATCAGGTCAATGCGAATTGTATGTTCCTTCGGCAGAGGCGTTGACTGTCGAGGACATGAGCCAAATAATTCACCAGGCTTACGGCCTGCCGTATAAGGGTACCCGCTTACCGGCATTTGTTTGGAAGGTGATATCATATCTGGCAGTGAATAAACAATGGTTTGAAAAGATACTGCCGCACAAACTTTACAACAAATTTTGGCAATTGTGTATTTTGGTCAATAATGAGTTTTGGTGCCGGTCTTCCAAGATCGACCGGATTCTTCCGGCCGGCGAGCGGACAGGATTTCAGCAATATTATTCTCAGCTGACCGAAAAATATTTTAAAGAAAGTGTGATGAAATGAGCTTGCTAAGTGAATGTGCGGGATTTGTCAGGCGAAACGGCCTTAAGGCCGTGCTTTTGCATATGCTCGAGATTTATATCGGGGCTATTCTTCGGATCTTCCCGGGGCCGGAGGGGTTATTTTTGCGGAATATTTTTTATGGAATGATTTTAAAATCGTGCGGTGGGAATCTGCTGATCTATCCTTCGGTTTACATGATTTTTTCGCGCAAGATTTCCGTCGGCAAGAGGTTCGCGGTCAATGTCGGCAGTTATCTGGACGGCCGGGGAGGGATCACGGCCGGAGATAATGTTTTGATCGGCCCGAATTGCATCCTGGTCAGCTGTGAACACGGGTACAGCCGCACGGACATTCCGATGAGTCAGCAGGATATTAAATATGCCCCGATCACGATCGGCAATGATGTCTGGATCGGCGGAAATTGTGTCATCAAGAGCGGGGTCACGATCAGTGAGGGGAGCATCATAGCGGCCGGGGCCGTTGTGACAAAAGATGTCCCGGCCTATTGCATTTTTGGCGGAGTGCCCGGGCAAGTTATCGCGTATCGCAAGAGTTAATTTTCTTTATGAGACGAGAGATCCTGCTTTTTTTTATAGTTTTAGCCAGTTTTTTCGTTTTTTATCCGGTGCGCATAGGACAGCCCAGAGATATTGAACAGTTCATGGTCACTGTCAACCAGGAACCGGCTGTCTTCGCTCAGGATGAGTTCGCTGCCTGCCTGATTTCCAATGTCAATACTGTGTTCATGGCGATTATTTCTAAAACGAATTTAACGGAAAGAAAAATAATTTATTTTATCGAGGTTCTTTCCGTGCTATTTCTTTTGTTTATTTTCGTTAGGAAATTTACATCCGAGCTGTGGGCAGCGCTGCTATTCTTGCTGTTCATGACTTTTAATGAGTTTAATTATGCCGGGTTCCATACGCTCTTTTTTTCCTATGATTTTAGTGGAAAATTCTTGGCCGGCGCGTTTGTTCTTCTTACTCTTTGTTTTTTTATTGAGAGGAGATTGTGGATGGCTGCGCTTGCGCAAGGAATCGCATTCTATTTGCACCCCGGAATGGGGATATGGAGCTTGATGACCATTATATCTTACCGGGTGGTTGAAATAGGGGTTGAGGGAATATGGGGGGCAGCTGAAAAAGGGAAAAAATGTATTGAGTTTATCCAAAGTACGGCTGTTTTTTTATTTGTATTCTTATTGGTTATCTCCCCAAAGCTTTGTCAGCTCTTGGCCGGCGGCTCTCAGGAATATTTTATAGACCGGGAAACTCAATTGAATATTTTTAAATATGGGTTTGTTAGCCAGGTATCCTTATTCCTCGCGGCACAATATCAGCAAAGTCGCGTATTCATTTTAGGGATATTGTTGACGAATATGATATTTTTTATCTTATTAATTCAGCATTTCAAACCCGGCCGCATCGCTGCAAAGCTAAGGCCAGTTTTTTATTTTTATATTGGGACATTGGCTGTTGTTGTCCTCAATGAGGTCTTGATCAATACCTTCAATTCTCATTTGTGCGTTTATTACGGGCTGGTGAGGGTCAGCGGTTTTAACTTTATGTTTTTGATGATCTTGCTGTCGGTCATGATCGTTGAGGTTTATCGACGGCGTCAGTATACTGAGTTCTTTCTGTGGGTGCTCTTTATGCTGAATTACAGCGTGTTGCATTATAGAAATCTTTCGTTCGGGATCCAACTGGGGTTGTTGGCGTGCATTACCTTTGTGCGCTTGACAAAATTATTCTCAGCTATGGATTTGGCTGTAGAGCGATATTTAAAATCTTCAAAGGGCCGGAATATTTTAGGGAAGCTTTTAACCGGAGTATGTCTTTTAATTACTCTTTTCATCGCTGCGAGATATTTTTACAAGCTTGGTGTCCCACCAGACAGGGATGTGGAGAATTATAGGGATGCGATTAGCTATGTTAACAGAAATAATGAAAAACGGGCTGTCGTCCTTTATCCTTTTGACAAATATGGAGTTTTTTTTGAGTTGTCTAAGAATCCGGGGTTTTTTAGTGTGAACTATATGGTTTTGTTTAATGTCCTGTATCAGTATGATCCGGCACTTCAATGGAAAGCCTACGAAAAATTTATTCAGCTGCAGCAGGAATTCGGGATCGATACGGTCCGTGATCTTAGGAAAGACCCGTATCATTTTGATGTTCCCTGGCGAGCGGCCTGGTCCGAAAAAGTCGATTATGGATTTGTTGAGCGGTGGGGGAAGAAATATGATATCGGGTATATCATCCGGGAGAAAGAATATGGCCCGCTGCCGTACAAAATGGCCTATGAAAATGACGGGTATCGGGTATATCGCAGGGAATGAAGTTGAGGGGTAAAAGATGGCCGTAATGATGAGAGATTTTTTATTGTTTTGCCGCGGGAAATTGCTGTGGATGTGCCAGCGGGTTTTTATTTTGTATTTTATTTTGATTTCTCTCTTTTTGTTGAGCGTTAATTATCTCGATCTGGCCAGTAAGGGGCGCGGGGCTGCGTTAAGCCGGCTTATGCCGGACCATACCTGGGTTACTCTTTATCTTGACCGTAATGGTCATGTTCCCAATGGGTATCTTAATGAATTTATACATTATTATTCCCAGCTCGTTGAGTATATGCCCTATACCGCCGATGCCTTCGGGATGCTGGGCTTTGTTCATTATCATATGGGGGACAAAGATAAAGCTTTAGCGGCGTATCAGCGGGCCATTGAACTTAATCCTCTGTATTTTTGGTTTTATTATAGCAAGGGGCTCATGCATTTTGAGAACGGAGAATATGCCCCAGCTTTGGAATTGTTCCGCAGTGCGATGTCGACATCTCCGGATACGACCCTGAGCTTTACTTATATGTCAAAGATTTTTCTTCCGATCCGTGATATTACCGAGGATTATAACGGAACGATCAACATACGTCTTAAAAAGGCATACCGGGATTGTTACGCGCTGGTCTTGCTGTCGCAGTATTTTTTGAAAGATTATCGGGGGGTCTTGAACAGCGCGAATTATGCGTTGAAAGAAAATTCTGAAGATAAGAATTTTTTCTGTCATTACGCCGGGATCGCCGCGTATCATTTGGGGGAATATCAGTTCTCTGTCTCGCTTCTGCAGCAAAGTCTTCAGGGGGATCCCGGAAATCGGGAAGGCCTTGAATATTTAGCGGCGGCCTGGGAGTCTTTGGGGCGGCCGGATCTGGCGATGCCTTTTAAAATAGAAGCAAACCGCCGGGACATCAAAGGGTCGCCTTTTGAAATGATCAAACCGAAATTATCTTTACAGATATTTTGATCCGGCAGGCAGATCCGGCAGGCAGAACGCTTTACATTGAAAAGTGATTCTGATATTATGACAACCTCATTAAAGCCCCGCCTGGGCGGGGCAGGGAGTTAGGCGAATGAAGGGAATTATTTTAGCCGGAGGACGCGCCACCCGCCTCTATCCGATCACCAAGGGGATATCTAAACAGCTTTTGCCGGTTTATGACAAGCCGATGATCTATTATCCTTTATCGGTCCTGATGCTCGCCGGGATAAAGGAAATTCTGATCATCTCAACGCCCGAGGCCCTGCCGCAGTTTAAAACGCTTTTAGGCGGCGGCAGTGATTTCGGTATCAGGATTCAATACGCCGGGCAAAAACAGCCGCGCGGCCTGGCTGAGGCCTTTTTGATCGGTGAAAAATTTATCGGCAAAGACAAGGTCTGTTTGATCCTGGGCGACAATATTTTCTTCGGGCATGGGCTTTCGGAAATTCTACAGCAGGCCGCCGCCCAGGAAGAAGGCGCGACGATCTTTGGTTATTATGTGAAGGATCCGGAACGTTACGGTGTTGTCGTGGCCGATGCCAAGAATAATGTGCTTTCGATCGAAGAGAAACCTAAGAAGCCGAAGACCAATTGGGCCGTAACCGGGCTTTATTTTTATGATAACGAGGTGGTTAAGATAGCCAAAAGCATTAAGCCTTCCCGGCGGGGAGAACTCGAGATCACCGATGTGAACAAGGCGTATATGCACAAGAAGAAACTGAAGCTGCACTTCTTGGGCCGCGGATACGCGTGGCTTGATACCGGGACGTACGGTTCTTTGATCGACGCGTCGGTGTTCATTAAAACGATCGAGGAACGGCAGGGTTTGAAGATCGGTTGTATCGAAGAGATAGCTTACCGGATGGGTTTTATCAAACGGCCGGACCTTGAGAAATTAGCCGCGGGTATTAAAACTTCCTACGGCGAATACCTCCTGCAAATTTTAAAAGGCGAATAAAGATGAGCGGCCATTCTGAAAAAATTCTTGCAACAGGCGCGGCGGGTTTTATCGGCAGTGAATTTCTCCGTCAGGCGGTCAGGCTCGGGTTCAAGATCGCAGTCGTCGATAAATTGACCTACGCCGGCGATCTCGCCCGTCTTGCCGATCTGAAAGGCAAATTCACATTTGTGAAGGCCGATATCTGTAATTCTAAAAAAATCCAAGAAGTTTTTACGAAAGTAAAACCGGACATCGTGGTGCATTTTGCCGCTGAAACTCACGTGGACAGAAGCATCCTGGATACTTTTTCGGCGACGCGTACGAATATGGTCGGGACACAGAATCTGATCGAGACCGCGAAAAAGAACCGTATCGAGAAGTTCATTCATATTTCGACGGATGAGGTTTATGGCGACATTCATCAGGGGCAGTTCACGGAAAACAGCCCTATTAATCCGAGCTCTCCGTATTCCGCTTCCAAGGCCGCTGCCGATGTTCTTTTAAGAGCTTATATCCGCACTTATAAATTCCCGGCGATCATTGTCCGCCCTTCCAATAATTATGGGCCGTGGCAATATCCGGAAAAGTTTATGCCGGTGATCATTTATAAGGCGATGGCGGATCAAAAGATCCCGGTTTACGGACAGGGACTCAACGTGCGGGAATGGCTTTATGTCAGTGATTGCGCCGCCGGAATCTTAAAGGTCATGGAGAACGGGCGTTTGGGAGAAGTTTATAACCTTGGGTCCGGGCAGGAGTATAGGAATATCGATGTGGTCCGTTCGGTCTTGGAGATATTGAACAAGCCGCAAAGCCTCGTCGAATTCGTCCAGGACCGGCCCGGGCATGATTTCCGCTACTCGCTCGATTTTTCCAAATTAAGAAATGAGCTGGCTTGGGAACCGCAGGTGAGTTTCCCGGAAGGGGTCCGCAAGACGGTCGATTTTTATAAACAGCAATTTGCCTGGCTGGAAAAAAAGGTCAAAACGCTTAAGTCGTATTGGAAGAAAGTTTATAAGAAAGTTTAAGGCATTGTGAAATGGGTTTTAAAGTTGAAAAATTAAAGATCCCCGGGCTCTTGTTGATCACTCCGGAACTGCTCCGGGATGACCGCGGTTTTTTCGTGGAGATCTATAAATCTACGGATTTTGAGGCACACGGAATCAAAAAGAATTTTCTCCAGGTCAATCATTCCAAATCTAAAAAAGGCGTGATTCGAGGCCTGCATTATCAGCTCGAGCCGGCCGCGCAGGCGAAACTTCTGCGGGTCGTTGCCGGAGAAATTTTTGACGTGGCCGTCGATATTCGTAAAGGCTCGCCGAGTTACGGGCGATCGGTGGGAGTGACGCTGACGGCTGCAGACCAACAGCTTCTGTATATCCCCGAAGGATTCGCACATGGTTTTTGCGCCTTGATTGAGTCCGCTGAATTGGAATATTTTTCAACGAATGAATATTCTCTCGCTCATGAGCGCGGGATCATCTGGAATGACCCGGCGATCGGGATCCAATGGCCTGTCACCCAACCTATTTTATCCAAGAAAGATTCAGAGCTTCCCACCCTGGCGGCGGCGGAGAAGAATTTTTCTTATGCCCGCGCATAAAAGGACCCTCATCAAACGGATTTTTCATTAACCAGGGAGGGGACAATGACACACGAACACAAAGATGAACACAAAGGCGATGAATGCTGCAGCACCAAGAAATCCTGTTGTTGCGGAGGGAAGTTGGTCACAAGTATTCTGCTGGCGATCCTGCTTTTCGGAGCCGGATATGTCGTCGGCAAAGGAGGCCTGTGCGGTAAATGGAAAGTATGCCCGCTCACACCGCAAGTTCAGCCGGAACAAGTTCAGAAGTAGTCTAGCTTCGGGCCCCGCGCCTGGCGTGATCTGGCTGAACTGCGTTTCCAGATCTTTCCGACGGAGGCGCCAGACTTCACTTTTGACGAAAAACAGCAGATTGGCATATTTTTTTGCCCCGAACCGTTATAGATGGATTCAGCTTATCCGCGGGAATTAAACGGGACCCTAAAACGGGACCCTAAAATATCTTGACATCGCGGTCTTTGCTACTAAAATCAGTAATTAATAAATCTTTTAATAATCTTTTTAAAATTTTTTACAAAAAGGCGGAGAATTTGTATGAAAAAGTATGTTTCGTTGGTCTTGGTCCTAACAAGCGTTGCTTTCTTAACCGGCTGCCAGGGAAAATCCGCTGAAGACGCGATGTCGATCGACACAGACAAGGCGTTAGAGGAGATCGCGGCGTTAACGAATGGGGAAATAACACCGGCTCCGGCGGGACAAACGATGACGACTTCCGCTCTTCCGGCGACGGGAGCGATGCCGGCGGCTGATGTTTCTATGGCCACGGGTGTTTTTGAAAAACCTTCTACGGAACAGATCCAGCAGGCCCTCCAGAGCGCCGGATTATATTCAGGTAAAGTTGACGGTGATCTTGGGCCAAGAACAAAAAAGGCCATCCGTGAATTTCAGGAACAGAACGGTTTGAACGCTGACGGAAAAGTCGGATCGAAAACATGGCAGAAATTAAGCCCTTATCTGAATCCTGCCCCTGTGGCGGCGGCGGTTTCGGGAATTTCAAATTAAATTTGATCATCGGAGTTTAAACGCCGGAGGGATTTAAAGGCCTTCCGGCGTTTTTTTAGGGAGAATCAAAGATGGAATGGGGCATTTTGGTCATAGGCTTCGCGTTTCTCATGAAGGGCGCGGATCTTCTTGTGGAAGGTGCGTCTGCCTTGGCCAAGAGGATGAAGGTTTCTGATCTGGTGATCGGGTTGACCGTGGTCGCTTTTGGCACGTCGACGCCGGAATTATTTGTTAATATTTTTGCCTCGATCGGAGGCAACAGCGAGATCGCGATCGGGAATATCCTGGGGAGCAATATTTTTAATATTTTAGTGATCCTTGGGATTTCGGCCCTGGTGTATCCTCTTCGCGTAACTCACAACACGATTTGGAAAGAGATCCCGTTCAGCCTGCTGGCCGCAGTCATGGTGTTTATCCTGGCGAATGACACCTTGATCGATGGCCAGTCCCATTCGATGATCTCGCGCATTGACGGTATCGTGCTTTTGGCGTTCTTTTTTATCTTTCTTTGCTATGTGGTTGTCATTGCCCGGCAGGACAGTCAAAATTTTAAAGGTGAAGTCATTCACAAAAGGGGTTTATGGAAAGCTGTTTTGTTTGTTGCCGCAGGATTGGCGGTTTTGGTCTTCGGCGGCAAACTTTTGGTCGAGTCGGCCGTAACGATCGCCCGGACTTTGGGGGTAAGCGAATCATTGATCGGCCTGACGATCGTCGCCGGCGGAACATCTTTGCCGGAACTGGCCACCTCCGCGGTCGCGGCGTATAAAAAAAATTCGGATATTGCCGTCGGGAATATTGTCGGTTCGAACATTTTTAATATTTTTTATATTTTGGGGGTCAGCGCGGTCATTAGGCCGATTCCGTTCTCAAGTACAAATAATGTGGATGTGTGCGTAACGATCTTTGCAAGTTGCGTGCTCTTTGCGAGCCTGTTCACCGGCAAGAAAAGATTTATGGAACGCGGGGAAGGGGTTTTCTTTCTTGTTTGTTATATCGTTTATATTCATTATTTGGTGAATCGCGGATAGAAGTCAAAGTTTTTCTGTTTATTCGGCGGCAGAAAGCTATAATATCAATGAAACGGGGGAGAAATATGAAAGCTTTTATGGCACACACAAGAAGTTATATTATCCGAGGCCTTTTGGCTTGTATCCCCTTAGGCCTGTCGTACCTCACATTAAAATTTATCTATGTTTTCATCGACCAAAAGGTCATGAACCTATTTGATAAGTTCATCGGTTTTCGTGTCCCGGGGCTGGGGATATTGGTTTTCTTGATCATCCTGTATTTTATCGGCCTTTTGGTCAGTAATGTGATCGGGCACCGGTTATTGGGGATTATCGAATTTATTTTTGACCGGATCCCGATCCTCCGCACAACCTATCAGATCGGCAAACAGCTCTCGACGACATTTTCCCTTTCGGAAAAGCAGGTTTTCAAAAAGGTCGTTTTCGTGGATATGAACCGGTCCGGGGTCTGGAGTCTCGGGTTTGTGACCGGTACGATTCTGGATAAACGTAATCCGCATGAAAAATATTTAAAGGTTTTTTTGCCGACGGTTCCGAACCCTACGACCGGTTTTGTGGTGATGGTCAAGGAATCCGAGATCCTGGACCCGAACTGGACCGTGGATGAAGGGGTACGGACAGTTATCTCGGGCGGCATTATCGGTCCGGAAATTATTGAACGCGGCAAATCTTTATGATAACTCTCGAACATTTTTGGCTTGCCTTTATTCCGATCTTTGTGGCGGTCGACCCGATCGGCATCCTGCCGGTCTTTGTTTCGCTGACGTATGGCCTGGGGCATCGGCAGAAGCGGCGGATCATTTTCCTTTCACTTTTAACCGCGATGTGCCTGGCTTTGGGCTTCATTTTTTTGGGAAAGGCCACATTCCGGGTCTTGGGGATCACGATCGGCGATTTTATGATCGCCGGCGGGGCAATTCTCTTCTGTATTTCGATCATGGACCTGTTTATTCCCGGCAAACAGCACCGTTTGCCCCCTCATGAGCTCGGGGCGGTGCCTATCGGAACGCCTCTCGTGGTCGGTCCGGCTGTTTTGACCACATCTTTGATCATGATGGACACCCATGGCTTGGCGGTGACGGCGGCAGCTGTTTTTATCAATATCCTGTTGGTGGGTATCGTCTTTTGGTTCTCGGATAATTTGCTTAAGGTGTTAGGGCAAGCCGGCGCCCGTGTCCTTTCCAAGATTGTTTCTCTTCTTTTGGCGGCGATAGCCGTAATGATGATCCGAAAAGGCATCATTTTTATCTTAAATATCGCATAGGATTCTAGTATTAATATACTTAATAAAATATTGACAATCCTGAAAAATCAGGGTAACCTTATCCTAAGTTCTTTATCCACAACAGTAACCGGAGGTAAGTTAGTAATGGCTAAAGGTAAAGTGAAGTGGTTCAACGCAAAAAAGGGTTATGGTTTTATCTCCGCAGAAACAGGCGAAGACGTTTTTGTACACTTCAGTGAAATCCAATCCGATGGCTACAAGACTCTCGATGAAGGCCAAGACGTCGAATTCGAGATTGAGAAGGACCAAAAAGGCTTGAAAGCCAAGAAAGTTACCCGCATATAATCCTGCCTACCGGCAGGCAGGCCCGAAATTATAACGCCCTGTTCTTTTAAAGGCCCAGGGCTTTTTAAGCAGTCAGCAGCACAATTATTCGACGCGATGAAAACAGAACACACATTCCATATTCCCGTCATGGGGACGGCTTTTTCCATTGATACCCCGATCAAGGTGGCCCGCTACGGCATCAGCTCGGTTATCTCGCTGGTCGACGACTGTCTGATCGAAGAGATGCGCAAATACTATTGCAGGGTGGCCGGGGAGGAGTATGTCCCGATCACCAAGGATGACGAGGATTTTCGTGCCCGCCGGATCACCGCATATCTTAATCTTGTGGACCGGATCGTTAAAGAGCAGTTCAAGAAATTGCAGGATTCTCCGTTTGAGCTTGGCAGCGAGATCACCAAATATTTTACTTTACTGCCCAACAATTCCCCTCTTAAAGAGCTTTATCACGCGATGCTTTTGGCTGCCGGCCCGGCTGAGAAGGAGAATCTGCAGCAGACCCTGCGTGACGCCATCCGTCCCGGCGACATCAACGTCAATATCATGACCAAAGTGGACCGGAATAATTTTGACAAGTCAGGCAAGGAGTTGTCGGTGGAGTTCTCGGATGCTTTGTCAGCCTTGCGGGGATATGCCAAGAGCACCCTGGAATCGGCCATCGTTTTTTCCGCCGGCATCAACCGCCGTCTGTACAGTTATGTTGAGGAATTCAAGGATTTTTATGCCGACGCGGCAGGGTATATCAATAAAAAGATCATTTTAAAGGTCAGCGATTACCGTTCATCGATCATTCAGGGAAAATTTTTCGCGAAAAAAGGATTGTGGATCTCGGAGTACCGTGTCGAGTCAGGGCTTAATTGCGGCGGACATGTTTTTGCGACCGACGGGTTTTTGATGGGGCCGATCCTGGAAGAATTCCGTGCCAAAAAACAGGAATTGCTCGATAGCCTGCATTCGATTTATAACGAGGCGCTCAAATTGAAGAATTTAATTACTTTCGGCAAACCGCATATGGTCAAGATCACCGCCCAGGGCGGGATCGGGACTGTTCAAGAGGACCAATTTTTGCGCGAGCATTATCAGCTTGATGGGACCGGCTGGGCAACGCCGTTTCTCTTGGTCCCGGAAGTGACCAATGTGGATGACGATACCCGCCGGAAATTGGCTGACGCCAAGGAAGAAGACCTTTATTTGAGCGATGTTTCTCCGCTCGGCGTTCCGTTCAATAATCTGCGGACATCCAATGCCGATCTGGAGCGGGACTCCAAGGTCGTGAAAGGCCGTCCGGGAAGCGCCTGTCCCAAAGGGTATTTGGTTTCGAATACAGAGTTCACGGCAAAGCCGATCTGTTCGGCCTCACGGCAGTATCAAAAACTGAAGATCGATCAGTTGAACAATCTGAACCTTCCTGAAGAAGATTATTTAAAGCGGTTCAAAGATGTTGTCAAAAAATCCTGTCTCTGCAACGACCTGGGCGAAAGCGCAATGATCAATTATCATCTGGGCAAAGGCAACGGCACGGTCAAAAGATTCTCAGCTGTCTGTCCGGGGCCGAATATCGCGTACTTTTCAAAGATCGCGACCCTGCAGGAAATGGTGGACCACATTTATGGCCGGATCAATCTTCGCAACTCTACTTACCGGCCGCATATGTTCATCAAGGAATTGAAGATGTACGTCGAGTATCTCATTAAAGAAGTGAAAAAGGCCGCGAAAGAACCCACGGAAAAACAGCGCCAGTATTTTACTGAGTTCAAGAATAATATGTTCGAAGGGATCGCCTATTACCGAGAGTTTTTTCCCAAGATTAAGAACGAGAGTGAAGAGTTTCGCGCGCAGATGCTCCAAGAACTCGAGGATTTTAAGATCAAGTTGGAAGATTTCATCAGCCAACACCGCCATTATTTTATCGCTTCGCCTGTGCTCCGATCTGTTACCGCCTCGGTATAACGGTCATTTTTCCGCGAAGTTCCCAAAATGTTTGTAGATATTTACAATAAATTATTGTATATATAGTCATTATCTTTTAAGCTGATTGTCACACAGAGAGGATTTTGAGTTGCCTGCCAACGGGATTGAATCCTACAGCATTTCCGGGAAGAAAGTCATTATCCGGATTAAAGATAGGATCTGCGAAACGTCCGAAGAATTGACCGCGAGCGAATTGTTCCATGAGGTCGTTCAGCGTTCTGTTCAAGAACTGGTCAAACGCAATTCATTCCTTTTAAATATTTTTCCTGACCGAAAAGCCGACGAGTATAATATCGGTCTATTGGTTGAGACTTTGCAGGCCTTGGTAAAACTGCAGAACCATGCTGTTCCCAATGTCGTAAAGGGATCGGAAGCTTTTTTTAGGGACGATCATCTTTTCAACGAATTTGTCGAACATCTGTATAATTTCTGGCGCGGTTATGAACGTTTCATTTTTTGTGATTCAACGGACCGGGATTTTGATACAAGGCCGTACCGAACTTTCCACGGCACCGTCGAGCATTTGACCCATTTGATCCGCTGGACCTACCGCGATATCCAGGAAAATATTACGCGGTCCCATCCCCGCATTTACCGTCAGATCATTGCCGGGGCCGAGGTCGCGGCCATTTCCTTGCCGAAGAATATACCTTTCCCGTCTCCCCTATATAAGAAATTGAATGAGATCCCGGTGATCCGCCAGATCCTCTTGTATCCGCCGCTCATCCTGAACCCGCCGATCAATAAACGGAAGGGAAAATTTGAGCGGATCAAAGAAAATCCACTGGAGCTTTTGACCTTTAAAAAGGAAGAATGGCTTTGTTTCCCTGCCAAGGTCGGGCCGCTTTTGATCATGGTCTATTTTCATGTGAAGTTTGCCGAGCTGGGGCTTTCGTTGTGTAATCTTTTTGAATTGGCGGAAGACCGCGATCTGGAACAGAAACCGGACGCTGTTTATGTGTTCGGTGTACCCGGCAATGAGCTCGATAAGTTCTCGGATTTCCCGACGGTGTTCTATGATGATGAGGCCAATGGCATGCTTTCGGCCGCTGTCCCGAACCGGGATGAATTCGGATATTTCGGCTATCTGAAGAAAATGGTCTTGACGCTGCACAATATCAAGATGATGAAAATGGGGCGGCTGCCTTTCCACGGCGCCTTGGTAAAGATTATCATGAAAGGAAATAAAGAGGCGACGATCCTTTTTATCGGCGACACCGGAGCCGGAAAATCCGAGACACTGGAGGCATTTCGAGGGCTTGGACAGGAATATATTCAAGATATAATTATTATTGCCGATGACATGGGCTCTTTTGATATTGATAAGGACGGGAATATCATCGGGTACGGGACCGAGGTCGGCGCGTTTTTGCGGCTGGATGACCTTAATCCCGGCTATGCCTTGGGGCAAATCGACCGCGCGATCATTATGAGCGCCAACCAAGTCAACGCGCGTATTATTTTGCCGGTCACGACTTATGAGACGCTCATCAAGGGCCACAAGATCGATTATGTCCTTTACGCCAATAACTATGAAGAGATCGACGACGAGCATCCGCTTTTAGAGCGGTTCGCGACACCGGAAGAGGCGATCAAAGTTTTTCGCGAAGGAACCGTTATGAGCAAGGGGACGACGACCTCTCAAGGGATCGTGCATTCCTATTATGCCAACATTTTCGGCCCGCCGCAGTATAAAGAACTGCATGAACCGTTGGCCCAGAAATATTTTCACGCTTTTTATAAAAGCGGTATTTTTGTCGGACAAATGCGGACCCGTCTTGGGTTATCCGGCTGGGAACGGACCGGCCCGGAGGAAGCAGCGCGTGCTTTATTGAAAGCGATCGGCTGATCATGGCCACTGCCGCAACTAAAATAGCAAAATTTTCAAAAACGAAAATCGTCAAAAAGCAATTCGGCCCTCCCGCCGGTATACAGGGGAAGATCGTTATTGAGAGCGTCACCCCGGAACTCGATGCCGGCGCTTTCCCCATCAAGCGTATCATCGGTGAGAAAGTCGTTGTTCAAGCCGATATCTTTTCTTCAGGACATGATTATATCGCCGCGTATCTTTTATACCGCCGGACCGGCGAGAATAAATGGCAGCGCACCCCGATGCGATTCGTCGAGAATGACCGTTTTGAAGCCATTTTCCGTATCGAGAAACAGGTCAACTGCCAATACACGATCGAAGGATGGGTCGATTTTTTCAAGACCTGGCAAAAAGCCCTTTTGAAGAAATACGAAGCTTCCGAGAACGTCAAGATCGAAATTCTGACCGGCGTGAATTTCCTGACAAAGCTCATCCGCGGGAAAAAAGATCCGCTCGCCCGTCAGATCAAGCGCTCGATCGAAAAGATCAAAGCCGCCCCCAACACCATTGAAGCGGTCACGCTTGCCTTGAACGATGAACTCCTTTCCTTAACTCGTCATTATCCCGACCCTGAAAGTTTTTGTACGTATCAGACTTTGGAAGTTGACGTCGAGCGATCCAAGGCCTTGGTGAGCGCTTGGTATGAATTTTTTCCGCGGTCATGCGGCTTTAACCGCCGTCACGGGACGTTCCAGGACTGCCAGTATCTTCTTCCCGAGATCGCGCGGATGGGATTTGATGTGGTGTATTTACCTCCGATCCATCCGATCGGTATAATTAACCGAAAAGGGAAAAATAATACGCACGATTGTT
>CAYING010000022.1:0-23824 GCA_964364715.1 uncultured Planctomycetales bacterium
GCAAGTTTCCGTTCGAGAGAATGACGAACCTGATATTTTGAGACTTGGCGTATCTGCGAGCCTGCTCTTTGCCGTCCAGAGGATTTTTTTCTTCGCGCTTGGCTTCCAGCACCGCAAAAGGAAAACCCCTTTCATCCAAGAGGAGAAAATCAATGAATCCTGTTTTTGTTTTTTCAAAATCCTCTCCTAACTCATCGAGAGTCTGCTCTGTGAGTTTTGTATTAACCTCCAGGCTAATGTTGGCGCGGCCTTGCGGCCCGTCAAAAAACCGCCATCCGGATTCTTCAAGGAGCTTATTGATTTTGATTCGCGCTTTGGCTTCTTTAGACATTTTTTATCTTGCCTTTTTATTTACAAAAGGATACGCCTTCGACCATTTATCAATCTCACCTTGCGAAACCGCTGTTACATTTTGACCCGTATATTATCACACCGTTGGGAATGCTCAACCAAAATCATCCCATGACACCATGACACAAAATCCGGGTTGAATCACTTTTCTTTGTATGCTACGATACCGCCTATGTACTTTTTCTCCTCAATAAAATATAGATGAAAAAAGTACTTATCCCAATTTCATCTGAATATAAATTGGGAATGATTAAGCCCCGCCTGTGGCGGGGCAGGGAAAATTGGGATGATTGAAGCCTTAAAAAAACACATCGATGCCAGCCTCGAGAATTTCCTCGAAAAGATCAAGCGCGAATATAAGCTGGAACTGGTCCACCCCATCCTGTACGCGAGCATCAAGGAATTCGCCCTGCGGGAAGGCAAACGCATCCGCCCCCTTCTCCTTATATTAAGCTATAAAGGCTACGCGCCCAAAGGCACCAAATTCCCGCAATCTTTTTATCACGCCGCCACCTGCATCGAACTTCTGCATAATTTTATGCTGATCCACGATGACATTATCGACCGTTCCAAGCTCCGCCGCGGCAAACCGACCCTGCACCGGCTTTTGGGAAAAATCGTCAAGACCAAAGATCAGGAAAAACTCGGTTATGACCTGAGCATCATTGCCGGCGACATCGTGTATGCCCTGGCGATCGACGCCTTTTTGTCCATCAAGGAATCCCCGCTCAGGAAAGAAATGGCCCTCAAATATTTCATCCAGACCGCGACCTTTACTGCGATGGGCGAATTTATCGACACCCTGCACGGCGTGGAAAATATCAGCAAGATCACGGAGAAGGACGTCTTCCTTAATTATACGCTCAAAACGGCCCGCTACACCTTTGACTGCCCGCTGGTCGTAGGCGCGATGCTGGCCGGGGCGGACAAAAAGGACATCCGGCGGCTGTCGGCTCTTGGGTTAAAAGTGGGACAGGCATTCCAGATCCAGGACGATATCATCGGGATCTTTGACACGCAGAAAAATATTGGGAAATCCATTTTAAGCGACCTGGCCGAATCCAAAAAAACACTTCTGGTCTGCCATGCTTACGCGAAACTGGACGCCAAGGGACGGAAAAAATTCTTGAATTATTTTCTCAAACCGAAAAAAAATTATCAGGACTTGGTCGCGGTTCGGAAAATATTTATCTCCTCAGGAAGCCTTCAGCACAGCCTAGCCGAGATCAAAAAAAGGATCCGTCAGGCCCACCGCATCCTCAAACAGCTTAAAATGAAATCGGAATACAAGAAAACGATCGAGGGATGCCTCTTTTCGCTCTTTAAGCACAGCGAAAAAATCGCCGCAACCTACGGGCTTAAAGACGCCTCCGTCGTCTGAAGAGCATTACTGTTCTAAATTCTTTTCAATCTCCCGCGCTTGGGCGATCAGCGATTCAAATTCATCGTCCTGAAATTTCGTCAGCCCGTTTTCCCAAACACGGACAGCCGCGTCAAACTTATTGTGGTTGGCATAAAATTTTCCTAATTCGATATAAGTCGTTCTCCCGGCCGCAGAATTCTTTATGGCCTTGGCAAAAAGCTTATAAGCGACATCACTTAAATTGTGAGACGCAGCGACACTCCCCGCCGCGGTCAGAAGCGCCGGATCGTCCACAGTGCTCAACATCTGCTGAATAACCGAGACCGCCCGGCCTAGATCGTTCTGTTCCAAAGAGATCTTCAAAAGCTCCGCATAACTGTTCCCGTCGTGCGGGTACAGCTCCAACGCTTGTCTGTACAGTTCAGCCGCTTTGACCGGATCCTTACGGCGAAGATAGATCCCTGCGAGGTTCAAGCGTGGTTCCAAAAATATTTCCTTGGTCTTCATGGCCTCTTCGAAACTTTTTTGCGCTTCTGTCTCATTGCCTAAATTAAGAAATACCACTCCACGGTTGTTCCACGCCCAGCCGGAATCCGAAAGAATTCTCAGCGCCCTATCAAATTGCCTGAGGGCTTCTTCATTATTCCCCAACCCAAGATACGCCACTCCCAAATTCGTATAGGTCGCGGCATTGTGGGGGTTGATCGCAAGGGCTTTGTGCAGATTCTCGACGGCCTTTTCGCTATTACCGGCGGCCAAATAAGATTGAGCGAGGTTGTCGTAAGGCCGCGATTTATGCGGCGACTTTCTGACAACATCCTCCCAAAAAACGATTTCATCCTGCCAAACCTTGTTCCGCTCAAAGGTCAAATTAGAATATCCGGCGATGAATAATGCCGCAACGATCGCGGCCAGCCGCGGCGTCTTGATCAATTCCAGCACAAGGGCGCTCAAGACGATACAATATCCGACCGACGGTAAATACGTTCTGTATTCATTGATCACATACGGGATCGGGATCAGGCCGCCTTCGATCGAGATCGTAACGAAGAACCAAAAAATACCAAAACTGATCAAAGGTTTTTTCCGCCGGATCAGCCGCGCCAAGATTATCAATGCCGCCAAGAATATGAAACAGAAAAAGACCGCGGGTTCAAAAAAACTTTTGGAGACCGCGAAATCATATTCAAAATTCTGCTGAAGCGGAAGGACGAGCAGGCCGATATAAACGGCCAGCACCCTGAACTGCGTCAAAAAATAATTGCCCGCCGTGATCTGTTCCGCTTCATGGGAATGAGAAAAGCCTTTATCCGCCCAAATCGAGGAAACATTAAATGAATACGCCAGCGGGATCACTGCCAGAACAGCGATCAGCAATAAAAAATATTTGACCTGCGCCTTTGAAAAGCTGACTCCTTTCGTCCCTTCAATAAAATAATACTCCGTCATCAACAGAACTGCCGGAAGCGTGATCAATGTTTCTCTGGTCCAGGCCCCGAGCAGCGCCGCGATCAAAGAGGCTGCGTAAAATCTCCAATCATCATTGAACAATCTCGCCCGGACATAGCAACAGACTGCGGCTAAATAGAAAAACCCGGCGAGCGACGTGTATCTTTGCGTAATATAATTGACCGCTTCGGTGTGGACGGGATGAACGGCAAAAATCAGCGCCGCGGTTAAGGAAAGCCATTTTTGCGATGGAGATTTCAATAGCATCGTCAAAAACCACCACACCAATACCGAAGCCGCCAAGTGGATCAATAAATTCGTCACATGATACCCGAACGGATTCAGCCCCCACAGGAAATAATCCATCGCAAAGGTGTATGTCCCGAAGGGACGGCTCGGGTGGAATTTAATAATCGCCTCAAAATTGAAAAGTTTATAAATAGCGGGATTGTTTTCAATGAAGGAATGGTCATCAAAAACAAACATGCCGTTCAGGGAATTGGAATACACCAAAAATCCAGCGAGGCAGATAAGAAGAATAGAAATTAGAGAGAATTTTCTTGTCATCGTGTCATACTCTAAATCAATTGCGCCGAGAGTTCATCCAGGACCAGCCGTCCGGCCGCCGAGGCCTTGAGTATTTTTCCGTCCTGAACAAGCAGGCCTTCCGTGATGAACCTTTGGACTTTTTCCCGGCGCGCGTCATCCAGAATAATTTTAAAATCCCGCTCCAAACTAGCGACATCGATCCCGCGGTTCATCCTCAATCCGAACAAAAGCGTTTCGACAAATCTCTCCTCGCCGGATAAACTTTCTCCTCCGCCGACGGCACTGCCGCTCGGACGGACACCGGCGAGATAATCCATAAGCCGCGCGGTGTTCCATGACCTTTTTCCGTCCTGATGCGAATGCGCGCCCACACCCAGACCGATATAATTTCCCCCGGCCCAGTAGTTAATGTTGTGAAGCGATTCATGCCCGCCCCGGGCAAAATTGCTGATCTCATACTGCCGCAGGCCGCTTTTCTCCAATGCTCCTGTCACCTGCTCAAACTGTTTTGCCTGAACATCATTCCCGTCCTGTTTAAGCTTTTGCGCGTAGAAACGGCTGTTCTCTTCGACCGTCAGCGTGTAAATAGAAACGTGTTCACTGTTCAGCGATGCGATGAACTGAACATCCGCGTCGATCTCATCCGGTGTCTGCTGAGGGAATGAATACATAAGGTCCAGATTGATATTACGGCATCCTGCTTTGCGAAAATTCTCAAAGGCCGTAACAGCCTGCGCCCGGCCATGACAGCGCCCCAACAGCTTCAAATATTTCTCCTGAACGGATTGAACACCCAGGCTCACCCGGTTGAACCCCAGATCAACAATGGCCTTGGCCTTTGCCGGATCGATCCCTTCCGGATTCGCCTCGATCGTTACTTCCGCGTTCTTGTCGAGTAAAAAATTCCCCCGAATGATCTTACCGAGCGTTCTAAGCTGACCAATATCCAGGAATGTCGGTGTTCCGCCGCCGGTGTAAATCGTCCCCACACGCGTTCCTTTATACTTTTCCGCCTCAAGCGCAAGGCATTCCAGATATTCATCAACTTTGTGCTTTTGCCCGACGGCAACAGCGAAGGAACAGAATAGACATTTTTTTTCGCAGAACGGGATATGGACATAAAGTGCATTCATATTCAGGAAACATTCTACCCCGCGGAGCGGGAAAAACAAATAATTATCCGTACAAATAAAAAAATATATCAAAAAAATTTTCGCATAAGGCGCCGATTGTGTTAATATGAAATCAACGTAACCAAATAATCTCTTAAGAAAGGAGATACACAATGGCTACAAAAAAAAAGACAACAAAGAAGAAAGCTGCCAAAAGAAAATAATTGGTGTGAACATATGCAATACTAAAACCCTCTAGACGTTTAGAGGGTTTTGGTTTTTCAGGAAGAATCCTTCTGGCTTCCCCGTAAAAAGTGTAGAATAGTGGCAATGCGACTGCGCCCCAAACACATCCTGGCCGCCGTTTTCATCAGCGGTCTTTTGCTCCACAACATCGTCGACATTACACAGCTTTACAAAAAAATATCCCGGCTGAACAAAGATCTTGTCTTTAATCCTCCCGGACGGGAATTCGCGGGCTTTCAAGAGCGTCTCGCCGGAGTTGAGACGGCCGGCTTTCTGACGGATAAAAATATGTCGCCGGAAAAAAATGACGGCCTTTTTCTGATGGCGCAATACGCCCTGGCGCCGGTCATACTGGACTTAGACAATACAGCGCACACCGATATTATTTTGGACTGCCAAAATTATTTTCACGCGCTGGACCTGATGAAGAAAGCCGATGCCGCGCCGGTATACACTAACGATTTCGGAAAAATTCTGGCCCGCAAATCACGACCATGATCTTTTTGGGACTCCTCATCTCATTTTTCTTAGGCCACGGTATCCTCCGGTCCGTTTCCCGGCAAAATTCTTCTTTCCCCTGGGAACTCACCTTTGCCTTGTCCGTCAGCGTCGGGCTCGCCGCCTCCGGGCTTTTGACCTTCTTCAGCCTTCTCCTTTTCGGTGAGTTCAACCGGACCTTCATTTTGCTGATCAATGCGGCCGCGGTGATCATCCTCACCCTGTCCGCTCCGCGCGCCACATTTCAGATCGATACAAAAAATTTTTCCCTCAAAAAATATTCTTTCAATTTTTTCCTCATTCTTCTTTGGCTGACGCTGTATCTTATCATCCGTGAATTGTCCCGCAGCCATCCGTACGGACAATGGGATGCCTGGGCGCTGTGGAATATGAAAACAAAATTCATTATTTTCGGCGGGAGATCCTGGCCGAATATTTTTCAGCTGCACTGGCATACCCAGCCGGATTATCCGCTCCTGTTGCCGATGATCAACAGCTGGCTCTACGCCGTCAGCAGCGCTGAACTTCACCGGATCGCCATGACCACTGCAAATGTGTTCACTTTGTCGACGGGAATATTGCTCTTTGCGGCCTTAAAGCGCACGCTGCCTCTTCTCTGCGCCTTAGGCGCCGGGCTCGTATTGGTCACCAACCGCTTTTATCTTTTTATGGGAACAGCGCAATACGCCGACATTGTCCTGGCGCATTATTTTTTGGCGGCAGGGATTTTGACCGTCTATGGGCTCAAAGAAAGAAATACGGCGATGATCTTGCTCACCGGTTTTTTTTTAGGAGTCTTATGCTTCACAAAGAATGAAGGCATCACGATGGCCATGATTTTGCCGGGCATCTTACTTCTCACATTCTGGACAGACAAAACCTATAAATCCCTCAAACAACCGCTGACCGAGAAATTGCTCGCCGGGTTTGCCCTTACAGTCTGGGCCCCGCTGATCTTCAAAATATTCCTCGCCCCGGCCAACCGGGATATCTCCTGGGACGGATTGAGAATGCTGCCGCAGCTTTTAAGCCTTGAGCGCATCGAAATGGTTTTAGAATACTTCTTAAGAAGCGTGTTCGATAATTACTGGCAATATATCTGGATATTTATCTTTCTTATTATTCTTTTGGGTTTCTCCCGTTCCCGCCGGGCTGAGCTTAAGATCTTTATCCTGTTCTTTGCCGTCTACCTTCTGCTCGTCGGGATCGTTTATCTAACGACAATGAACTTTGATCTGTTCTGGCGTTTGTCCAGGACCGCGCCGCGCGTTCTCTTCTGCCTGATGCCGGCAGCGCTTTTCTTAAGCCTGTATGCGGTTTGGCGGCAGGAGGATGATCCTTTGGACGTTGAAAAGAATAACGGTATAATGGCAAAATGATGTACTTGTCTTTTCTAAATATACTGGATGTAACAAGTACTTATCCCAATTTCATCTATCATAATTTAGAATTATATATAGGAAAATTGGGATGAAACGCCTGATCAAGGAAAACCTTCTCGTCAGTTCCCTCCTGCTTTTCATTCTGATGTTTTCTTTTTATGACGTATTTTTTCTGCAGAAAACGTTCAAGATCACGACGGCCAGCGCGCAGGCCATGCACAACGGCCCCTACGGACAAGCGGGCAATAAACCAAGATTCATCCCGGTCAACGGCACCGATTCCCCTGTCCAGGAAGAACCGGTCCTGGAATTCATCAAACAGAATTTACGGCGGGGGATCGTGCCGTTATGGAACCCGCATCAAGCCTGCGGATATCCCTTGATCGCCGCGATCGAAATCGGGATGTTCTTTCCGCTCAATCTCATTATGTATCTCTTGCCGGAATTTTTTGCCTGGGATATCCTGATCCTTGCCCGTTTTCTCTTAGGGAGCATCCTCACCTACCGGCTTATGCGCACACTGCGTTTTCAAAAGATCCCGGCTCTCGTTTCAGCGGTCGCTTTTATGCTGAGCGGGCCTATGGTGCTTCTGCAGTATTGGACCGCGAACGTGGATATCCTTCTCCCGCTCGTCTTGATCGGAATGGAACGCCTGATCCGCAATCTTACCCGGTTCAATATCGCGTTTCTGGCGGTTGCGGTCGCGTTAACTATTTTCGCCGGGCATCCGGAGCATATTTTCCTGGTGAATGTTTACGCGGTCCTGTTCTTTATCTTCCGAACTCTCACCGTCGTCGCGGGCCCTCATAAATTCCTGAAACTTTCCGCCGGGGTTATAGCCTCTTACGCGCTGGCCGTCGGATTGAGCGCCTGCGTGCTCTTCCCTTTTATACAAAATCTCAATTCCGAATTTTGGCACGGGCACCCGCCGCTGGTGGGGCTTTTGAACGAAGAAACGCGCGGGCGCATCCTTTCTTTGGCCTTGCCGTACTTTTTTAATAATGTCCCGCTCACCTATGATTTTGAATTTTCCGGATGGTGGGGCGGGTATCTGGGGACTTTACCGCTCGCTTTTTCCTTTTTGAGTCTCTGGAAAAATCAGCGCCGCGGCCTGAATTATTTTTTCTTTGTCCTGGGATTCCTGATCCTCAGCAAGGCGTACGGATTTTTTTACATCAACTGGATCGGATATCTGCCGGTCTTCAGCCTCTGCCGTTACGCGATCCACACGCCGCATCTGGCGGCGCTGACCACCGCGATCCTCGCCGGAATGGGGGCGCGGGCCATCCTCAGCGAAAAAAAACTTTTCTGCAAAGGCCTCATTTTCAGCGCCGGGCTTTTGGGCTGGGCGGTCTTTCATTTGATCGCGTACCGTGAAACGCTGCGCACCGGGATCGCCCTGAACGCTGTTTATTTGGCTGCGGCGGTCTTATTTCTGTTCCAGCTGATCCTTTGGGTGAAAGACAGAAAAATATTAAATGCGCGGACGGCCGGGATCATTCTCATCATTTTTCTCACGCTGGAACTCTTTCTTTATATCCACCGGGAACGGCCGAAGCGTTTTGAATCGTTCGGCAAAGTCCCTTACATCGAATTTCTTAAAAGCAACCCCTCACCTGCCCGCGCTTACGGTATCCTAGGACCGCTCTATCCGAACACCGCGACGGGCTTTGCGGTCGATGATCTTGGAATATTTTTCGGCCTTCTGCCGAAACGTTACGTCACCTTCATGAACACGCTTATCAAGGAAAATCTCTTTGTTCCTGATCTGCGGCCGCCGGCTTTGCGGGCGATCCCGCTCCCGGCAACAGCAAAACATTTTCTGGACCTTCTGAATATCCGCTACATCATCACCCCGGCACCGGAAGCGATCAGCCGGCTGATCAAAAATTATGACCCGTCGGCCGCGGAATCCGGCAACCCGCCGGTCTACAAAAATGAAGTCACTATCTATGAACGCTCGAGCGCCTTTCCGCGGGCCTATATCGTGCACAAGGCCGTCTTTCAACCCGACGCCAAAGCCGCTTTTGGTATCCTGAAAAAATTTCAACTGCACCTACGGGAATTCGCGGTAATCAATGCCCCGCCGATCAATGATATTGCCGGGCGTTTGGCCGCACTCGCTCCGGAGATAAAATCTTCAGCGGCGGTGAAACGTTATGAAGCCAATGACGTGGTGGTGGAAGCGGATCTAAAAGCGCCGGGATTTCTGATCCTGGCGGATTCTTATCATCCCGATTGGAAAGTCTTTGTGGACGGAAAAGAGGACAAGATCTATCCGGCGAATAATTTGATGCGGGCGGTCTATTTGTCGGCAGGCAAACATGAGGTAAGATTCGCTTTTCAACCGATGTGGTTTACGGCGGGCCTGATCTTGGGATTTCTTTCCCTCTGCGCCGTCATAGCGATGATGCTGCCATTCCGCACAGAGGAAAAGCCATAAGCTTTATTTGCGCTTCGTCTTATAAACGCTGTATTTCTCCGGGATATGAAATTTCATCCAGGATTCGCCGTATAAGC
The DNA here is from genome assembly GCA_964364715.1 of uncultured Planctomycetales bacterium. GTDB lineage: Bacteria > Omnitrophota > Gorgyraeia > Zapsychrales > GWA2-47-8 > CAYING01. The sequence continues at coordinate 9,471 of CAYING010000022.1, forward strand.
GCAGCCATTCATCGGTGGCGCGTTCCAGGCCGATGCTGTAGCCGGCCTTCTGGCTTTCGATCCACAGATGCTTATTGATCTCATCAACAACACGTTTGTCCTTAAGTAAGTCCCGGACATCTTCAATTCTCATAACGCCTCCTTTAAGGTACTGGCGAAATTATAACTCAAAATCCCGGCATTGCAATATATTCAGAAAAAAATTTCTCACGGCATCCCGCATTGATTTTTGACACAGCGGCCTTTTTGAAAAACAGGAGCTGCCGGCCCGGCTTTTGCTTGGGCCTGAATAAAATTTCGGCACTGGATTCTATCCGGAACCGCGGAACACAGGCAGTCAAAATCATCCCGGCAGAAATCCTCATCCTGAAAATATTCTATCTCGGGGAATCTGGAAATAATTTCCCCGGTTTTTCCGTCAATGAGCAAGACGACCCCAAGCCGGCCGTCCTGGCGAACGGAGCAGCGGTCTCCGGCGATGAATTTTACCACCCAGGCATCCTCGCGGCAGGTGACCCAGCCGCTGTCGCAGGACTTTTCCGTTTTCACATCGATACACGAGGCTAAGGCTCCGTTATTAAGCGCGTAAAGCGCCCGCACTTCACTCACCCGAAGGGCTTTTTCTTCCGCATCCTCGGCGCTCATCATCTTCGGCTGCGGTTTGGCGCAGCCGAAAGCGGCGATCAGCAGAATCAAGATCGCAGAAAAAAATTTCCGGCGCCTCATAGATTGACTTCTTTGACTTGGCAGATAACCTTGGAAGCAATGATGCCTAATTCGTAGAGAATTAAAAGCGGAACGGCCATCAGCAGCTGGGAAATGATGTCCGGCGGTGTCAAAACTGCGCTCACAATAAAGATCGCGACAATGACATAAGGCCGGAAATGAATCAAGAAGGCCGGTGTCGCAATGCCGATCTTCGCCAGGAACAGCAACGCGACCGGCAATTCAAAGACGAGACCGAAGGCAAAAAGCATATTCCCGACGTAAGAAACATATTGGTTCACGGTGATCATCGGGACCATGGATTCAGACGCGAAGCTCAAGAAAAAATTCATCGACACCGGGACCATCACAAAATAACCGAACAATATCCCGAGGATAAAAAAAGCCAGTGAGAGAGGAAGAAAAACCGCGACGTATTTCTTTTCCTTATCGGTCAAGGCCAGGCTGATGAACTGCCAGATCTGATAAAGGATATACGGGAAAGCGGCGAAGAGGCCGCCCCAGCACGTCAGAGCGAGCCGGGCCAGGAACGCCTCGCTGGGATAGGTGAAAACAAGTTTCCCGACGGGTTTGATGACAAAATCCAGGATAGGGTCAACGGACTGATAGACAAGGACACCGGCAAGGATAAAAACACCGAGCGCTTTTAAGATCCTGCCGCGGAGTTCCTCGAGGTGGCCGATCAATGAAAGTTTTTTCACTTTACTTCTTCACTTCGTCTTCAATATTCTTCGCGGCCTGTTTAAAACGCTTCAGAAATTCGCCTAAGGCTGTGCCGAATTCCGGCAGTTTCTTTGCGCCGAACAAAACCATGATCACCAGCGCGATGATGATTATTTCGCCTAAACCTATTCTACCCATAACATCCTCCCTGATCAATTTCAAGATGTGGAATATTCTAGCAGCCTGAAGAGATAAAAATGAATTATACGCGGTTACGGATTGAGACGGTTATGTTTTTTCTGCACCGTGTCTTCCTGCCCCTGAAGGCGGTCTGCCTCCGGGACATCGCCGGTAATGATCTTCGGCGTCAGGAAAATAACCAGTTCTGTCTTTGCAACACTCTGTTTTTGATTACGGAACGCAAGCCCCAAAAGCGGCAGGTCTCCCAAAATCGGGATCTTGCGCACGGTCGACAATTTTTCCTCTTTGATCAGCCCGCCAATCACGATGGTGACGTTGTTCTTGACGGTGACGACCGTCTCGGCTTCCGAGGTCTCCACGATCGGGATCGTATTGTTATTACTGGTCGTGAGCGAACTGGTCACCGAGCTGACCTCCGGTTTGATCTTCATCGTGATAAAATCATCCATATGGATCGTCGGCGTGACAAAAAGTTTTACCCCGACGTCGATAAAATTCACGCTTTCCGCGGTCGTCGTCGGACCGGAAGCCGGTGTCGTGGTCGTCGTCGTCACATACGGCTGGGTCGAGCCCACGAGAATCTTCGCTTCTTTGTTATTCACGGCCGTGATGCTCGGGTTGGAAAGGATATTGGTCTTTCCGACGGTCTCGAGCGCGTCGATCAAAAATGTATAATCATCGCTGGATAACGTCCCGACGCTCAGTCGTCCCCTTTTTTCGCTGCTGGTCAGAATGTCGAAATCACCTTTCAAGTTCAACGCGTGATAATCCGAAACGATCGCTTCCCAATCGATGCCCATCTTATGCTCGTCATTCAATACGATCTGGATGATCTTGGCTTCGATCAGGACTTCGCGCTGCTTCACGTCAAAGGCCCGGATGATCTTCTCGATCTCCAGGATCTTCGTCGGCGTATCCGCCACGATGATGCGGTTCGAACGGACATCGTGCTTGATCTTCCCCACATTCAGCGTGAGCGATTCACCGATCTTTTCCGAAACTTCCTTGGCGTCGGCGTAGCTCAAGTCAAACACTTGCGTTTCCACCGGGACATCGATCTGTTTGATCAAAGCTTCCATTTCTGAAAGTTTCGCGGGCGTATCCATCAAGACCAGCGTATTCGATTTATGGTCAAAGATCACCTTGCCGCTTAAATTTTTCATCTGATTGAGGATCGTGACCATATCCAGAACATTGGCATAGGTCAATTTGATGATCTTTGTCTGATGCTTGTCGCCGAACTTGTAGCCGTATTTGACCTCAAAATCTTTTGCGGTCATGACCTTGATCACATTGCCGTCCTCGACATAAGCGAGATCATTGGCCTCAAGGACGATATGCAACGCATCTTTGATCGTGACATCTTTGAGATAGATCGTCATCTTCCCGCGGACATTCGGCCCGGCGACAACGTTCTTGCCGCTTTTTTGAGAAATCAGCTTAAGAAAATCCTGTATCTCCATGCCTTTAAGGTCCAGGACATCGATCTTGGCCTCAACACCGTCCGAATTTTCTCCCGGATCATCCATGGTGATCTCGACCGAAGGCTCGGAAAGATCTTCAGCGGCAGGTTCAATGGCCGGAGGCTGAGTGTCCGGAGCGGCTTGCGGCATGGAAGGGTTCGGGAACTGCCCGGGGACAGCGGGATCATTGCCTGGATTGCGCTGCTGTTCAAATTGGTTCAGGAAATCCTCGACGCTCATCGCGGAATTCTGCGCCAAGATCGGCGGACCGTTCAGGAAAAGGATAAACGCCCCGATTAAAAATATATAAATAAATTTTCGCATAATTCCCTAAAGTATCAGATCGATCGACTGGCCTTGAAACAGGACTGTTACTTTTTCTTCCCTTACACCTTCGATCACAACGCCGTCTACACTGTCCCCCTTCTTAAGAAAAAGGGTCTCCCGGGTACTCTGATTATGGATGATCGCCTGCGGCTCTTCATCCAGCACGACCCCCACCAGAGTCAAATTCTGCAGCGGGTTCACCGGCTGTACTGCCTGTGCCGTCGCCTGAGGACCGGCCGCCGGGACTGTCTTCTGGAACGACGTATTAAAAATGTCCCGCTGAGCGACGATCTCTTCGTAATAACTGATCGGCCTGGCTGCCGGCGGGACAGGGACAGGCTCCGCTTCCGGCATCACCGCTGTTTCTTCAAAGATGAGATTACTTTTATTCAAAAAACTTGTCTGCGCACCGTGCCAGACGATGTACACACCCGCCCCGGCAACGATCAACAGCAGCATCCCGTTGATGAATTTTGCCGCGTCAAAATCTTTCTTCCCCGCGACAAAACGAATGGATTTTTCATCCTGCCCGCGCTCCGAAACTTTTTTGGACGCCGCAGAAATATTTTTCTTCCGGATGAGTTTTAATAATTTTTCTTCTGAAGAAACCTCTGGCTCCATCGCAACACCTTTTTATCGCCACTGCCTGTCGAGAAGGATCAAATGATCGATCACATCCTGCGTGACGACCCGGCGTTCCTGCATCACCAGATGCTCCATCGCGTTGTGGCAGAACCGGGCGATCTGCCGGGGATAACCTTGCGTATAATCATAGATCGCATGGACCGCCTCCCGGGTAAAAAGGGACTCCGGGGTCTCATACCCTGCCTGGGAAAGCCTAAAATGGATCATCTTGCCCGTCTCATATTCATCCAGCGGCTGCAGAATATACTTGAAGTTCACCCGGTCCATAAAATTCGCGATGTCCTTTATTTTCGGAAGAAGCTCCATCTGCCCCAGGATGACCAACTGAAGAAGTTTCTGATCGTTAGTCTCATAATTCAACAATGTCCGCAGGATCTCGATGGCAGGCAATGTCAATTTTTGCCCCTCGTCGATCACCAGGACGATCGTCTTTTGTTCCTCGACGGCCTTCTGAAACAGATATTTCTCGATCGCGTCCCGGTGGTCAACACTGTCCCTGAAAAATGGGCTGACCTCGAACATTTTTGTCAGATGAGAAAAAAATTCATATTCCGATTTGAAATCCGGGTCCAGGATCATATGGAAAACATAATCGTCCTCGCCGCTGAAAGCCTGAAAGAGAGCGCGTGACAGTGTGGTTTTGCCCGTCCCCACGTCCCCCAGAACCAGGTTCAACCCCCGCTTGAGCCGGATCGCGATCTCAAGCCGGTTTAAAACCGTTTGGTGTTCCGAAGAGCGGTAAAAAAAAGCGGGATCAGGGCTGTTGGAGAACGGTTCTTTGGCTAATCGCAGGGCGGTATAATAAGTCATCCCAATTTTCCCTGCCCCGCCACAGGCGGGGCTTAATCATTCCCAATTATCGTTAGATGAAATTGGGATAAGTACTTGTTACATCTAAAACTATTTTGGAAAACAAGTGCATAAATCCTTTTGCTGAAAAATTTTATAAACTGCGCTGATCATCTTAACTTTACCTATATTCGCCGGGGGTGTCAACGGCTATTTCGATTAATTTCCCAAAAATCACTTATAAAAAGAAAATTCGGCTTAATATTAATTGGCACTGAAGGTCAACCCCCTGAAACATCTGCCGTTCGATCCTCAGCTGGCTCACGCCGAAAAGATGCGGAGGCTGCTGCAGGGTGTGAAGACAGCGGATCACCTCATTAAGCGAACCTTCCAGGGTCATACTGACCGAAAATTCGCTGGTGAGCCCGCCTTTTTTAACGCGCTGCGGTTTCATCTCGGCGATCTTAACCTTGAACTCGGCAGAGGAACGTTCGATCTCGGAAAGGATCGAGGACATCACCGCCTCATCGGTACCGGACTGCTGGAATTCTAAAAAAATCTTGTCGTATTGCCCCTGATAAGCCTTGGCCTGGGCAATGATCCGCATATCCCGCTTCAGTTGTTTCTGCGCGATCCGGATCTTGTCCTGGATACCGCTCCGTCTTTCCTGCGCCGGTTTATAAACGAACGCGTAATTCAGATAAACGAAAACACTGATCAGGCAAAGGACAAGGATGATTCTTTCTCTGATCGAAAAACGGACGTTCATTATTTTTCCTGTCGCTTATTCTTTAATTGGCAGACGATCTTAAATTCTATCAGGTCCTGATTATAGTTACGTACCCGCGAGGCGTACTGCAGGTTGACCTCTTTAAAGATCACCGAGGCCACCAGCTGGCTCTGCAGGACATTTATGCTCGACGGAGATTGCGAGTATCCCTGGATGGTCAGAGCCCCCTGATCATCCAGGACCAAAGAACGGAACGCCACATCCTGCGGCGTCAGACGGTACAGTTCTGAAATAATATCCGCGACAAATATCTTTTTATAAATATTCTGATCGGCCGCTTCCACCACCGCCATGACCTTTTGCGCCTGCTGGATCCGGGGCTTAATTTCCTTAAGTTTTGCCTGCAGCCGATTGAGGCCGTTCATATCCTGATAAATCTTGATATTGAACGCAGCGGTCACCAAGATCAAGGACGCCGCTCCTAAAAGAAACGACCGGATCCACTGGCTGCGCTTGTTCAGAGAGATCTTGGTATCGTTGATCTCCGTCGGCATCAGGCTCATCGGATGGCCCGCCGCAAACGCCAAGACCGAACCCCACCCGACGGCCGACGCAAATCCGCCGTCCAAAGAGGATTTAAAATCGACCTCCTTTTGACAGGGGATGTTGTCGAAAGCGTTCACGGTCTCGACCGGCAGCTTGAACTCCTCGCTCAATTTTTCCTTTAAAAAATGCGCGGCCCGGGTGTCTCCCGCGATCAAAAATCCCTGGATGTCCGGCCCCATCCTTTCTTTCTTGAAAGATTTCAGGGTCAGATCGACCTGTTCGGCGAACTTGACCGCTGTCTCGGCGCTCAACTCACCGGCGCCCATCGGGATACTGCGGGAAAACAATAATTTGCCCTGAAGGATAAAGCACATTTCCGACTCAGAATGATCCAGATTGATAAAACCCAGCCCGGAAGCCGAGGATCCTTTCAAAAAACGCGCCTGATGGTTGAACCAGGCCATCAATCCGACGGAGCTAAGGATGAAATTCTGCACGTTCACTTTGGCCTGGCTGAAGATCTTCAAATACCTCTGCACGATCTCTTTATGGACCACGACAACCAGCACGCTGGTATAGCCGGGTTTATCTTGGTCCAGGATAATATGATCACAGACAACATCCTCAAGCGAATACGGGATTTTGTTCACCAGCTGCAGAGAGACCATCTTGCGGATCTCATCCTTATCCTGCGACGGCAATGAGATCTGGCGGAGAATGGTCAGCCGTCTGGGGATCACCACTGCCGCATGACGGGCATCCGATCCTTTCATCGCGGCGATTGAAGAAATCAGTTTAATAAGTTCTTCATCCGTATGCTGACGGACAGGACGAAACTGCAAATTCTTTATAACGGTCCCGGAGCGCGACACCTTCGCTTGCAGGAACTTCACATGCGAGTGCGTGATCTCGAATACGTTGAATGTGTCTTTTTTCATCCCAATTTTCCTTGCTATAATCCCAATTAGTCATTAGATGAAATTGGGATAAGTACTTGTTCCATCTAAACCATTCCAGAGAAAACAAGTACATAAAATTAATTTTTTATCTCTTCGTTAACGTCTTTGCCGCCGGCCGAAAACATCCTGACCCTTCCCCGCTTCTCCTGAGTGGAAATGGTATAACAATTTTTCTGACCGCATACCGAGATCGTTCCCTTGTCGATCGTACCGTCAGGATAAAACTCAAATTGTGACAGACTCGATGTCACCTGAATCTCCGACGGGAAGCTTATTTCCCTTCCCCAGCGCCCAGAAATCTTTTGAAAGACCCTCTCCCGCGGCGATCCGTTCTCCCGCACCGCTTCCTCCGTGAGCCGGCAGCGGCGGAACCCTTCTTCCCACTGAAGACGGAACGAAAGGTTCTTTATGATCGCGCGGCTCTGGGCGTAATTCATCAAATACTGTACGTTTTCGGCTGTCTGTTTAAGCCGCAGCCGGCCGTAGGTTTTGCTGAAATTCGGAACGCTGACCGCCGCCACAACCCCCAGAAGAACGATGACCAAAAGCAGTTCAATGAGCGAAAAAGCTTTTCGACGGCTCAAACCGTTATTGTCCAGCCGACGGGGCATTGGACCAATTCCCGGCATCATCAGCGCTCTCCGCTCCATCGGGTCCATACGACGAGAGATCATACTCTTCCGTGTTATGCCTTCCCGGAGAAATATAAACATAATCCCGTCCCCACGGATCTTTGGGGATCTGTTTCTTTTTTAAATACGGCCCGCTCCAATTGACCGGCTCCGGAGCGCCGCCCGGCTTCTGTAACAGCGCGATCAGCCCCTGCTCGGTCGTCGGATATTTTCCGTTATCCAACTCATAAAGGTCTAATGCCGTCGATAAATTGGATTCAATATCCGCTTTGGCTGCCGCCCGGCGGGCCTGCTCGCCGCGGCCGGACAAATTCGGGACGACCATCGCGACCAAGACACCGATGATAATAACGACGAGCATAATCTCGATAAGGGTAAAACCGCTTTTGTTTTTGGGCATACTCGATCCCTCTCTTTTAACGAAGTCAAAAGGAAAAAGGTGAAAGTCAAAAGTGTGGTATCGCTCGCGCTGCTAAACTTTTGACTTTGTTATTTGAACTTTTTACTTTACCCTTTTTACTTTTGACTTTTCTAGTTAGCGTTCCGTAAATTGTGCCGTCATTGAATAATCATATTCATCCTGAAAATCGGCAGCAGCATCGAAACGACACAGACGCCGACGATCCCCACGATCACGACCAGGACCATCGGCCCCAAAAGCAACAGGACCGTCTTCGCGGTCAATTCCGATTGGCGTTCAAACGCATCCGCCAGCTTGAACAATCCTTTTTCCATATTGCCCGTCTCTTCTCCGACGGAGACCATGTTGACCACCGTCTCCGGAAAATACGGGGAACTTTTTAACCCCGCGGTCAGGCTGGAGCCGTCCGCCACATCCTGCGAAATCCGTTTGATCTCTTCTTTCAAGACCACGTTGTCCACGACCGCCCACACCGACTGCAGGGCCTCGACGATCACGACCCCGCTTTCCAGCAAAGTCCCTAAGGTGCGCGCGAAGCGGCCGATCTCAACTTCGGTGATAAAATTTCCCAGGATGGGAATTTTCAATCGCGCTGTATCCCACCAGCGGCGGCCGTTCTCGGTATGCAGCCATCTTTGCCAATAATAAATCGCGCCTCCCGTCAACAAGACCGCCGCCCACCAAAATTCCGCGAAGAAACCGCTTATCCCGATGATCACCTGGGTCGGTAAAGGCAATTCCTGATCCATATCGTCAAAGATCACGGTCAGGCGCGGCATCACGAACGACAGCAAAACAAAAACGGTCAAAAATCCGACGGCCAGAATAAAGGCCGGATACGCCAGGCTGGCCTTGACCCTGTTTTGGGTCTCTTGGTCCTGCTCGACCAGATGCGCCAAACGGTTCAGGACAATGTTGAGCTGTCCGCTGATCTCGCCGGCCTTGATCATATTCGCGTACATCGCCGGGAAAACATCCGGATGCTGCCGCAACGCCGATGAAAAACTGCCGCCGTCCTTAACAAAATCATGCATTTGACGAATCACGTCCTGCAGATACACATGCCGCGTTTGTTTAGCGACCAGGTCCAATGCCTTCAACAGCGGGACCGAGGCCTCAACAAGGTCCGCCATCTGCCGCATAAAAAGCGCCAATAGCGACGGAGAAATACGTTTCGCAAAAAATTGGCCCGCGCCGATCACTTGTAAAACCGATCTTCCGGGCGCTGCCGGACGGCTTTCGGGAACCGGCTGCACATCGATCGGGGAAAGCCCGCGCTGTATCACTTTAGCGATCGCATCTTCCATGCGATCAGCATCGATAACCCCTTGAACCACCTTATCCGGTCCCTGCTTTGCTTTATAAAGGTACTGCATATTTAGTCCCCAAGACACCAAATCACCACGTCACCCGTCTTTACTTGTGACTTGGTGACATTGTGACCCTGCCTGCCGGTCACCGCTTTTGCGGGATCCCGCCAGAGGCGGTGACAGGCAGGTTTGTGACCTTAAAATCATTCTTCCTGCGTTACGCGGATCACTTCACTTGGCGTGGTCAATCCCTTTCTGACCTTCTCCCATCCGGATTGACGCAACGTTCTCATCCCCTGCTCGACTGCCTTTTGTTTGATCTGTCCGGCGGACGCCCGGGTGAGGACCAAATTCCGGACAGCGTCCGTCATTGCCAAAAATTCATAGATCGCCTGGCGCCCGCTGTAGCCGGTCATGCGGCAATCCTTACACCCTTTGCCTTCAAAAACAATGATCTCATTTAAATTTTCTTCCTTGACGTCAAAATCACGCAAAATCTCCGGGCTGACCGGTTCCGGCTGACGACACTTGGGACAGACCAAGCGGATCAAACGCTGCGCGATCAAACAATTCACGGAACTGGAAATTAAGAACGCCTCGATCCCCATATCGATCAAACGCGTGATGCCGCTCGCCGCGTCATTGGTGTGCAGCGTCGACAAGACCAAATGCCCGGTCAACGCGACCCGGATCGCGATCTCGGCGGTTTCCAAGTCGCGCACCTCGCCGACCATCATGATATCCGGATCATGACGCAGCATGGACCGCAAGCCCGCGGCAAAATCCAATCCGATCTTCGGGTTGACCTGTATCTGTGTCACACCGGACAACTGGTATTCAATCGGGTCTTCGATCGTAATGATCTTCTGATCGATCGTATTGATCTGCGATAAGGCGGAATACAGCGTCGTCGTTTTACCGCTTCCCGTCGGGCCGGTGATAAAAAGGATCCCGTGCGGCTTATCGATCTGTGACTGCAGGATCTTCTGCTCATCGGGGGTCAGGCCTAACTCCTGCAGGCTGTACAGCCGAGCGGAATTGAGAATGCGGATGACCGCGCTTTCACCGTAATTCGTCGGCAAAAATGAAATGCGCAGATCAAGATCCACCTCTCCGGCGCGAACCTTAAAACGCCCATCCTGCGGAAGGCGTTTTTCCGCGATGTTCAAATTCGATAAAATTTTTATGCGCGAATTGATCGCGTCCTTGAAATGTTTGATATTCGCCGGAACCTCGGCATCATACAATATCCCGTCGACACGGTAACGAATCTTCAATGCACGCTCAAACGGTTCAATATGAATGTCGGTCGCTTTATCCTTGTACGCTTCAAGAAGGATCTGGTTAAAAAATTTGCTGATGGACGCTTCGGATTCGATCTCCTCAAGGTCTTTAACAGCGCCGGACTCCATCGGCGCCTGCATCGACCCCATCATCTGTTCGATCGTATCCGCACCCACACCGTAATATTTGCGGATCGATTGGGCGATGTCGCCTTCGCTCGCCAGGACCGGTTTGATCTTGGCATCAACAACGAGCGCGATCTCGTCCAGGAGGTGAATATCCAGCGGCCGCGTCATCGCGATCTGCAGGATGCCGTTCTCCCATTTCACCGGGATCACTTTATAGTGACTGGCGAATTTTGCCGGGATCTTACGGATGGTCTCGGCCGGGATCTGCAGGTCCTTCACGTACACCAACTCCACGCCGATCTGCTGGGCCAAAATGGGAAGATAGAGCGATTCTTCGTCGACAAAGCCAAGCCGCTGCAGGGTCACGCCCAAAAGCTCGCCGGTCTTTTCCTGCTCGGCTAACGCCCTTTCCAGCTGTGCCGGCGTAATGAGCTTGCTTTCTACCAGCAGCTGGCCGAATTTAATTTTGTTCATCCCAATTTTCCTTTATATAATCCCAATTATTATCAGAGGAAATTGGGATAAGTACCTGCCTACCGGCAGGCAGGCTTGTTTCCTCTAAAAATATCCCGGAAAACCAAGTACATCATGAATATTTACTCGATCACGACCCGGTAAGAGTCCTTGGCCATTTTCTCAGAAGATCTCTTTGAGGGCTGGACATACGAGATCACATCCAACGGCAGATCCACCGCTACTTCTCCGACCCGGGTTTCCCCGTCGTACACAGCCAAAATGCTGCCCGGTTTGAGACCGTTCAAAGCCCCCAGCGTTACGATGTACATTTTGGATTTTTTGTCCGCCCACAATAAACCTTCTTTGCGCGAACTCTCGTCTTGGCCGTACATCTTCTGCGATTGAGCAACGATCATTTCGATTTTAATGGAATCGGCTTGGGCCTTTAGGTTCTCCAGTTCCCCCTCAACAATACCCTTCTCACCATTAATGGTCACCAGCTGGTCGCTAAGATCCTTGATCTTCTCTTCCTTTTGCAGGCTCTCATGCGTCATCATATAAAAGATCGCGCACACACCGAGAAATGCACCGACGATACAGATCAGGCCGATGAAAAGATATATTTTCTTCGCATCTTGGGAAGGTTTAATGACAGACACTTTTTCCGGCGCAGGGCCAGGCTGCTTTTTGCTCAAGAATGGCATTTTCATCCCAATTTTCCTTAATTAATCCCAATTATATTTAGATGAAATTGGGATAAGTACTTATTTCCTCTAAAATAAATCCAAGAAAGATAAGTACATACTGCTATCATTCAAACATTTCTCACATCGCTTGTCAACGATTCCTATATAAAAATATAAGTATTATTGATATATATTTTGCTTTGGGGTCTTGATTTTTAGGAAGGTATCAGGCATACTTAAAACGTAACGTCATAGGAGGATAAAGATAGCGAAAGCCTGACTGCCGTCAGGCAGGCTTCTTCAGAAGGCCTATCACCTTATAAAGGCGGCTGCCATAATGGCGGCCGCTTTTATTATTTAGGGTTGGCTATATTATCACCGAGCGAGTTCCGCAGTCCCGTTGATTGCGAAGCAACGGGACGAGGACTGTCTGAGCGAATGATAATATAGCCAACCCTAAAATTATTTCTTACCAAGCAAGTGAAACATCTTGGATTTATACGCCTCGACGCCGGGCTGGTCAAAGGGATTGACGCCGAGTAGATAGCCGGAGATGGCCACCGCCCGTTCGAAGAAATAATACAACTGGCCGAGGTGAAAACAATCCGCCTGGCAGATGGTCAAGGTCATATTCGGCACGCCGCCCTCAAAATGCGCGGCGGCAGTGGCTTTGTAGGCTTGTTTATTGACAAAATCCAAATCTTTTCCGGCGACGAAATTAAATCCGTCGAGGTCGTCTTTGTCAGTTGGAATTTTAAGCGAATGCTGCGGTTTGTCGACAATAAGAAATGTTTCAAAAATATTGCGCTCGCCCTGCTGCATCAGCTGGCCCATCGAATGCAGATCCGCGGTCAAATTCAAAGACGCCGGGAAGATTCCCTTTCCCTCTTTGCCCTCGCTCTCGCCAAAAAGCTGTTTCCACCACTCCGCAACATAGGCCATGTTGTCGTAAAACGACGACAAGACTTCGATCTTTTTGCCCTGCTTGTATAACAAATACCGAATGCCTGCGTACTGCCAAGCAATATTCTTGGAAAGGTCTGTCTGCGAATATTCTTTTTCACCCTGGCGCGCGCCTTCGACCAAACTTTTAATGTCGACGCCGGCCAACGCGAGCGGCACAAGACCAACGGGTGTTAAAATTGAAAACCGTCCGCCCACATCATCGGGAATCACAAAGCTTCTATAACCGTATTTATCCACGATTTTACGCAAAGCGCCTTTTTTCTCGTCGGTCACGCAGATAATGCGCTTTTTCAATTCCGCTTCTTTGTATTTTTTGCTTAAAAATTGTTTTACGATGCGAAACGCCAAGGCCGGTTCGGTCGTCGTGCCGGATTTTGAAATGACAACCACGCTGATACGTTTATGCTTAATGGAATTTAAAAGATTAACCAGATAATCCGGGTCCATATTGTTACCGACGTAATAAACGGGGAGTTTGGTTTCAAGGCGCAGATATTCCAGTGTCGCGCGGATACCCAAATATGACCCGCCGATGCCGATGGAAATCAAACAATCGGAATTTTTCTGCACGTCTTTTTTAAGGGAATTTAATTCCCTTAAAAAAGAATCTTTAATCCGGCCCGGCAAATCCACCCAGCCCAGATAATCACTGCCTTTACCCGTCTTTCTTTCCAAATCCTCATGGGCTTTTTTAATCTGCGGCAGGATTTCTTCCAGATCTTTTTGTTCAACACAACCTTTTAAATTGGAACGGTCGAGGGAGATCATACAAATCCTTTTTTAATAGTTAAAACACTTATGCTTTCGCCGAAACGGCGTATAAAGCTTTTTAATATCCAACGGGCGGCGGGTCGGGGCGTTTTTGCATTCCTCGCTGCAGCAGCCGTCCATCGCGATCGCAGCTTCACGCGCGCAAAGAAACAATTTATTACACACCATATTAGCACAATTAATATAGGTGTCACAGGGAACGCCGGAAATATCACAGCGGCTGATTGGCTCTGGCTCTTCGGGATTAACGGGTACCGCCAAACGATCGTCAAAGACAAAACATTTTCCTTTGAAATGCACACCGTTTTCCTTTTCAGCGTAATTCAGAATCCCGCCCTGCAGCTGATTGACATCCGTAAAACCTTTTTTCTTCATAAGGGCGGAAAATTTTTCACAGCGGATGCCGCCGGTGCAGTACATTAAAACCTTTTTACTTTTATCGAGCGGGGCATTGTCCAGCCATTGCGGAAAATCAAAAAAGTTCTCCAACGGCGGCAGGACCGCGTTCTCAAAATGGCCGATCGCACTCTCATAATCATTGCGCACGTCCAAAAGGACAAAATCTTTTTCGGATTCCAATGTTTTGCGCCACTCGCGGGTGCTTAAAAAGGCCGCTGTCTTCTCCGGCACGTCGAGCTTGGCCGGGGCCCT